>CAJMSV010000168.1 GCA_905216175.1 uncultured bacterium | reverse complement strand
TTGTCGCAGCCCCGACCCGCGGTCACGAGCGGGGGCTCCTGTCGTTTCCGTGCCCTCGGATTGGGTCATAGTGTCTGTCCGTCCTCTGCCTGCGGCGTTACTTTGGTTCTGCCCCCTTTAAGTTGCGGTGGAATAGGGACTAAATGGGAGTCTCAGAGGCCAAAAGAGTCCCTATTCCACCGCAACTTCATGGGGGCGTGCGACAATGCCCATCGGAAAACGTTTGTCATCCTTGGGGGTCTATCTGTGCTGTACGAGTTTTGTGCTGAGAATTTTGAGCGGGTGCCGGCGGCTATCGAGGCCGGTGCGGGGCGCATCGAGCTGTGCGACAACCTTGCCGTCGGCGGCACCACGCCCTCGGCTGGCGTTATCAGCGCTACGGTCAACTATGCCCACGAGCACGATGCACGGGTGATGTGCATGATCCGTCCGCGTGGCGGCGACTTTCACTACAACCAGGACGAGCTGCGCATGATGGAGATGGACCTGGGCCTTGCCGTGAGTGCGGGCATTGACGGCTTGGTCTTTGGCTGCTGCAAGCCCTGCGCTGGCGGATGGGCGCTCGACGAACTCACGCTTGGCGCCCTCGTGATGGCTGCGGGTTGCGCGACCGAGGAATGCAAGCGTGAGCCCATCGACATCACCTTCCACATGGCATTTGACCAGCTCTCGCCCGAGGCTCAGCTCGACGCGATTGACACACTCGCCGACTGCGGCATCACGCGTATCCTGACGCATGGTGGTGCTGCCGGAACGCCGATCGAGGACAATCTGGAGCACCTATCGCGTCTTGTCGAGTATGCGGGCGACCGCCTGACCATCCTTCCCGGCGGCGGCATTTCCACGGCCAACCGCGATACCGTGGCGGCGGCATTGGGCGTCTCCGAGCTCCATGGCACCAAGATCGTGCCGATGGAGGTATAACCCGTGGCGCTGGTATTTGACGTTCGGCAGGCGAGCGGTAAGCCCGACGACAACCGCCGCCCCGGCACCGCGTGCCCCTTTTGCGATACCGAGGAACTCGCCAATATCATCCGGCGCGACGGTGGCTGTATCTGGCTCGAGAATAAGTTCAAAACCCTGCGCGCCACCCGTCAAACCGTGCTGATCGAGTCGGCCGATCACGATGCCGACCTGGTGACCTATGAGCCGGATGAACTCCACCATGTGATGAGGTTTGCCCTGGGTTGCTGGCAGCAGATGATCGATTCACAGCAGTATCGAAGCGTGCTCATGTACAAGAACAAGGGCCCGCTCTCGGGCGGCAGCCTCGTTCATCCGCACATGCAGATTGTGGGCTTGGAGCAGGAGGGCGGCTGTGCGGCACTAGGCACCGGCGGCTTTGAAGGCATTCGCGCCTACGCCTGCCCCGACGGTTCTTCCGCCGTCTTCCGTCTACCGGAGCATTCCAAGCGCCTCGTCAATTCCGCCAAGATCCTTGGCATCGACATGCCCTATACCGCCGACGAAAATTCCAAGGCGATCGTCGAAACCCATGTGGCCAACAAGCTTTCCGAAGGCTACATCCGTCCCC
>CAJMSV010000167.1 GCA_905216175.1 uncultured bacterium | reverse complement strand
TGCCCGTGGCACCATGGCGCTGATTCGCGCGGTGCGTGCATTTCCCTGGACCAATGCTGCCCCCTGCCCGCGTATTCTGCTGATGGCACCTATCAAGATCAAGCCGCAAATCGCCGATGTATATATGACCGATTTTGACGAGCGTTCCGTCGAGGCCTCGGAGCATTTTGCTGAATACTATGCGCACGTAGCCGAGCAGTTTGGCTGCGACTTTTTGAATGCAGCGGAGTTTGCCGAGCCGGGCGATATCGACTATCTGCATATGATGCCCGAAAGCCATGAGAGCCTGGGTCACGCCGTGGCGGCCAAGCTCCAAGAGATGCTCGGTGAGTAGCGCGACCCCAAACTACCGCAAAGGTGTCTGTCCCCTTTGCGGTGGTTTGGGCTGCGAATCTTAATACTGCCACATGTGATTGACGGGGCCGGAACCTTTGCCCATATCAAAGCCGGCGGCCAGAGCGCCTGTCAGGTATGCCTTGCCGGCGTTGACGGCGTCGGCAAGATCCATGCCCTGAGCCAGCGCGCAGGCGATGGCGGACGAGAGCGTGCATCCGGTGCCGTGCGTGTTGTCGGTCTCGATGCGCTTGTGGCGGAACCACGTGGTGAGTGGATCTCCCAGATGGTTGCCCTCGTCATCGAGTGGCGCGGGTTCGGCCAGTACATCGTTGGCCTCGTTGACAAGATGCCCACCCTTAACGAGGGATGCACAACCAAAGCGGCGGGTGAGGAGCATGGCAGCATTTTGCTGCGTGCGCTCGGAGTCGACCTCATAGTCGAGCAGTGCCATGGCCTCGGGAATATTGGGCGTGATAACCGTCGCTAGCGGGAACAGGCGGCGGGTGAGCGCCTCGGCGGCATCTTCGGCAATCAGCCGCGCGCCCGAGGTGGCGACCATGACGGGGTCGACGACCACGTTCGTTGCGTTCCAGGCGCTCAAGCGGTCGGCGATGACTTCGATAATCTCGACAGAAGAAACCATGCCGATCTTGACGGCGCTGGGGCGGATATCGTCAAAATCGGCGTCAATTTGCGCGGCTACGATATCTGGCGAGATATCCTGCACGGCGGTAACGCCCAGGGTGTTTTGCGCTGTGATGGCGGTGATGGCCGTCTCGGCATACAGGCGGTGCGCCGTGATGGTCATGATGTAGGCCTGAAAGACGGCTCCACCGCTGGAATCAGATCCCGCGATGGACAGGACGGCAGGTACCTTACTACGATCCATGTTCGCTCCCTTGTTCGGGCGGAATCAAATGGGTCTTTAAGCCAGCATTATAAAGATGCCCGGGCCGACTCTATGCCGAACCCGGGCGGGCGATGCAATCTCTACGCAAGTGTAAGTAAATGTTCACAAGTCAACAATTGACAGGCACCAGCTCGCCGCCAGAAGCGGCCGCGGCGACAGGGTTAGTCCTCCATGCCGAGGTCGATCGTGGTGCCCTCGAAGATCTTGTTGACGGTGCGGACGGCGCACATCTTGCCACACATGGTGCAAGTGCCCTCGGTGGCGGCGGGGGACTCCTCGTCGCGCTTCTTGCCCGTAACCGGGTCGAGCGCGCACTTCCACATGGCGTCCCAGTCGAGCTTGCGGCGTGCCTGGCCCATGCGATCGTCCTCGTCGCGCGCATGAGGAACCTTCTTGGCGATATCAGCTGCGTGCGCGGCAATCTTGGTGGCAATCAGGCCGACGCGCACATCCTGTGC
>CAJMSV010000166.1 GCA_905216175.1 uncultured bacterium | reverse complement strand
GATCGATGTGCTCATGCGCACGCACCGCCTGCTTTCGGCCCATGTCAACCCCAAGATCCTGGGCCTGGTGATCATCGACGAGGAGCAGCGATTTGGCGTGCAGCACAAGGAGCAGCTCAAGAACCTGCGCGAGCAGATTGACGTGCTCACGCTTTCGGCAACGCCGATTCCGCGAACCATGCAGATGGCCACGAGCGGCGTGCGCGACATGAGCCTGATCACCACGCCGCCGACCGGGCGCCGCCCCGTGATCGTGCACGTGGGAGAGTACGATCCCGACGTGGTGAGCGCGGCGATTCGCTTGGAGGTGGGTCGCGGCGGCCAGGTGTACTACGTGTCCAACCGCGTCAAGACCATCGACGACGCCGTGGCGCGCGTGCACGAGGCCGCGCCCGAGGCGCGCGTGGGCGTGGCGCACGGCAAGATGAGCCCGCGCGAGGTCGAGGACGTGATGATCGAGTTTGCGACCAAAAAGATCGACGTGCTCATCGCCACGACCATCGTGGAGAGCGGCATCGACAACGCGACCGCCAACACGCTGATCATCGAGGATTCGCAGCGCCTGGGTCTGGCGCAGCTTTACCAGCTCAAGGGCCGTGTGGGTCGCTCTGCCACGCAGGCCTACGCGTACTTTATGTTCCCGGGCGAGCTGCCTCTCACCGAGGAGGCGACGGCGCGCCTGACCGCACTTTCCGAGTTCCAGGACCTGGGCAGCGGCATGCGCATCGCCATGCGCGACCTGGAGATCCGTGGTGCCGGCTCGCTTATGGGCGCCGAGCAGCACGGCAACCTGTCGAGCGTGGGCTTTGACCTGTTTACGCAGATGCTGGGACAGGCCGTGGCCGAGGCGCGCGGCGATGACGATGCCGGCGTGGAGGCGGCGAGCGTGGGTATTAACCTGCCGGCCGACTACTTCTTGTCCGAGGAGTACCTGCCGGCGGTGGATCAGCGCGTGCTCGTGTACCGTAAGCTTGCAGCGGCCGAGGACCTGGAGAGCATCGATGAGGTGCAGGAGGAGACCGAGGCTGCGCATGGCGAGCTGCCGCTGGCGGGACTCAACCTGTTCAATCGCGCACGAATCCGCATTCGCGGCGAGCGCCTGGGGCTCGAGAGCGTCACGCTCAGTGGCGGTCGCATCACGTTTTTGGGCGTCGACGTGCCCAAGAAGGTGGCTTTTGAGCTTAAGACCCGCTATGGCGCGGTGAACTTCCCCAAGAGCCGCAAGCTGTCGGTACCCTACAAGGCAGGCGCCGGTGCGGGCAGCGGCCTGGGTCGCGGTCTCGACGCCAACGACGGCACCGGCCCGGTGGCCGCGGCGCTCATGCTGCTGCAACAGCTGGGCGCTAGTGATGATGACTAGCGAGTCGACGCTGCAAACACCCCATTTGGGCACTCTGGCTCCATCGAAAGGAAAGCATGTTCGGATACATCTATAAGAAAGATGTCGCCATTATCGCGGTTGTCCTGTGTCTTTGTCTGGGCGTGGGCAGTTTCTTCGATTATCAGATCTCGAGCGCGCTGTTCAATATCGGCAGCATGTACGGTCGCTTTGTCGAGGCGGCCGGTGAGCTGCCGTTCGAGCTGACGGCGAGCATCGCGGGCGTTATGCTCGTGCGCGCGGTGCGTCCCGACTCCAGGGGGAGCAAATGGCTCGCCGTGCTCGACATCCACGTCAACAAAAGCCAGACCCGCTACAAAATCCTATCGACACAAAGACAAAGAA
>CAJMSV010000165.1 GCA_905216175.1 uncultured bacterium | reverse complement strand
GGGGCTTGGTCATCTTCGGCTTTTCGGTGGGTGGCGTTTTGCGCGCTGCTCGCGACCGTGCGGCCGATTTTGCCGAGCGCCGTCGTGCCGATGTTAACGCCAGCCCGTGGGGTGACGACGAAGCCCTGTCGGTGCCCGGTGTTGCCCGTCCGCACCTGAGCATTCTTCGTCAAAAGGGCTCCGCTGCTGCCGTGACCACGGTCATGGGTAGCGAAGTCGATCCGATTCTGGACGATGAGGACGTGGACGAAGATCCGTTTGTCGACGTATCTGATGCCGTGGAGGCCGAGCGCGCTAAGACGACGCTGCTGCCGCGCCGTCATGCCAAGAAGGGCAAAGCCGCGCCTAAGCTCAATACGAGTGAGCCCGACACGTCTTGGTCCGATAGCGAGATTGAGCTCACCGAGGGTGATGACGAGGACGACGAGGCTCCGATTGAGACCGCAAAGACAACTTTGCTGCCGCGCCGCCATGCAAAGCGCGACCAGGTAACCGGTCAGCTTTCGATGGAAGACGACCCCGATAAGATCGACGAGTCCGAGCCGCCGTTTGCCGTGAATCCTGTCTCGGCAGCTCCGCAGATCCCCGATTTCCTGAAGCATCCCAAGGTTGCCGATGCGCCTGCCTCGAGTGCTGTCGAATCGGCTGCGGCTAGCGATGGGGGAGCAGACAATGCTTCCGCAGATAACGAGGGCGAAGAAGAGGACGGCCTCAAGCTTCCGCCGCTCGAAATCCTGCATGCCAACCCGCAATCGGCGTCCTCCGCGTCTTCTGACAAGGAGCTGGAACAGACTGCCGAGTCGCTTCAGTCCACGTTGTTGGAGTTTGGTCGTAGTGCCCGTGTGGTCGGCTGGATCGCCGGCCCCACGGTGACGACCTTTAAGCTGCAACCTGGCGAGGGCGAGCGCGTGAGCAAGATCTCGAGCCTTGAGGACGACATCGCGCTTTCGCTTGCCGCCCAGTCAGTGCGCATCTTCGCGCCGATTCCGGGCACATCGCTCGTTGGTATCGAGATCCCCAATCGCAAGCGCCAAAACGTCAATTTGGGCGACGTGCTGCCCTATGTGAAGGGCGGTCCGCTCGAGCTCGCCATCGGTCGAGATGCCGAGGGTACGCCGGTCGTCGCCGACCTTGCCAAGATGCCCCACCTGCTGATCGCCGGTACCGCGGGTTCCGGTTAGTCGGTCATGATCACCTCCATCATCACGCCCTTGCTCATGCGCGCCTGCTTGAGTGACTTCATACTCCCTCCTTTCTGTCCATAACTGTAATTAATCTTCAGCACACGGTCAAGATTAATTTTGGTAAAATTGAAAATAAATTTAAGTCCTGGAAGGAGTTTAGATGCCGATATCCGACAACATAAAGAAGTTACGGCAGATTTTCGACGTTACCCAGGATGAACTGGGTGAGATTGCAGGTGTGACAGGTAACGCCGTTTCGCAGTGGGAAAATGGCCGCTCCGAACCCCGTATGGGAGCTATTGAGCGCATGGCGGCCTGCTATCAGATTAGTAAGTCACACCTTATAGAAGACGGCGGAATCGAACAGAATGACCCCGTGACCAAAAAGCCCAAGGGCAGCTCCTATATGCCCGCCGGTGCCATGCCCGTGGTGGCCAGCAGCGCAACCCTGCCGCTACTCACGCTCGGGCGCGTGCACGCCGGCGCGCTCGCCGACGAGGAGGAGATAGCGCACCGCGTTGAGGTGCCCGCCTCCGTGTGCGCCGGCCACCCGCGCGCCGTCGCCCTGGAGGTCGAGGGCGACTGCATGAACCGCGTCATACCCGAGGGCAGCCACGTGCTGGTCGACCCCGACCGCCAGCCCGCCAACGGGTCCATCGCCGTGGTGGAGACCGAGGACTACCGCGCGGTCATGCGCCGCTGGTACCGGGGGAGCA
>CAJMSV010000164.1 GCA_905216175.1 uncultured bacterium | reverse complement strand
TGTTGATGGGTTTGTCTGTTTTGGATGCTTTGGCTCGGAGGGCAAGGTTCCTGCTGTCGTGGGTGCCGGCGAGGTGCCCGTTTTTGCCATCATTGCGCCCGATCTGCTGGAGGGCATCGGGTCTCCTCTGCGTGAGTTACTCGGTAGCGTTTGCGCCGTGGCCTAATATTTGCCATAAAAGGACGGGTTATTTTTGGTTGGTAAAGCGTTTGACCTGCCAAAATAAGCCTGTCCCTTTTTGATCGGTTGCCGTTTGGGGGCCGATTGGCAACGCTCGCTGATTGTAGTCTTGACCTGCGCTAGAATAGTGGCATCTGAATGTCCGGGCGCATGGAGGCGTGCGCCCGTATGCTGAGGAGGACTCTATGGCAACTGTTGCCGCACCTATCGATGCTACGGCGACTGCCGCTTGGAAGGCACTCGAGGCTCATCAGGAGAAGCTTGAGGCCGATGGTATCGACCTCAAGGCCTGGTTCGCTGCCGATGCCGAGCGCGTGAACAAGCTGAGCTTTGACGCCGGTGACCTGCACTTCGATCTGTCGAAGAACCAGGTGACCGATGAGCCCGTCAAGCTGCTGTGCGATCTTGCCCGCGAGGTGAAGCTCGAGGAGCGCCGCGACGCCATGTTCTCCGGCGAGCACATCAACACCACCGAGGACCGCGCCGTCCTGCACACCGCGCTTCGCCGCCCGGCAAGCGAGAAGGGCCAGCTCATCGTCGACGGCCAGGACGTCGTCGCCGACGTGCACGAGGTCCTCGACCGCATGTATGCCTTCGCCGAGCGCGTGCGCTCCGGTGAGTGGAAGGGCGTTACCGGCAAGAAGATCGAGCACCTGGTGTCCATCGGCATCGGCGGCTCCGATCTGGGCCCGGTCATGGCCTACGAGGCTCTGCGTCCCTATGCCGACGCCGGTATCGACTGCCGCTACATCTCCAACATCGCCCCCAACGACCAGGCCGAGAAGCTCAAGGGCCTGGATCCCGAGACCACGCTCGTGATCATCGTCTCCAAGACCTTCACCACGCTCGAGACCCTCACCAACGCCCGCGAGGTCAAGACCTGGATGCTCGAGCAGCTCAAGGCTCAGGGCGCCATCGACGGCTCCGATGAGCAGAACGCCGAGGCCGTGGCAAAGCACTTCGTCGCCGTCTCCACCGCACTCGAGAAGGTCGAGGCCTTCGGTATCGACCCCGCCAACGCCTTCGGTTTCTGGAACTGGGTTGGCGGCCGCTACTCCGTCGACTCCGCCGTGGGCCTGTCGCTGATCATCGTGCTCGGCCCCGAGCGCTTCCAGCAGTTCCTCGAGGGCTTCCATGCCATCGACGAGTACTTCTGCAACACGCCGCTCGAGAACAACGCCGTCGCGCTGATGGGCCTGCTCAACGTCTGGTACGTCAACTTCTTCGGTTCCAAGAGCCACGCCGTGCTGCCGTACTGCCAGTATCTGCACCGTTTCCCGGCCTACCTGCAGCAGCTCACCATGGAGTCCAACGGCAAGCACGTCCGCTGGGACGGCAGCGCCGTGACCTCCGACACCGGTGAGATCTTCTGGGGCGAGCCCGGCACCAACGGTCAGCACGCCTTCTACCAGCTGCTGCACCAGGGCACCGTGGTGGTCCCGGCCGACTTTATCGCTTTCGCCAACACTGCCAACCCCGCAACCGATAGCGGCCAGGATGTCCACGAGCTGTTCCTGGGCAACTTCCTGGCCCAGACCAAGGCGCTCGCCTTTGGCAAGACGGCCGACGAGGTCCGCGCCGAGGGCACGCCCGAGCGGATCGTCCCCGCCCGCTGCTTTGAGGGCAACCGTCCGACGACCTCGATCTTCGGCGACACGCTGACCCCGTTCGCGCTCGGCGAGCTCATCGCCCTGTACGAGCACATCACGTTTGTCGAGGGTACGGACTGGGGCATCGACTCCTACGACCAGTGGGGCGTCGAGCTG
>CAJMSV010000163.1 GCA_905216175.1 uncultured bacterium | reverse complement strand
CGTGAAGTCCATCGAGACAAGCCCGGCATCCAACCCCGGCGCAGGGAGGCCCAAGGCGGCCGTCGCATAGCACGCAATCGGCCGTGTTTGGCAATCGGTGGCAATCGTTTTAGACGTAACCGCAGGTAGACGGCTTGTCATGCTGGGGTTCGAATCCCCAGCTCTCCGCCAGTTTGACTTGGAAAGGACGTCCACCCGGGCGTCCTTTTTCCGTTTTGAAGGAGTCCGGGGATTCGAACCCGAGAGAGTGCGGAGCTGAGGCAACGCGCTCGCTTGCTACGGCGCGATGACGATATCGTCGCGATGCGCTCGGATGGCGTCCCAGGAGAACAGCTTGACCAGTTCTGCTGCGCTGCGCGGCTTGGCGTCTGGGGCGATGCCGGCGAGATGCGCGATGTATCCCAAAAGTGCTTCGGGCGAGCCAAATCGTTCGCGAAGCTCGTCCATACCGCAATCGTGATCGCGCTTGGAAAGGCGACGCCCGTCGGCAGCGACGAGCAGTGGCACGTGAGCATAGTGCGGATGAGGATATCCCAGCAGATGCTGTAGATACATCTGGCGCGGCGTGGATGAGAGTAGGTCGTTTCCGCGCACAACTTCTGTGACGCCCATGGCGCCGTCGTCAACTACGACCGCAAGCTGATAGGCGAAGATTCCATCGCTGCGCCGAATCAAAAAGTCACCGCATTCCGAGGAGAGCGACTCGCGCTGTTCGCCGTAGACACCGTCTACAAATTCAATAGTATCGAAAGGGCTGTTGGCTTCCGGCACACGCAGGCGCGTTGCCGGCGGCCGTACGGCTGTGCGCTGCGCCACCTCTGCAGGCGAGAGATGGCGGCATGTGCCCGCGTAGATGGGGGTGCCAGCGCTCGCATGTGGAGCGCTCGCCGCGTGTTGCTCGGCCCGCGTGCAATAGCTGGGATACGTGTGGCCGGACGTGACGAGCTTCTTGAGGGCGTCTTCGTAAAGGTTCGTACGGTCTCGTTGATAGAAGGGACCTTCGTCCCAGTCCAGGCCAAGCCAGCGAAGGTCTTCGATAAAAAGATCGGACCACAGGGGGTTGCGGCAGCGCGTATCGAGATCCTCGATGCGCAAGACCATGCGCCCGCCCCGGCTTCGCACGGAAAGCCTTAAGGGGAGAGATGTTCGTGCCCCGCGGCCGGCGACCGGAAGGCGATGGCGCAAAGCGTCCCACGACGCAGGCGTCGCGCGGGCAGTCTGCGCTGTCGATATGTTCTTCGTTGAATTCCATGCCGCTCAGTATAGAGGTTGGAGTGCGTCTGCGCTTGCTCGACGTCATTTGATGTCTCGATGCTGAGTTTGGATTTCGTTGCAATCTGGACGAAAACGCGGCAACGCGTGCAGGTATACTGTGCTCTCAATGTTACATGGAGGTGCGTGCGCGATGATAAACTGGCTGATACGTCGTTTTATGGTGCAGCCGGTAGGTGGGCCTTTGGATGCTTCGGTGCGTCCACGTGCCGGACTGGCCGCAGGCAGCATCTGCATTTGCTGCAATATCGTGTTGTGCGTGAGCAAGGGTATCGTTGGACTGCTTACGGGTTCCGTGTCGCTTGTTGCCGACGCCGTCAATAACGTATCCGACGCTTCGAGCATTATTGTGAGCTTGCTGGGCTTTCGCCTGGCGGCACGTCCTGCAGTCGCGGGCCTTCCGTATGGTCATGGACGCTTTGAGTACCTAGCGGGCCTCAGCGTGGCCGTGATCGTGTGCTCCGTGGGTCTTAACTTGGTTACCGAATCGGTGAATAAGCTGCTCCATCCGTCGTTTACCGAATACGGCACGGCTTCGATGGCGGTGCTCATTCTTTCTATGGCGGTCAAAACGTGGATGGCCCTATTCAATAGGCGCCTGGGGCATCGCATCGATTCGGGGACGCTTCTCGCTACTGCCGTCGACTCCCGAAATGACGTGATCGCCTCTGGTGCGGTCTTGGCGGCTGCGCTCATCTCCCGTGCCACGGGTATCGACCTT
>CAJMSV010000162.1 GCA_905216175.1 uncultured bacterium | reverse complement strand
AATCGCGTCCACGCGCTCGGCCGTACCGGGGGCGCAGGTGAGCGACGTGTCCAGGATGAGGTACGCATTCTGAACGGTACCGAGCGCCATCATGCCAAACTCATCGGACATGCCAAAACGCGTCACCATGTTACGGGCGAGCTTGGTGGCCTGCTCGATATCGTTGGCGGCACCGGTCGTCATCTCGCCAAAGATGAGCTCCTCGGCTGCACGGCCACCGCAATAGACGGCGAGCTTGTCCAGGACCTCCTGGCGTGTGGTCAGGAAGCGCTCGTCCTCCTCGACCTGCATGGTGTAGCCCAGAGCACCGCTCGTGCGCGGCACGATGGTGATCTTCGTGACCGGCGCAGAGCCCTTCTGGCGAGCGGCAACGATGGCATGGCCGATCTCGTGATAAGAAACGACCTGCTTCTCGTGGTCGGACAGCACCGTGGACTTACGCTGCTGACCGGCGATGACGACCTCCACCGACTCCTCAAAATCGTCCTGCGTGGCACGCTTGCGACCCTCGCGGACGGCACGCAGGGCGCCCTCGATGATGATGATGGCCAGGTCGGCGCCCGAGGCACCGGGCGTGGCGCGGGCAATCGCGGTCAGGTCGATCGGCGGCTGCGTCTTCACGCTCTTGGCATGCAACTCAAGAATGTTCTTACGCCCGGTCAGATCGGGCAGCTCAACAGGGATACGGCGGTCAAAACGACCGGGGCGCAACAGGGCCGGGTCAAGGCTGTCGGGACGGTTGGTAGCAGCAAGAACGACAATACCCTTGTGGTTATCGAAGCCGTCCATCTCGGTCAGCAGCTGGTTGAGCGTCTGCTCGCGCTCGTCGTTGCCGCTAAAGCCGCCGCCATCGCGCTTCTTGCCGATGGTATCGATCTCGTCGATAAAGACGATACACGGTGCCTTTTCCTTGGCCTGCTTAAACAGGTCACGAACCTTAGCAGCGCCGCGACCAACAAACATCTCAACGAACTCAGAGCCCGAAATGCTAAAGAACGGAACGCCCGCCTCGCCGGCAACAGCCTTGGCAAGCAGGGTCTTACCGGTACCCGGAGGGCCAACAAGGAGAGCACCGCGCGGCAACTTGGCGCCGATTTCCTCGTAGCGCTGCGGTTTCTCCAGAAAGTCAACGACCTCCTTGAGAGACTCCTTGGCCTCTTCCTGGCCAGCGACGTCCTTAAAGGTCACGCCCACATCCTTGGAAGCGATCACGCGTGCACCGGACTTGCCCAGTCCGCCGCCGCCAAAGCCACCGCCCCCAAAGTTCATCGACGGGCCGTCATCGCCCATAGCCTTCTTCATACGGCGGTTGAGCCACCAACCGATGAGGAAGAAGATGGCCATGGGAAGAATGAGCGTAAGCAGGTAGTAGGTCATCAGACCCGAGTTTTTATCGGGAACGACCGACTCCAGGGACGCACCGGATTCAAGCACGCGATCGGTAAAACCCGCGTCATTCGGCACACCGGTCGTCTTGTAGGCGATGTTCTCGTCCTCGCCCTTCTTGGTGTAATAAATCGTGTAATCGTCCGTGTTGTACTCGACCTTGTCGACGCTCTTCTTATCGAGTGCTTTGACAAACGTCGAGTAATCGGTCTTCGTAATCTGCTGCGTGTGACCGATGTTGGGGAACAGAACGGTCGAGAGCACGAGGTAGACGACGAAGGCGATGAGCACGTAGAGGATCATATTCCGTCTACGCTTGTTGTCATCCATCTCCATCTGCTTGAACTCCATCTACTGGGGTTGATAATGCTAACTAGAATACCCAACACGGCCGGCGATAAACCGACGCCGGGCACGAAAGGATAGAGATGGCATCACTGTAAGTCGGCAAGGTTCAAATCTATACAGGCGACGGCAAGGGTAAGACGACGGCTGCGCTGGGGCTCGCGCTGCGCGCGACGGGCTACGGGCTCGACGATCTTAGGCTGCAGTTTGCCAAGCCACTGCACTGCGCCGAGCGCGCTGCCGCGCCGCGCCTGGGGCTGCGCTGCGTACAAGCTGACCGCGACACGCCCGAGGCTTGCGCCGCACAGATCATGGAGCTCGCATGCGAGCAGATATCACAGGTCGACGTTCTGATTTTGGACGAACTCGGC
>CAJMSV010000161.1 GCA_905216175.1 uncultured bacterium | reverse complement strand
CTGCAGGGAAGTTAAAAAAGCCCCGTCCCAAATTAGCTACCCTTGGGCCCGTATTACTTGCGGACC
The DNA here is from genome assembly GCA_905216175.1 of uncultured bacterium. Lineage (GTDB taxonomy): Bacteria > Actinomycetota > Coriobacteriia > Coriobacteriales > Coriobacteriaceae > Collinsella. The sequence goes on along the minus strand of CAJMSV010000161.1, from coordinate 2,041 downwards.
AGTCTGGCGCAGAAGTGGCCGTCGTAGGAGTCGGCGTTTACCGGCACGCTTTGGAAGAGGCCTCGATCGTTCTGACGTACGGAGACGAGCTTCTTGGCCTGATCGAACTCGGGAAGTTGCAGAATCTGTGCCTCAGAAAGCGGTGCCACGCTAAAGCCGGCACCCTCGGGAGAAGCAAGGAACGCGTCCACCACCTGCGTGTTCTCCTCGTCGAAGACGGAGCACGTCGCATAGATGAGCTCGCCGCCGGCAGCCACGCGCGCGGCGGCTTCCTTGAGCATCGCAAGCTGCAATTTGGGCAACTCGGTCGTAACGTCGTTCTCAGTTAAGCGCCACGGGATCTCAGGATGACGGCGCATGGTGCCGGTGCCCGAGCACGGCGCATCGATAAAGACCGTGTCGAACTTAACTGGCTCTCCAAGCATGGCATCATACGATGTGAGCACCTCATCAAGCTCGCAGGCATCACCCGAAACCGTACGAACGCCCTGAATACCGGCCTTATGCAGGCGAGCGAGATTCAGATCGCACTTGCGATCATGCAGATCGAGCGCCGTATGCTGACGCTCATAGCCCGCACGCTTGGCCTGGCACATCATCACATAGGTCTTGGTACCGCGACCGGCACCAATCTCAAGGCAGCTTCCAGGGCGCGTGGCAGCTGTGGCGATGAGCTGGGCGTTAAGGTCCGAGGCAACGGCAGCAGCGCGCTCAAACACGCCGGACGCAACCGTAACCTGCGCATCGCCCGGCGCATGGCAGCCCGGGAAGACAGGCGCGACGAGCTGCGAGATATACGGATCGGGCTTAGTCGTAAAGGCGTTCTCGTGCAAAGCAAGCGGCGCGGGGGCCAAATTGCCGGCAAAGTTAAGCGCACCCTCTGGCGTGTCAAACGACGCCATAATACGAGCGCAAAGCCAACGCGGCAGACCCATCAGGCGCGACAGAAGAACCAAGCGTCGCTCAGACTCATCCACATCGGACGCAGTAGCAAAGTCCTCGACATTGTCCGCAACCTTATGCAGCACGGCATTGGCCAAACCTGCGGCAGACTTAGCTCCGCTACGAACCAGCTCAACGCCCTGACTCACGGCAACGCGACCCGGGGTATGCAGGTAGAGCATCTCGAAGGCCGAGATGCGAAGCGCCATGCGAACACGCGGCGCGACCTTTTTAGGCTTATCGAGAAACTGGTCGAGCAGTTCGTCCAAAATGCCCTGCGTGGCGGCAACGCCCAGCGCCAAGCGGGCAGCAAAGGCGGAATCGCGCTGGTCAATGGCTTTGGCGGAAGCACGGGAAGACAACACGTCGCGTGCGTACATACCGCGGCGATCGGCCTCCATCAGCACATCGAGCGCAAGCTTGCGCGCGGGAGAAAGCTTGCTCATGACAGTACACCCCACGTAAGATCGGCACCCTGCAGGCCGGCAGCCCAGGCAGAAGCAGCCATAGCACGTTTACCGTCGGGCTTAACCTCAAGCAGCTCAACCGCACCATCGGAAAGGCCCAGGTAAACGCGCTTGGCCTGAACAGCGACGAGACCCTCGCCAAGCGACACGTCAGCAGGCGCGGCATCGAGCACACGCACGGTCTTGCCGGCAATCACACAACGAGCGGGTGCGGTGTCGGACGAAGCCAGCACGTGACGCACGCAATCGAGCGCCGCCATCTGCGGATCCAGGCGCATCTCCTGCTTGGAAATCTTGGCAGCATGCGTGACAAGGGACTCATCCTGCTCGGTCCACACCGCCGTGTCATCGGCAAGCGAGGGCAGCGTATCGGCCAGCAGCTTACCGCCCAGCTCGCCAAGCTCCATAGTCAGTGCCTCGGCATGCTTACCGGCAACCGAGGTCGAGGCCTGCGCACAATAAGCGCCGGTATCCACGCCATGCCCAATACGCATAATGGAAACGCCGGCAACCTCGTCACCAGCAAGAATGGTACGCTGAATGGGAGCGGCGCCACGCCAACGCGGCAGCAGCGAAGCATGAACATTCACAATGCCGAGCGGCGCCATATGCAGCACCTCATCGGGCAAAAT
>CAJMSV010000160.1 GCA_905216175.1 uncultured bacterium | reverse complement strand
AGGTTGGGGCCGCGGGTTCGAGCCCCGTTGTCCGCTCCAAACGTAACAGCCCGACTACTACGGTAGCCGGGCTTTTTCGTACCCGTCGCCTGGGCTCGAACCCGCGAGGGAGCGATCGTTTTGGGGCGTGGCTGTGGCGTTGTTTGTCGCGAATGTCCGCTTTGGGCGTATCATCGTGGGCATCTCGCATAACCTCGTTGCAAGGGAGATACGCCCCATGGCTACAGAAAAGTCTTCTTCGCGCTCATGGATGTCCGATGCCGCGATCTATCAGATCTACCCGCGCTCGTTTAAGGATTCGACTGGTTCGGGTCTGGGCGATATCGCGGGCATTACCCAGCAGATGGACTATCTTGAGCGACTGGGTATCGAGGCCATCTGGCTGAGCCCGTTTTACCCTTCGCCTCTTGTCGATGGCGGCTATGATGTGGCGGACTACTGCGATGTCGACCCACGTCTCGGCTCGCTTGACGACTTCGATGACATGATCGCTGCGGCTCACGCGCGCGGCATCAAGGTCATCGTCGACATCGTGCCCAACCATTCATCCAACCAGCACCCCTGGTTCAAAGCCGCTCTTGCCGCCGGCCCCGGATCGCCCGAACGCGCCCGTTATATCTTCCGCGATGGTCGCGGCGAGCATGGCGAGCTGCCTCCCACCAATTGGAATGCCAACTTTGGCGGCCCCGCATGGACGCGTGTTGCGGACGGTCAGTGGTATCTGCACATGTTTACGCCCGAGCAACCGGACTTTGACTGGTCATGCCCCGAGGTTCATGCGCTCTTTTGCGACGTCCTGGCGTTTTGGAGCGATCGAGGCGTCGACGGCTTTCGCATTGATGTGGCGCAGGGTCTCGCCAAGGATCTCGACCGCGATGACCTCGACCGGTGGCATCTCGCCGAGGGCGATGACATGGTTGACGACGGCACCCATCCGCTGTGGGACCGCAATGAGGTCCACGAGATCTATCGCGAGTGGCGCCGCGTGTTCGACCGCTATAATCCGCCGCGCAGTGCCGTTGCCGAGGCGTGGGTGCTGCCCGAGCGCCAGTATCTCTATGCGCGTCCCAGCGAGCTTGGCCAGACATTCAACTTTGAGTTTGCCAAGGCCACTTGGACCTATGATGACATGCACACTGCAATCGAGAAGGGCTTGAAGGCAGCCGTCGAATCCGATTCCGCCTCGACCTGGGTACTCTCCAACCACGACGTGCCGCGCGTGGCGACACGCTATGCCCTGCCGCAAATCAAGGCGACGCGCTACCACCAGATTGCGCTCGACTGGCTCTTACGCGACGGGTCGTCTTATGACGAGGACCGGGAACTCGGCGAGCGCCGCGCGCGGGCGGCCCTTTTGCTTGAACTGGCGCTTCCGGGCTCGGCATACGTGTATCAGGGTGAGGAGCTCGGCCTTTTTGAGGTGGCTGATATCCCGTGGGCCGCACTCGAAGATCCCAGTGCGACCAATACGCACGGACCGAAGCGCGAGAAGGGGCGCGACGGCTGTCGCGTGCCCCTGCCGTGGGTGGCGGCGGACGATCCCGCGCAGGGCGGATCGTTTGGGTTTTCGCCGGCAGACGCCGATGCGGCGCCCCATCTGCCGCAGCCTGCATGGTTTTCCGATTATGCTGCCGATAGGGAAGAAACGGACCCGACATCGATGCTTGCGCTCTATCGTGACGCCCTCTGGCTGCGGCGCAAGCTGCGCGGGTGCGCCAACGATCTTGCGTGGCTCGATCTTGACGGGCGCACCGGTCTTGCGGATGGTGCCGAGGGCGCCGAGGGCGGCGTCATCGCCTATCGCCGCGAGAACGGCTGGGCGTGTGTGACGAACTTCGGTGCAGCACCTGTGGGGCTGCCGGCGGGCAGGGTCCTGCGCACCTCATCACCGCTTGCAGACGGCAGGCTCGCACAGGACAGCTCTGCCTGGATCATGCTCGGTGAGATGTAGGGGCCTCTTGCGGCGAGTTTGCGTTTGCCTGCGCCTTCCGTGGTGGCTGATGTCCTCGCGAGGTTCGCGAGGGCGTCGCAAAACTTTTTAAAAAAAGTTCTTGCATTTGGGTGGATCATCCCGTATATTAAATCCTCGCAGGCGGACATGGCTCAGTTGGTAGAGCACAACCTTGCCAAGGTTGGGGTCGCGGGTTCGAGCCCCGTTGTCCGCTCCAT
>CAJMSV010000159.1 GCA_905216175.1 uncultured bacterium | reverse complement strand
GTACCCGACCTTTTGGGTAGGGAGCAGGAAGCGGCTGTTGCCAGTATCAAAAGCAGCGGCTTTGAGCCCGGCAATGTGAATCAAAGCTACAATGACCAATATCCCGAGGGACAGGTCTGCGAGCAAACGCCGGACGGAGGCAAGACCGCTGCCGCTGGCTCAAAAATCGACATCGTGATCTCCAAGGGCTCGAAGCCTATCGACCAAGTTGAGGTTCCCGATCTTTCAAATGCCTCGGATCTTGACGAAGCAAAGAAACTCATTGAGAATGCCGGCCTCACCGTAGGCAGCACCACGCAAGAGGCAAACGATGCCGACGAGGGCAAGATCGTCGATCAGAGCCCCAAGGCTGGCGAGAAGGTCGACAAGGGTTCAAAGGTCGACATCGTCGTATCCTCGGGCCCCGAGACCGATTCGGTCCCCGGCGTGGTAGGCAAGACCGAGAGTGACGCTACCAACACGCTGAGCAACGCCGGCTTTAGCGTAAATGTCGAGAGCGGCGGCACCAGCGATACGTATGCCAAGGGCTACGTCATGAAGCAAAGCCCCACCGGCACCGCCAAGAAGGGCTCGACGGTCACTATCTATATTTCCGAAGGCAAGGACACCTCGAGTGAAGAGGACGCCGTCGACTCCCTGGGTCTTACGGGCATGACGGCCGAAGACGCCGAGGAAGCCATTGCCAACGCAGGCCTCAAGTATGATCCGCGTCAGCAGTCCAGCAGCTCGGTCGAAGTGGGCAACGTCATTAAGTACAGCCCCGGCGGCAAGCAACCTGCGGGCACGGTGATCATCCTCTACATCTCGACTGGCCCCAGCGAATAAGCCAGCCTTTACATCACGAGAGCAGCGGGCGCATTCCTATCGGGATGCGCCCGCTTTTTATAGCGGCAGCAATGCCACCAGTACAGGTCATCGTATGACTTCGCGATTAAAACGCCCCTGCATCTGCTTGGAAACGCAGATGCAGGGGCTCGACATGCGGCAAGGCGCAATCAAGCCCGCCGCCAAATCTCATCGCTGCGGATTAAAACTCGCCGATACGGCGCACCTCAGGCTCAAGGTCAACGCCAAACTGATCTTTAACCTGCTTTTGCACATGCTCAATCAGGGCGCAGACATCGGCGGCAGAGGCATGGTCGGCAATGACCACAAAACCGCAAAGCTATTCGGACACCTGGGCGCCACCGACGCGAACACCGCGCAAGCCGGCATCCATGATGAGCTTTCCGGCAAAATAGCCCTCGGGGCGCTTGAAAGTCGAGCAGGCACTCGGCATATCGAGCGGCTGCTTTTCCTCGCGACGTGCCTGATACTCATCCATCGCGCGGCGAATCATATCCGGATCGTCGGGCGTCAAGGCAAACGTCGCAGAGAGCACGATCCATCCCTCGTCATGAACGCGGCTCTTGCGATACCCCATGCCAAGATCGGCAATAGGAATCGTGCGAACCTGTCCGCTCGCGCGGGAGCCATCCTCCAGCTTAGCGCCGGGGACATAGACATCCACGGGCTCCAGCACATTTGCGGTGCAGGAATCATACGCGCCGGCATTCATAAAGCAGGCGCCGCCCACTGTAGCGGGAATGCCCCATAGGGGCTCCAATCCCGAAAGCCCGGCGTCGGCAGCGGCAAGCGCCACGTCGCGCAAACGCGCTCCCGCCGCAGCCCGGCTACGCTTGCCGGCCACCGTCATGTCACTATAGTTATCACGCAGAAGAATGCACGCCCCGCGCAACCCGCGGTCTCCCACCAAAAGATCCGACCCGTTGCCCACAATCTCGCAAGGCACGCCGCCCGTCAGACAGATATCAAGAACGCGGACCACTTCATCACGCGTACGCGGCAAAATCATCACGTCCGCAGGGCCGCCGATATTAAACGTCGTGTGATCGCGCATGGGCTCGGCCATCAGCACGCCGTCCTCGCCCACAACTGATGCAAGGACACATAGAAAATTGGTGTCGAAACAATCGTCGAATTCATGCATGGTATACCGCCTTGGGTCTTAATGGACTGCCTAGACTATACCGCAAGCCCCTTTATGCTATACCGCGTTGACGGTTTATGAAAAACTTAACGCACTTCTCAAAATACGCAATCCTGAATACACATATAGCGCTTTCGACATATACACGAACAATCAATGGAGAACATATGTCACAGCATCCGCGCACTGGCAATGGAACGCGAGCCAACGCCAAGTACGTTAGATCCACTTCATATATCTCGTGCGGTATGCCGCGCCGTGAGGCGCTCAAGTTCGC
>CAJMSV010000158.1 GCA_905216175.1 uncultured bacterium | reverse complement strand
GGTTTACGCTGCCCTTGCATCGTATGGAGAATGGAGATATAGACCATGCCGATTGAGAGCCATGCAAAAATCCTTGTTGTTGAGGATGACGCTACGGTTAGAAACCTGGTGCTCACGGCGCTTGAGGCCCAAAGTTTTGATCTTCTTGCCGAGTCTACAGGGCGAGGCGCCATCGCCTCGGCCGCCACGAATGCACCCGATGTGGTTTTGCTCGACCTGGGGCTTCCCGATATTGACGGCATCGAGGTCGTTCGCGCTATACGCGTGTGGTCCCAGATGCCGATCATCGTGGTGTCCGCCCGAAGCGAAGACGCCGATAAGATCGCTGCGCTCGATGCGGGGGCCGATGATTATCTCACCAAGCCGTTTTCGGTAGGCGAGCTCCAGGCGCGTATTCGCACGACCTTGCGCCGCTCGAGCTACCTTTCGAATGTCCCCATGCGCGAGAGCTCCACGTTCGAGAACGGAGATCTTCGTATCGACTATTCGGCGGGCGTGGCATACCTGTCCGGCGAGGAACTGCATCTGACACCCATCGAGTATAAGCTCCTGTGCTTGCTGTCGCATAATGTGGACAGGGTCCTTACGCACAGGATTATCTTGAATGAGGTTTGGGGCGTCGAGCACCAGGCGGACCTTGCGTCGCTGCGCGTATTCATGGGCACGCTGCGCAAGAAAATCGAGTCCGATCCGGCGCATCCCCGCTATATCCAAACCCATGTGGGTGTGGGCTATCGCATGATTCGCGCTGTTGCGGCTAAAGACTAAACATAGCCGCCTACCTGGGGTCTAGGCCTTCTTTATCCGAGTTTAACGGTACTTTTATGCCTGGCGCATGTTGATTCGTGCAAGGGTGACTGTCTTGTTCTAAAGAGACCCATGGGTGGCTATTCTTCCTTTGCGTTGGCGGCATTGCCGCCGGCCGCGCATGTCCGTCGGGCACGCGCGCAATCAAAGAAAGGAGGACCCTTGGATACTGTGTCCGAATCGCATGAGGAGAAGATTTCGCAGCTAGCATCGCTCACCGGCGCGGATGCGCTAGCGGCCATGGGCAGCAGCGCTGCTGGCCTGACGAGCGATCAGGCAGCGAAGTTGCAGGCCAAATACGGCAAGAACCTCATCCAGGCGGCCAAGAAAAAATCTCCAGTCCTGGCATTTCTCTCCAACTTCACGCATCTCATGGCTATTTTGCTGTGGGCGGCAGGCATCATCGCCCTGGTGGCAGGTATGCCCGAGCTGTGCGTTGCCGTGTGGTTGGTAAACTTGATCAACGGATGCTTTAGCTTTTGGCAGGAGCACCAGGCGGACAAGGCAACCGAAGCGCTCAAGAAGATGCTCCCGTCTTACGTCAATGTTATTCGCGACGGCCAGCAGTCTCAGGTGCTTGCGGAAGACCTCGTGCCTGGCGACATCATGGTTCTAGCAGAAGGCGACAAGATCTCTGCTGATGGTCGTGTTGTTCGCGCTTCCGATTTGCAGGTGGACCAGTCGACACTTACCGGCGAGTCCAATCCGGTGCGAAAGACCGCCGACGCCGTGCTCGAGGCCGATCTGATCGCTGCCGAAACGCCCAACCTCGTGTTCGCTGGCACTTCGGTTTCCGAGGGCAACGGCCGTGTTGTCGTCACAAAGATCGGCATGGCGACGGAGTTTGGCAAAATCGCGAGCCTGACGCAGAACATGGAGGACTCCGAGAGCCCCCTGCAGCGCCAGCTTGATCGCCTGACCAAGCAGGTTACGCTGTTTGCCCTGTGCATGGGCATCGTGTTCTTCCTGCTTGACGTGCTCTTTGTACACAACGGCCTTGCCTCCTCGTTCATCTTTGCCTTGGGTATGGTTGTCGCCTTTATTCCCGAGGGCTTGCTGCCCACGGTTACGCTGTCGCTTGCTATGGCAGTGCAGCGCATGAGCAAGCGCAATGCTCTGGGGTAGAAACTCTGCTCTGTTGTGGCCTTGGGCGCTACAAGCGTTATTTGCACCGACAAGACCGGCACGCTTACTCAAAACGAGATGACCGTCAACCATCTGTGGACATGCGAGCGCGAGTACGAGGTCACTGGCGTTGGCTATGCTCCCAAGGGCGACATTGAGGGCGACGGCGAGAAGTGGCTGGCTGCCGATAACAACGAGCTTCGCCTGCTGGTGGCGGGCGGCGCGCTGTGCTCCAATGCACGCCTTGTAGCTCCCGAGGAAGAGGGCGGCAGGAATACCGTCATGGGCGATCCCACCGAGGCAAGCCGGCACCAGCGAGCCCAGAAAGCCGGCCATAC
>CAJMSV010000157.1 GCA_905216175.1 uncultured bacterium | reverse complement strand
GTTCTACGCCCCCTCTCTTCCTTCTCCCCGCCTCCGCCTCGCGCTCGGTGTTCCTTCCTTTGGTGCTCGCGCTTTTTTCTGCCTTCTCTCCCCCCCCCCCCGCCCCCGGATCCCCTGCGTTTACGGCCTTGAGGTCGGCGTGGGCGGAGATCGTGGCTGATGGGGATACGTGTCCCGGTCGCTGTTTCGCGGCTTTGCCGCGAAAGGCGCGTTACTTTGGGACGGGTGGGGAACGTGGATGTTGCGGTAACTGGTCCCCGCCATAAATTACCCATGGCATACTTGCACGAATACCCTCTCGTGCTACACTTGCAATTGCTGTTTCAGGGCGGGGTGGAATTCCCCACTGGCGGTAAATCGGGCGGTGCCAAAGGGGTGCCGTGGCGCAGGCGAGGTGCCTGCGACCGAGCCGATGAGTCCGCGACCCGTGCGTGCGTTGGTTCGCATGCCGGCTGAACTGGTGAGATCCCAGTACCAACGGTTAGAGTCCGGATGAAAGAGGCAGGTGATCTTATGTCTGAACAGTCGCAGCATATCCATTTTGAGAACACGAATAGGTGGAGCACCAAACAGCTCGTTACCATGGCGCTGATGTGCGCCCTGGGCGCCCTGTTTATGTACGTGCAGCTGCCTATCCTTCCTTCGGCACCGTTTTTGACGTATGACCCGTCGCTGGTTCCGGCGATGGTGTGCGGATTTGCATATGGCCCCGGTTCCGGTACCGCTGTTGCTGCTATGGCAATCGTTATCCATGCGCTCACTACGGGTGACTGGGTCGGTGCGCTTATGAACTTGGTTGCCACGCTGGGCTATATTCTGCCCGCGGCTATCGTCTACCAGAAGATGCACACCTACAAGGGTGCCGTGATTGGCCTGGCACTGGGCGTCATTGCCGCTACGGCGCTGTCTATGGTTGCAAACCTTACCATTGGCGTTTGGTTCTGGTATGGCTCGGCCGATGTGATTCTGCCGCTCATGCTTCCCGCCGTTTTGCCGTTTAACCTTATCAAGACCGTGCTTAACTCGGTGTTGACGCTGGCGGTGTATAAAGCAGTCTCCAACCTCATCACGCCTAAAAAGGACCAGGTCAAAGGGCGCGCATGATTGAGTGCCGGGGCGTTTCCTTTAGCTATGACGGTGCCGTGTCGGCACTCGACGGTGTCGATCTGAACATCGAGGACGGGGAGTTTTTCTGCATCCTCGGTGGCAATGGGTCGGGTAAGTCGACGTTTGCCAAGCATCTGAATGCGCTGCTGCAGCCCGATGCGGGAACGGTGTGCGTCAACGGCATGGACGCGTCCGATCCCGAGCTGGTCTACGACATTCGTTCGACCGCAGGCATGGTGTTCCAGAATCCCGACGACCAGCTGGTGGCAACGCTTGTCGAAGATGACGTTGCGTTCGGTCCCGAAAACCTTGGCGTGCCATCGGCGCAAATTGCGCAGCGCGTACGCGAGGCGCTGAAGGGCGTGGGCCTGGTGGGCTTTGAGCGCCACGAGACCCATGCGCTCTCGGGCGGCCAAAAGCAGCGCGTGGCGCTTGCCGGCGTGCTCGCCATGGAACCGCGCGCGCTCGTATTGGACGAGGCTTCCTCGATGCTCGATCCGCGTGGGCGCAAGGGCCTCATGAAGGCTTGCCGCGCGTTGCGCGATCGCGGCATGACCATCGTGATGATTACGCACTTTATGGAAGAGGCCGCCGAGGCCGATCGTGTCGCGGTGTTTCGGGCGGGGCGCGTTGCCATGCTCGGTAGGCCCGAGGAAATATTGACGCGGGCGGACGAACTTGCGCAGCTCAACCTGGATATGCCGGCGTCGTGCTGTCTGGGTAGGACACTTCGCGCGAAGGGCGTGCCTGTTTGCGCGCAGGTACGTGAGACGGATATGGTCGCTGAGATTGCGCAGGCTTATGCCGAGCGAAGTGGGGCAGGCACCGCGGGGCAGTCTTCCGCATCCCAGTTGGAAATCGCTGGCGGCACTGTTCCGGTAGACAACGAGGGCAACGCGTCGGAGCCCGTCATCGAACTATCCCATGTTTCGTACAGTTATTCGCTCAGTCCGCGCGAGCGTCGCCGCTGGCACAAGCGCTCGGCCACTGCGGGCAAATCGAGCAAACAGGCTCTCTGGGGAAACGACCCCAGCAGCCCGTGGGCGCTGCGCGATGTATCGCTGACGGTGCGTCGCGGCGAGTTCCTGGGCTTGGCAGGTCATACCGGTTCGGGTAAGTCGACGCTGGTCCAGCAGCTCAACGGTTTGATTCGCCCCCGGGGGGGAGCCGGTCGCGCGCTGGGGCTC
>CAJMSV010000156.1 GCA_905216175.1 uncultured bacterium | reverse complement strand
GAGCCGTCGCGCTGCTGCAGCGCCTGGAGTTCCGCCCGGTCTTCACCGCGCACCCCACCGAGGCGCGCCGCAAGGCCGGCGAAGGCTAGATCCGTCGCATCTCGCAGCTGCTGGGCGAGCTTCCGCGCCTTGGCGGCTCTGCTCTCGTGGAAAACGAGCGGCATCTCTTGCAGGAAATCGACGCTCTCGTGCGCACGAGCCCCATCGCGGTGAAGAAGCCGACGCCCGTCGAGGAAGCCGATACCATCATCGACATCTTCGATAACACGCTGTTCTACGATATCCCCGATATCTATCGTCGTTTTGACGATTGGGTGCTGGGCGACAAGGCCGGTACTGTGCCGCCGCTGTGCCCGGCGTTCTTCCATCCCGGCAGCTGGATCGGTTCCGCCCGCGACGGTAACCCCAACGTCACCGCCAAGGTGCGCCGTGAGGTCGCCGCCAAGTACTTTACGCACATGGTGCTCAAGCTCGAGGACAAGTGCCGCCACATCGGCCGCAACCTCACGCTCGAGGCTACCTACAGCAAGCCGTCGGCCGAGCTCATTAACCTGTGGAACCATCAGGTCGAGATGAGTCCTCGTTACACGGCCCGCGCCGAGCTGATCTCCGAGCACGAGCCGCATCGCGCCGTCATGCTCGTCATGGCCGACCGCCTGAACGCCACCGTCCGTCGTATCACCGACACCATGTACCACAGCGCCGATGAGTTCCTGGAGGACCTGCGCGTCGTCCAGCGCTCGCTGGCCGCCTGCGGTGCCGTCCGTGCTGCCTACGGCCCGGTCCAGACCATCATCTGGCAGGTCGAGTCCTTCGGCTTCCATATGGTCGAGATGGAGTTCCGTCAGCACTCCGTGGTGCATGCCCGCGCCCTTAAGGATATCCACGAGAACGGTATCCATGGCGACCTGCAGCCCATGACGCGCGAGGTCATCGATACCTTCCGCGCCATCGGCTCCATCCAAAAGCGCTACGGCAAGAAGATGGCACACCGCTACATCATCTCGTTCACCAAGAGCGCCCAGCATGTGGCCGACGTCTTTGAGCTTGCCCACCTGTCCTTTGCGCACGAGGAGGATGTCCCCGAGCTCGACGTGATCCCGCTGTTCGAGCAGCTCGAGGACCTCGAGGGCTGCGTCGACGTGCTCGACCAGATGCTTACGCTGCCCGTGGTGCAAAAGCGCCTTGCCCAGACCAACCGCCGCATGGAGGTCATGTTGGGCTATTCCGACTCCTCCAAGGATGCCGGTCCTACCACGGCCATGCTCGCGCTGCACTCCGCGCAGGAGCGCATTGCCAAGAGGGCCGAGAAGAACGATATCGACTTGGTGCTCAAGCACGGTCGCGGCGGTGCCGTGGGCCGTGGCGGCGGCCCGGCCAACAAGGCCGTGCTGGCGCAGCCCAAGGGTTCGGTCAACTGCTTCTTTAAGCTCACCGAGCAGGGCGAGGTCATCTTTGCCCGTTACGGCAACCGCACGCTGGCTCAGCGCCATGTTGAGTCCGCTGCCGCCGCAACGCTTTTGCAGTCGGCCCCGAGTGTCGAAAAGACCAACACCGAGACCACGCAGAAGTTCTGGGATATGGCCGAGAAGCTCAACACCGCAAGCCACGAGCGCTATCTGGACCTGCTGAACACCGAGGACTTTACACCGTGGTTCTCGACCGTGACGCCGCTGACCGAGGTCGGTCTGCTGCCGATCGGCTCGCGTCCCGCCAAGCGCGGTCTGGGCGCCAAGTCGCTCGATGACCTGCGTACCATTCCGTGGATCTTCAGCTGGAGCCAGGCGCGCATTAACCTGGCCGCTTGGTACGGCCTGGGCACCGCCTGCGAGCAGTTGGGCGATCTTGACCAGCTCAAGGCTGCCTACCAGGAGTGGCCGTTCTTCCGCACCTTTATCGACAACATCGAGATGTCGATCGCCAAGACCGATCAGCGCATCGCCAAGATGTATCTGCACCTGGGCGATCGCCAGGATCTGTCCGAGAAGGTCTTCACCGAGATGCAGCTCACGCGTAAGTGGGTCCTTGCCATCGTCGGTGATGAATGGCCGCTGCAGCGTCGTCGCGTGCTCGGCTGTGCCGTTCGTGTGCGTAACCCCTACGTCGACGCCCTGTCCATCGCCCAGGTCCGCGCCCTTCGCGAGGTGCGTATGAACCAGGACGAGATGGCCGAGGAGAAGAAGGCCGAGTACATGAGCCTGATTCTTTCGACTGTGACCGGCGTCTCGGCAGGTCTGCAAAACACAGGGTAATCGATAGCCCTGTGGCTCTCGCCGGGACCCGACGGGTCTCCCTCTGAATGCGTCCTCGCACTTGAAGCCCCCTTATCCTGCTCCTTCGGAGCT
>CAJMSV010000155.1 GCA_905216175.1 uncultured bacterium | reverse complement strand
GAGCGGTGGCTCACGATGCAAGCATTACCGGCCTCCTTGGCGGTCTCGTTGGCTTCGAGCGACTCGGTGAGCGGACCGATCTGGTTGACCTTGACCAGGATCGCGTTGGCGGCGCCCAGCTCGATGCCCTTCTTGAGGCGCTCGGTGTTGGTGACGAACAGGTCGTCGCCCACCAGCTGCACCTTGTTGCCAATGCGGCGGGTAAGCTCGACCCAGCCGTCCCAGTCTTCCTCGGCCATGCCGTCCTCGATAGAAATGATGGGATAGGTGTCGACGAGCTTCTCCCAGTAATCAACCATCTGGGCACTCGTGTACTCCACGCCCTCGCCCTTGAGCTCGTACATGCCGGTCTCGGCGTTGTAGAACTCGGTCGAGGCCGGGTCCATGGCGTACATGAAGTCGACGCCAGGCTTAAAGCCGGCCTTCTCCACGGCCTTGGTGATGTACTCGAACGGCTCGGCATTGGTCTTGAGGTTGGGCGCAAAGCCACCCTCGTCGCCCACGCCGCCGCCCAGGCCGGCCTCGTGCAGCACGCCCTTGAGGGTGTGGTAGACCTCGGCGCACCAACGCAGGCCCTCGGCAAAGCTCGGGGCGCCCACCGGCATGATCATGAACTCCTGGAAGTCGACGTTATTGTCGGCATGCACGCCGCCGTTGAGGATGTTCATCATGGGCGTGGGCAGCAGATGGGCGTTGACGCCGCCCAGGTACTGGTACAGCGACAGGCCCGCCGACTCGGCAGCGGCGCGGGCGACGGCCAGCGACACGCCCAGGATGGCGTTGGCGCCGAGCTTGGTCTTGGTGGGGGTACCATCCGCAGCGATCAGCGCGGCATCGACGGCGTGCTGATCGAAGGCATCGAGGCCCACGACGGCATCGGCGCACTCGTTGTTGACGTGCTCGACGGCCTGCGAAACGCCCTTGCCCAGGTAGCGACCCTTGTCGCCGTCGCGCAGCTCGCAGGCCTCAAAGGCGCCGGTCGAAGCACCCGAAGGCACCATTGCGCGGCCAAAGCTGCCGTCCTCGAGCACGACCTCGACCTCGACGGTGGGATTGCCGCGGCTGTCGAGCACCTCGCGACCGTAGACGTCCAAAATATCGCTCATGTTGTCTCCCTCTCACTTGGAAACGTAGTGGATGCAAGCGACCGGCTGACCGCGCACCGTCGGTGCGTCTCCGTAAGTTAGCCATGTCGCACTTTTTGCATTATGCCCTAAGTTAGCCGAGGGATACACTTGATTTTCGAAAAATTTAGCGGGAACGATGAGGCGTGTCAGCCCGTCGTTCCCGCAGTCTTACTCCTCCGCCTTTGCGGCATCCCACAGGTCGTTGAGGCCGTGGGTCGAAAGCTCGGCAAGATCCACGTGAGCATCGGCCGCCATCTGCTCCATCGCGGCCCAGCGACGGCGGAACTTTGCCGTGCTGGCGCGCAGAGCGCTCTCGGCGTCGATTCCCTCCTTGCGCGCAACGTTGACCAGGGCAAAGAGCAGGTCGCCGAACTCCATCTCGCGCTCGGGCGAGCCGGGAGCCTCGGCCTCAAACTCGGCGCGCTCCTCGGCGACCTCGTCCCACACGTCCTGAACCGTCTCCCACTCAAAACCCACGGCAGCCGCCTTGCGCGACACCTTCTGGGCTTGCATCAGCGCCGGCAGATGCGTGGGCACACCGTCGAGCAGGCCCTCGGGCGCAGCCTCGCCCGCCGCCACGGCCTTGTCCTTGGCGGCCTTCTCGGCAAGCTTGACCTCGTCCCAAATCTTGAGCACCTCATCGGAGCTGTCGGCATCCACATCGCCAAACACGTGCGGATGACGGCGGATGAGCTTGGCGTCAATATCGCGCGCCACGTCGGCAAGCGTAAACTCGCCGGCATCCGCTGCAATCTGCGCATGCAGCACTACCTGCATGAGCACATCGCCCAGCTCCTCGCGCAGATGCGTGGCATCATCGGCCTCGATGCAATCGAGCGCCTCGTAGGCCTCCTCGATCATGTTCTTGCCAATGCTTCGGTGCGTCTGCTCGCGGTCCCACGGGCAGCCGTCGGGCTGACGCAGGCGCCAGATGGTCTGCACCAGATGCTGCAGCTCGGCCGACGCGTCTACCAGCGTGGACAGATCGCGCGAACCCTCGGCATTTTGCTGAGCCATATGCTGCGCCATGGTTAGTCCTCCTCCATGATCACGTGGCGGAACGCACCGCCCTCGTAGATGCCGTAGCTGTGCGAGCCGTCCTTGGGGATGCTCACGCTGCCGGGGTTAAAGAGCCACAGGCCCGGGTGTGCCTCGCTTGCCTCGTTAACCTTGATATGCGTATGGCCGTAGACGAGCGCGGAGCCCTCGGGCAGCGCGGGCGCGTGGTCGACGCTGTTGTGCATGCCGGCGCCAAAGACATGGCCGTGCGTCAGGCACAGCTCGCGGCCGGTCTCG
>CAJMSV010000154.1 GCA_905216175.1 uncultured bacterium | reverse complement strand
AAGGCTGGCGACAGCCTCAGCCGAGCCGCACTAATCGCCCGAGCTCTTCCGGAACCGCACCTCGCGGCCCGCGGGACCCAGCGCTCATGCGCGGTCCGGGCACGAGGATGCCCCCGAGTCATCTCCCCTATGCGCCATGCGGCCCCCAGGGCACGTGTATGCGATACCGGATCACCGTAACGGTGGGCGCCGCCCACCGGTCAGCGGCCAGAGCATGGGGGGCACGCCCGGTCCCGTTCCGAACCCGGAAGCTAAGCCCCATCGCGCCGAGAGTACTGCGGGGTCAGCCCGTGGGAGGCCAGGGCGCCGCTGACCGGTGGACGGCACCGAGCCGTGCGCTTGAACTGAGAAGGGGGAGGCCTCGCGGCCTCCCCCTTTTTTTGCGTTTACGCGCAACATTCCTTATGCAATTAAATCAATTTAATCATCCACCGCTGAATATAGACGTTCACCGTTCTTTGGTCGGTTCTTTGTTCTCAATGGACTAATATTTGCTTTAGCGCACTGCTGCGCTTGTCCTGTTTTACACGGGTCGTTTTATTGAATGTGACGGAAGGACTCACATGGCAGATGTTCATGAGCTGCTTGATACTTGGATTGCCAATGTCAAGGACGAGGAGCTCCTCGCTGAGCTTAACACGATGAAGGAGCAGGGTGATGAGGACGCCATCACCGACGCTTTCTTCCAGGATCTCGCCTTCGGTACTGCCGGCCTTCGTGGCACTATCGGTGCGGGCACTAACCGTATGAATATCTATACGGTCGGTCGTGCGACCCAGGGATTTGCTGACTACCTCAATGCGACCTTCGAGCATCCGACGGTCGCCATCGCTCGTGATAGCCGCAATAAAGGTGAGCTGTTCGTCAAGACGACGGCTGCCATTCTTGCAGCAAACGGCGTGACTGCCCTCGTGTATCCCAAGATTTCTCCTGTGCCGACGCTCTCCTGGGCCGTCCGCGACCTTAAGTGCTCCGGTGGCATTTGCATGACCGCTAGTCATAATCCGGCGCCTTATAACGGCTATAAGGCCTATGGTCCCGACGGCTGCCAGATCACCAGCGAGGCCGCCGATGCAATTTCTAAGGCTATCGCCGAGACCGATACGTTCACCGGCGTGAAGTCCATGGACTTCGATGAGGCTCTTGAGCAGGGTCTGGTCAAATGGATCGATGACTCGTGCCTCGAGCGTTATTACGACGCCGTTCTCGCCCGCGGCGTGACTAACCTTTCTGCCGAGGAGATCGCTAGCGCTCCGCTTAAGCTCGTCTACACTCCGCTCAACGGCACTGGCCTCATTCCTGTTACGACGGTGCTCGAGCGCGCTGGCATCACCGATGTCACGGTTGTTCCCGAGCAGAAGGAGCCTAACGGCGATTTCCCGACCTGCCCGTATCCTAACCCCGAGATTCGTCAGGCCATGCAGAAGGGCATTGACCTGTGCGAGCAGGTTCACCCTGATCTGCTGCTTGCAACCGATCCTGACGCCGATCGCGTTGGCGTTGCCGTTAAGAATGGCGATGACTATCTGCTGCTGACCGGCAATGAGATGGGTGTTCTGCTGCTCGACTATATCTGCAAGACCCGCGCTGCTCGCGGTGAGGACCTCACTAAGAAGGTTGCTGTCACTACTATCGTTTCTTCCGCCATGGTTGACGCTCTGGCCGACGAGTACGGTTTTGAGCTCCGCCGCTGCCTGACGGGCTTCAAGTACATCGGCGACATCATTACTTCTCTTTCCGATGCTGGCGAGGTCGATCGCTTTATCTTCGGTTTTGAGGAGAGCTACGGCTATCTGGCCGGCGACCACGTGCGCGACAAGGACGCCGTGAGCACTTCGCTTTTGATTTGCCAGATGGCGCAGTATTACAAGCTCCAGGGAAAGAACCTTGCCGACGCGATTCACGAGCTGTACGAGAAGTATGGCTACTATCACAACAAGACGATTTCGTTGAGCTATCCGGGTGCTGAGGGTGCGGCAAAGATGGCCGGCATCATGGCCGGTCTGCGCGAGAACCCGCCCGCGGAACTCGCCGGTTCCAAGATTGAGGCCGTCGTTGATTACAACACCTGCGTGAACGGCCTGCCGAAGGCTAATGTTATTGAGTTCGATCTTGAGGGTGGCAACAAGGGTATTGTTCGTCCTTCCGGCACCGAGCCCAAGATTAAGCTGTACATCTTCGCTAAGGGCGCGGATGCCGCCGAGGCAGATGCAGCACTTGACGCGATCGAGGAGTCCGGTCGCAAGCTGCTGGCATAAGGTATTTAAGAGTCTATTGCTATAGATGGGCTAAAGAGGGGATCTCGGATGCGAGGTCCCCTCCTGTTTTTAACCAGCCAGCCGAGAGTACTTATATATGTAGGAAATGTGTACGCCCAGATTCCCGCCCACGGCGCCCCTCCGGTCTGGCAATATATCTCCTTGCCGCGCGGCC
>CAJMSV010000153.1 GCA_905216175.1 uncultured bacterium | reverse complement strand
CACATGGCGCTCGTTCTCCACCAGGTCGGAGCCGCCCAGACGCGGACGCTCCTCCAGCTGGTTGGAGATACGGCGGATCTTGCCCTCGACGGCCTTACGACGGGCCTCGGTGGGATGTGCGGTAAAGACAGGGTGGAACTCGAGCTTGTCGAGCAGCTCGTTGGCACCCTCGACACCCAGCTCATTCACCAGCTGGTGATAGGCAACGGTAAGCTCGTTGGCAGGATCGACCTCGGTATCGGTCGACGCACCGGCCTCGCGCTCGCGCAGCTGCGCCACACGGTAGTTCTCCTCCGACAGGTTTGCCAGATGGAAAAAGCTCGTAAAGGCGCGGACAATGACCTGCTGCTTATCGAGCGGCAGGCTGTCGATCAAATCGACGACCTCACGAAATGCCACGGCAGTGGGCTCGTCGGCGGTGGGCACGCCCTGCTCGTCGACGGCTTCGTCGGCAGCGCAGGTACCGGGGTTGCCGGCATTGACCACAATCTCGGCTGTCAAGATCTTGTCGAACAGGTCCGCGATCTCGGGATCATACTCGCTAAGCACACGGCGCTCCAGGCGCAAGAACAGCGCCAGATTGTCGCGCAGCTCCTCGGGGATCTCGATCTCGGCGAGACGCTCCCTGGACTCGGCATTCGAGCCGATTCGGTTAACGAGGCGGTTGACCACGGCAGCGACGCGCGCCGCGGCTTCGGGTACAGACTGGTTGCTTAGGTTCTCAGCCACGTTTCCTCCCATTCCTCCTTCTATGCACGTAACATGCGGTATTCATTATAGGCGCTTGAGAAATACTTTCGACACTGATTGCGCTTTACCACACAAAAGTATTTTCTGCATTGCAAAGGTTTTTGCCCTAAATGGTCGTATTTCTCGGTGGGCGGCATACGTAAACGGGGGCATTCCGCATAAAAGCGAAACACCCCCGTAACAATCGCTCTCCATGAGCAGGGCACGTTAGCAGGCCCGCAGCTCAAAAAGATGCGCTACAGGCGCTCGCGAACCGCCTCGACCACGTTGGCCAGATCGACCAGTACCTCGTCATGGCTCTCCATGTCGCGCGCCTTGCCCTTGCCAGCGGCAAGCTCGTCGCCGCCCAGGACCAAAATGAGCTTAGCGCCCACCTTGTCGGCCTGCTTAAACTGGGCCTTGAGCGAACGGCCCTGATAGTCGGCCTCGGTCACGATACCTGCGGCGCGAAGCTCCTGCGTGATGGCAAAAACGTTCTGGCGCAGCTCCTTGCCGGCGTTGGCGACATAGACGCACGGGGCCTCATCGGCACCCAAATCGTTGCCAAAGGCCTGCAGGGCCAGCAGGGCGCGCTCAAAACCAACGGCAAAGCCGACGCCCGCCGTGGGCTTGCCACCCTCGAGCTCGACCAGGCCGTCGTAGCGGCCGCCGCCACCGATGGAGCCGACGCCGGCACCGGGAGCCTCGACCTCAAAGACGGTGCGGGTGTAGTAGTCCAGACCACGCACCAGGGTGGGATCCTCGACATACTCGATACCGGCGGCATCCAGATAGCGCTTGACCTGCTCGTAGTGCTCGCGGCACTCGTCGCACAGGTTGTCACCCATCAGCGGAGCCTCGGCCATGATCTCGCGGCAGTGGTCGTTCTTGCAGTCGAAGGCGCGCAGCGGGTTAAGCTCGGCGCGCTCGCGGCACTCATCGCACATCTCGTCTGCGTGATCGAGGATAAACTGCTTAACCTGCTCGCGGTAAGCCGGACGGCACTGGGCGTCACCCATCGAGTTGATGAGCAGGCGAAGCTTGGAAAGATCGAAGCCCAGGCGCTTGTAGAACTCCATGAGCATGATGATGCACTCGGCGTCTGCCGCCGGATCGGGAGCGCCGAGCCACTCGATGCCTACCTGGTGGAACTGGCGCAGGCGGCCCTTCTGGGGACGCTCGCCGCGGAACATGGCCTCGGCGTAGTAAGCCTTAAACGGCGTGGAGCCCTGGGGCACCAGGTTATTCTCCACGACGGCGCGCACCACACCGGCCGTGCCCTCGGGGCGAAGCGCCAGGCGCTGCTTGGGCTTGAGCTTGGTGTCGGTGCCCTCGGTAAAGACGTGCTCCAGGTTGGCGCCGCTAAAGACGCGGAACATCTCCTTGCGCACGACGTCGGTCGACTGGCCGATGCCGTGGACAAAGACGTCCACCTGCTCGATCGCGGGCGTCTCGATGGGCTTAAAGCCAAACGGCTCGAATACGCCGGCCGCAATCTGCTGCATCTTTTGCCAAGCGCGCATCTCGGCGCCGATAAGGTCGCGGGTTCCCTCCGCCTTCTGTGCCTGCATGGGCAAACACCTTTCTTTTGTATCGCGTCATAGGTAGTGGACATTATACGGCACAACGCAGCAACGCGGCGGCGCGTAAGACCGAACGAGGGTAATGGGACAAGATAAGACGGCCCCGCCGCCGCCGATTGTTGAACCATATACTACCTCC
>CAJMSV010000152.1 GCA_905216175.1 uncultured bacterium | reverse complement strand
GGACGGGCCCGGCCTCCGATCAGAGGCTTGTCTACCCCAACCTTGTCTCCGACTGGGCGCGACGGGTCGGTGAGGGCACGTTCAAGCTGGATATTGTGGGCAAGCGCGCTGGTGATCGCGAACAGTTCGTTCCCGATACGCCATGCGTCCTCGCCGCTATCACGCAGCTTGGGGGCCAGCGAGTCACGCGAAACGCGGTCTGCGATACGCGATGCTTCTCCTCGCATTGGTCACCTCCCTTTCTTGAAGGTTTCGATCACTTCTAGTCGCTGTCCAGATCGGCGATCATCTGGTCGATCATCGTCGACTGCACGTCGTCGCTCTCCAGCTTGCAGCCTAGGATCTTGCCGGCCAGTGCCGTTGCCAGCACGCAGACCTCACCCTTGAGGCTCACCAGAGCCTGCTGCTGCTGCGATTCGATGGAACGCTGGGCGGTGGCGGTGATCTGCGCCGCATCGTTTTCGGCCACGAGGGTATTGCCGCGCGCGGCGCCCTCACCTGCCAGATGGTCCTCGTCATAGATCATGTCGCAGACCGGGCCGCCAACGCCATCGTAATAACGGCGCACGCGCTGCCCGCCGGGAATCGTGCGCTTGTAGGGCTGCTCGGAGAGCTTGACCACCGGCGTCCATGGATCTGCCTCGCTCGCACGGCGGGCGGAAAGCTTGTACACGCCGCCCAGCGCCGGCTGGTCATAGCAGGTCGCGAGCTTGGTACCCACGCCAAAGCTATCGATGGGCGCACCCTGGTCGATCAGTGACTGAATCGTGTACTCGTCCAAATCGTTGGAAACCGAGATCCCCACATAGGGCAGGCTCTCGGCAGCAATACGGCCGCGCACATACTAGGAGAGCTTGGCGAGGTCGCCGGAGTCAATGCGACTGGCCGACAGGCGCGCGCCCACCGCTTCCATCTCCTTGGCAACCGTAATGGCATGCTCGCAGCCCTCACGCACATCGTAGGTGTCGATGAGCAACGTGCAGTTCTTGGGGCTCGACTTGGCAAAGGCACGGAAGGCCTCGAGCTCGGAGTCGAAGCTCATCACCCAGCTGTGCGCATGCGTGCCAAAGACGGGAATACCGTAGCGGCGACCGGCGAGCACATTGGACGTAGAGGACCAGCCGGCAACGTAGCTCGCGCGCGCGACGGCCAAGCCGCCATCGGGGCCCTGGGCGCGGCGCAGGCCAAACTCGGCAACGGGACGGCCGTCCGCCGCCAGCACCACGCGCGCCGTCTTGGTGGCGACAAGTGTCTGGAAGCCGACGATGTTGAGCAGCGCCGTCGCGAGCAGCTGGCACTCCAGCGCGGGGCCGGTGACGCGCACCATGGGCTCGCGCGGAAAGACGAGCTCGCCCTCGGGCACGGCGTCGATGTTTACATGCGCACGAAAATCGCGCAGGTAGTCGAGGAATCCAGGCTTGAACATCGCGCCGCCGGCCGGGGCCTGGAGCGAGGCGAGGTAGTCGATGTCCTCGGGCGTAAAGCGCAGATTCTCGACCAGCTCGGGCAGTTCGGCGGTGCCGCACATGACGGCGTAGGCGCTACCAAAGGGATGGTCGCGGTAAAACGCGGTAAAACAACCCTGCTCATTGGCCTTGCCGCTCTCCCACAGGCCCTGGGCCATAGTGAGCTCGTACAGATCGGTGAGCATTGCAATGTCGGTGGGATGCGAGATGTCGGTCAAAGCCATGGGGCGACCTTTCGGATGCGTTGTGCAGAAGTTGAGGGTTGGACAAGGACAGAGTGTTCAGGCATGGCGCCCAGCGCGAACAGATTAGTGCAGGCCCGTGCTGCCCGTGATCGTGTAGACCATAAAGACGATAAACGCGATGAGGGCAAGGACAATGATGATCTTTTGAGCCGGGGCCATACCGGGGATCTCATTCTCGCCCGCAGGCTCCTTGGAGGTGACCATGCGCTGGGCAAAGGTCATCTCGTCACGGCTCGGCGTGGGCTCGTCGGGCTTGGGGCGGGCGGCCTTTTTAGGCTGAGGTTTGGGCGCGGCAGGCGCAGGCTTCGCGGCGGCCTCCTCGACCTTCGCGCGCTCGGCGCGCAGGGCAGCCAGCTCCTCACGCTCGCGACGAGCCTCTTCCTGAGCCTCGCGGCGGGCCTTCTCGGCGCGGAGCTCTTCCAACTCGGCGCGTTCCTCGTCAGACAGTGGTTGGGACTCAAGCTCGGCCATAGTTCAGCCCTTTCTTTTTAAAAAAAGCCGCCGACACAATGTCAGCGGCTTATCAAATCCAAGGGTGGAGACGAAGGGAGTCGAACCCTCGGCCTCTGCCATGCGACGGCAGCGCTCTCCCAACTGAGCTACGTCCCCAGGACAAGTCGATATTTTACCTACGGCTCGCCAACTGTCAACGCCCAATAACCAGTCTTTTTGGAGCGCGGCTATTTTGGCAACTTTTCGAACAGGCGATCCTCTCGATGATTTTTTAAGGCTCTGTTAGACCAGGATTGACATGCCGACCTGCCGGCTAACTCGCCGTCTCCCCGTCGGGCGCCGGCGTC
>CAJMSV010000151.1 GCA_905216175.1 uncultured bacterium | reverse complement strand
CCTGTATGCATTCCAGTAAGACGGTCGAACCTCCGAAAGTTGATGAAATCCGGCTATTAGACAAGAGCCGGATTTCATATCCGGGTTCGGCTGGTATGCAGAACCGCCCTCGTTTTGATTCATTGATGGACTAGCGAGCGCCGTCGTCCCAGCCGCGGGCACCGCCAGAGCGCCCAAGCTCCCTGCGGGCACCCCTCATATCACCAGCCTCATCCGACAGAGACCACTCGCCCATCTCCCTCGACAGCCCTTCCATCTCCACGACCTTCTCCCTGGCACCGTTGACGAGCACCTTCTCCGCTCGTCTGCCGTCACGAGCCGTCATGAAGTCGCGACCTGCCGCGAGCGCGGCCTTGCAGATAGGGTTCTCGGCGAACTCGGCGAGCTTGGCCTTGAAGCTCCCGAGGAACCTCCTGACCGACAGGCACTCGGCTATCTGCGCCAGCTCGGCCTTGATGCGCTCGAACCTCGCGGCGAAGCTCTCGACCTGCACCTTGCACTCGGCGAGCTGCGCCCGCGCGGACGCAAGATCGGCATTGGCGGAAGCAAGCTCCGCCCTCGTCGACTCGAGCTGCTCGGCCTTCTCGTCCAGCTCGGCCTGAACTCGGCGGCTCTCGGCCTTGTATTCGGCCACGGACTTGTGCCGCCTTGCCGGTTGACCCTCCAAGCGCTTCTCGCCCCTAGAAAGGCCGTACAGCGCCCCTACGCGCCCGTAGAACCTGTCCTGCATCGCACCGAGCGCAGCCTTGTCCGGGAAGAACCCCTTCCACGAGAGCTTGCCGTCCCTCAGCGGCACGAAGCCGAAGTGGGCGTGCGGGGTCTCCTCGTCCATATGCACCGTGAAGTGCACCAGATTCGACTCCCCGAATTCCTCGCGGCAGAACCCCAGCGCGTCCTCGAAGAAGTCCCTCACCTCCTCGGCACTCGCGCCCTCGAAGAACTCCGGGCTTGCCGTCACGATGCCCTCGACGAGTCTCACGGCATCCTTGCGCACCTTGCGGGTGCCCCTGTAGCCCGCGTCAATCCTCGCCTGCACCTCGCCCTCGTAGTCGGCGTGCGGACACAACTCTCGGTTCATCCGGGTTCGGGACTGGTCTATGTCCGGGTTCGTGTGCTTTCCCGGCTCGCGGTCGTTGTGGTACTGCATGGCGCCTATCTCGGCACCCTTGCACTTCTGGACTCGAAGGATTGCGTACTGCTTACCCATCGGCGGCGGCACCTCCCGGCTTTTGGAACAAAAGGCTAACGCACTCCCCTTTTGCCTACGGAAAAGGGGGCGCGCCGACAGTGTAGCACTGTCGGTTCTCCGCGACTTAGGGTCGCTCCGCGCCTACGGCTTGGCGGCTCGCGGCGGCGCTCGCATGAGGGGGCAAGCCCCCTCAAACTCCCCCAAGGGTTCGGGTTCGGGGTTCGGCACCCCCCTGCGCGGGGGTCGCAGAAAGCCCCGCGCAGACAATCCCCAAATCTCCCGTCCTTGAGACATAGGCAAGGAAAGGGTCGATGGAGCAGAGCGTCCATCGACCCTTGTTCGAGTCTGGTCTATCCAATTGCCCGCCGCGTCAATTCCGCAATCCGTGAACGAGGGTTCCGAGATCCGCATTCGCGGAACTCTCCACCCCCGTGGTCACGCATTGCTACATTGACCCGTCTACTCTCACACAATCGTTTCGCCGCTGTTGTCGCGACGCTTTTCATGGTCGAGCTTTGCGGCCTGCTGGATGGCGTTGCGCCGTCGCTCGATGAAGTTTCCGATTGCCCACGAGCACTTGAGGTCTAGGGCGCGGCTCCACATGTCGTTGTTCTCATCGCACCAAAGTTGGAACTCGTAAAACTCCGCCACGTTGTTCTCGATGATGTATCGGCGCATCTCCTTCATCATCGCGTGCAAGTCCTCAAGCTCGTTGCACCAGTCGTGCCAGTTCGCACCACCGAATTCGAGAACGTCGCGCCAGTCGTATTGAACCTTGTCCGAGCACTTCTCGTGCGTCAGGTACAAGGCCATGCTCGCCTTGCTCTTCGCGTACTTAATCGAATGGGTGTGCAGAAATGCGAAGTCCTCTTTGACCGTATCGTAGTCCACGGGCTGGGGGTACTCGACTAAGCCGTGATAGTGCGCAACCTTAACCTCACCCTCGATGTGGTCTGGGTTCCTGCGCTCGTCCGCAGCCGTCCACACATCCCTGTCGTGAAGTGGCGAGACTAGAAACGGCAGTCCGAGTTCATCGCACTCGTCACGCCAGCCAACCTCAGCGGTATCGGGGTAGAAGATGAACATCCAAACCTTGTGACGCTTCCCAGCCCCACGGTTTTCTTTCTCCCACTTGTGTTGCGCTTCGCGCTGCTTCTCTTTGTCCTTGTATGGCATGATGCTATAATTCTCCTTGCAGAAAGGACTGGTTAAACCGTCTGCTAAAAGCCCCTAAGCCGCCAAGCAAGAGGGGCTTTCTTTTTGCCTTTTTACGCTATGGCCATGAGACCATCGGCGAGGATTCCGCGGGCATACGCGCCCGTCGACTTGCCC
>CAJMSV010000150.1 GCA_905216175.1 uncultured bacterium | reverse complement strand
TGCCTGCGCGTCAGCGTGTTAGAAGAGGCGCAAGGCCTCGACGTTGCGGCACACGGCGAGTCCGCGTACCCTGCCTATATCGGTCTTGACTAGGCGAGTTTTAAGGAAGGAGTAGAAACCTATGAAGAGGATCACTGCGATTGTCCGCCCCGAGAAGCTCGAACCGCTCAAGGAGGCACTCTTTGCGGCAAAGGTTGGCGGCATGACGATTTCCCAGGTCTACGGCTGCGGCAGTCAGCATGGCTGGAAGGAATACTACCGCGGCACGGAGGTTCTGCAGAACATGGTACCCAAGGTGAAGTTCGAACTCGTGGTTGCCGATGGCGAGGTTGACGGGCTGGTGAAGGTCATCACCGAGACGGCGCGCACGGGCAACGTGGGCGACGGCAAGATTTTCGTCTCTCCGATTGACGAGGTCATTCGCATCCGCACCGATGAGCGCGGAGAGTCGGCGGTATAGGCTCGGCAAGCGTTCGCGCGACAGCTAGAGTTCTCCAATTCAGAAGGCTCCGATGGATTTTCCATCGGAGCCTTCATCGTGCTTGCATAAAGTCTCTGCTAATGATATATACTCCTATTAAGATTACGATTAGCAAGCTTGAAAAGAGACCAGCTATGAGTAGTCAAGACCTGTAAGGCAAGTTTTCTAGAGAGTATTTAATTGTTGGATTTCGCACTTTGACAGCTTCATATCGAATCATTCGGAACGCGATGCGAGCTCGGGGCTCTTCGCGGCATTCGGGTCGTAGGGTTCCTGCTTGGACAGCACAGCGTAGATCACGTGGACGAGCTTGCGGGCGACCGCGACGAGCGCCTCGCGGTGGGATTTGCCGGCGGCGCGCGTTTTCGCGTAGTAGTCGTGGAACGGCGACTTCAGCTTCAGCTGGGCCATCGCCGCCAGGTACAGGGCGCGGCGCAGGTAGGGGGAGCCCTGCTTGGTGATGTGGTTTTCCTCGGAGGAGAACTTGCCCGACTGGCTGATCGAGGGGTTGATCCCCGCGTACTTCACGATGGAGGAGGCGTTGCGGAAGCGGCGCACGTCGCCGATCTCGGACACGATCTGCGCGCCGAGCGTGTACCCGATGCCCGGTATGGTGAGGATGAGCGGCTCGACCTTCTCGATGCCCGCCCGTATCCTGGCCTCGACCTCGGATGCCTGGCCCTCTATGAAGTCGATCTGGTCTATGAGCAGCTTGATCTGGAAGGAGAAGGCCGACGTCGCAAGGCCGATGCCGCACGAGGCCTTGGCGATGCCCTTTATCTCGTCGGCCTTCGGGCGGCCGAGCTTGCCATGGCTTGCCCGCTCGAGGGTCTTGGCCAAAGAGTCGGCCCTGACGGCCAGGCACTCCTCGGGGGGCGGGCACCTCTTGAGGAACGCCTTCGAGCTCTCGCCGAAGGTGTCGGAGAAGACGGAGTCGTACTCGGGGAACACCTGGTCGAGCGCCACGATGACCTGGCGCTTCAAGTCGGCCACGCTCTCCTTGAGCGCCTGGTGCAGGCGCGTGAGCTGCCGCAGCTCGATCACCGCCTCGTCCCCCAGCCTGCTCGGCTGGAAGCCGCCGCAGCGAAGCGTCTCCGCCACGAGCACGCAGTCGACGATGTCGGTCTTCACGCGCGAGCTTCCCTTGAAGCGCCGCATCGCATCGGTCCGCATGGGGTTTATCACGACGACGGCGTAGCCCGCGTCCTGCAGCCGGCAGAAGAGCGGCAGCCAGTAGTGGCCGGTCGCCTCCATGCCCACGAGCAGGTCGGACTTCGACTCGGCGAGCCCTTCCAAGTAGGCGACGCAGCGGTCGAACCCGCCAGCGGAGTTTGCGAACTTCATGGGCTTCGACGCGTCGCGCCCGCGTTCGTCGGTCGCCCCTACGACGTGGTCGTTTTTGGCGATGTCTATCCCGGCGTAGATCATAGGCCCTGCCTTTCCGTACATGGCAGGCCCCTGCTCACCAAACGGGCTCGCAACCTCCTGTAAGAGACACGGGGTAGCCTTCGATCAAGGCTCCGCCATCCAGCTAATCCGCGAACCGCCCCGAATGGGGCAGGCTGTCAGTCTCTTTTGCGGGGTCCGAATACGCCCCAGGGCACATGCCGACATACCTGCCCAGCCAGTAACTGCATCGCATTCTGAATGGTTCGATTGAAACAGTCAAAACGCGATAAGAAGATAGTAGGAGGCGAAATGGCGAACATATCGAAGGTTACGGCGAAAGCGGGTGCTGCAAGTTGCGCGGCGACGCGGAACACGCGACAGCGAGCGCTCGTGCTCGAGGCGGTGCGCTCGCGTCTCAATCATCCCACTGCTGCAGACGTGTACGACGCGGTGCGCGAGAAGCACCCGAGCAGCTCGCGGGCGACGGTGTACCGCAACCTCAACGTGCTGCCCGAGCAGGGCGAGGTGCTTCATATTCCTGTGGCGGGCGGTGCCGACCGCTACGACTTCCGCTGCGATTGCCACTACCACGCGATATGCCGGGAATGCGGTGTCGTTTACGACGTCGAGATGCCCAGCGAGGGCCTGCTCTCGCGCGTGCGCGACA
>CAJMSV010000149.1 GCA_905216175.1 uncultured bacterium | reverse complement strand
TAGGACGCCGAGGCGAAGGTCAAGGCCGAGCGCGCCTCCGAGCGCGGCAACCGGCGTGGCGGCAACTACGACCGTCGCGGTGGCCGTCGTAACGATCGCAACGCCTCCGACAGCAACTCCGATCGCAACGCCTCCGAGAGCCGTCCGCACAGCCATCGCACCAACGCCAGCAACAACGTCGCTGCCGGCATGGACTTTCCCAACCCCGACAAGCAGGGCAAGGGCAAGAAGCGCAAGGGCGGTCACGGCAACGATGAGGACCACTACAGCCGCATGGCGCGTGAGGCCGAGGAGTACAGCCGCGAGAAGGTGCTCGAGGAGGCCCGCGCCGCCGTCGAGGAGGCCTCTCGCGAGTCCACCGGTCGCCGCAAGAAGCGCAAGGAGAAGCGCGAGCGCGAGGCTGCTAAGGCTCAGGAGGAGCGCAAGATTGAGGAGGCGCTGGCCCAGGGCGTGAACCCCGAGGAGCTCGATGCCATCAAGGTCTCCCAGGGCGTTACCGTCCAGGAGCTCGCCGAGGCGCTCGACGTTCCGGCCAACGACATCATCAAGCGCCTGTTCCTGCTGGGCACGCCGCTCACGATGACGCAGTCCATGTCCGACGACCTCGTCGAGCTCGTTGCCGACGACCTTGGCCGTCAGATCAAGATCATCACCCCCGAGGAGGAGAACACCTTCTCGTTCTACGACGATCCCGCCGACCTTAAGCCCCGCGCCCCGGTCGTCACCGTCATGGGCCACGTCGACCACGGCAAGACGAGCCTGCTCGACGCCATCCGTCACACCGGCGTCGCTGCCGGCGAGGCGGGCGGCATTACCCAGGCCATCGGCGCTTCGCAGGTCATGATCAACGACCGCAAGATCACCTTCATCGATACCCCGGGTCACGCCACCTTTACGGCTATGCGTGCCCGCGGCGCCAAGGTGACCGACATCGTCATCCTGATCGTCGCCGCCGACGACGGCGTCATGCCTCAGACCATCGAGTCCATCAACCACGCCAAGGCCGCCGGCGTACCCATCGTCGTCGCCGTCAACAAGATCGATAAGCCGGGTGCCAACCCCGACCGCGTGCGCCAGGAGCTCACCGAGTACGGCATCATCCCCGAGGAGTGGGGCGGACAGAACATGTTCGTCAACATCTCGGCCAAGCAGAAGATCGGTATCGACGACCTGCTCGAGACCGTGCTGCTCCAGGCCGACGTGCTCGAGCTCAAGGCCAACCCCGACACCTTTGCCTCCGGTAACGTCCTCGAGGCTAAGCTCGACAAGGGCCGCGGTTCGGTCGCTACCGTGCTGGTGACCCGCGGTACCCTGCACGTGGGCGATGCGCTGGTCGCCGGCCTTACCTACGGCCGCGTCCGCGCCAAGCTCGATCCCAAGGGCAACGCCGTCACCGAGGCCGGTCCCTCTGACGCCGTCGAGATCTTGGGCCTTCAGTCCGTGCCCAACGCCGGCGACGAGTTCCGCGTTTTCGAGGACGAGCGCGAGGCTCGCGCCCTGGCCGATGAGCGTTCGCTTAAGGCACGTATCGAGGAGCAGAGCCGCGTGAAGCACGTCACGCTCGAGAACCTCTTCGAGACCATCGCCGACGCCGAGGTCAAGGAGCTCAACCTGATCATCAAGGCCGACGTCCAGGGTTCCATCGAGGCCCTTCAGGACTCGCTCGACAAGATGGATCAGTCCGAGGTCCGCATCAACACGATCCACTCCGCCGTCGGCGCCATCAACGAGACCGACGTCGTCCTGGCCGACGCCTCCAACGCCATCATCATCGGCTTTGGCGTGCGTCCCGACGGCAAGGCCCGCTCCGCCGCTGAGCGCGAGGGCGTTGAGATCCGTTGCTACGACGTTATCTACAAGTGCCTCGAGGAGCTCGACGCTGCCCGCATCGGCATGCTCAAGCCCACCGAGGTCGAGGTCTCCACGGGTACCGCCACCGTCCTGGACACCTTCAAGGTGCCCAAAGTCGGTATCGCCGCCGGTGTCCGCGTGGAGGAGGGCGAGATTGCCGCGACCGATTCCGTGCGCTTGGTGCGTGACGGCATTGTGGTCTTCAACGGCAAGATCGCCTCGATGCGCCACTACAAGGACGAGGCCAAGAGCCTCAAGAGCGGTTCCGAGGGCGGCATTGGCCTGGAGAACTTCCAGGACATCAAGCCCGGCGACCAGATCGAGGGTTATCGTATCGACCAGGTTGCCCGTACCGAGTAGGGGGTAGCGCTATGAAGCAAACGCAGGCAACCCGCCGTTTGGGCGAGCAGCTTCGCGAGAAGCTCGGTTATATCTTGCTCTTTGAGGTTTCCGATCCGCGTCTCGACTTGGTCACCCTGACCGCGGTCGAGGTCGCGGTGGACCGTTCGTTCGCGCGCGTGTACGTGTCGTGCGATGCGAGCCGCTACGATGAGGTCATGGAGGCGCTCACCAGCGCCAAGGGCCGTATTCGCAGCCTGTTGGCTCGCTCGCGCGATTGGCGCGTCACGCCCGAGCTCGATTTTCGCATCGATCGCTCGACCGATGAGGCCGAGCGCATTACGCGTGCGCTGGAAAACGTTCCGGCCACGCTTGCGATCGAAAAGGACGAGGATGGCTGCACCATAGCGGATGACGACAAATGGGCAGCTATTG
Source organism: uncultured bacterium (assembly GCA_905216175.1). Classification (GTDB taxonomy): domain Bacteria; phylum Actinomycetota; class Coriobacteriia; order Coriobacteriales; family Coriobacteriaceae; genus Collinsella. The sequence continues at coordinate 57 of CAJMSV010000149.1, read as the reverse complement.
AAGACTAATTCCGGCTCACTCGCGTCGTGCGAGTCGACAGATTGTGAACGAAGGATG
>CAJMSV010000148.1 GCA_905216175.1 uncultured bacterium | reverse complement strand
TGCTACTGGCAGACGACGATCCCGTTCCGCGCATCTACCGTTTTATGGAGGGCGCCGATCTGCTGGTGCCGGCATCTGCCTACACCGGCAACCCGGACCTGTTCATCTCGGTGGACGTGCCGGTCGTCGAGCGCCTCAATAATTCCGCCGAGGTACTCCGTCGTTCGGCCCATGTGGCATGCTTTGACCATCACCCGGCGCGTGAGGAGTTTGCCGAGGTCAGCCTTAGGTGTGTCAATGCCGCTGCTTGCGCCATGATTATCGACCGCTTTTTGGCCGATTGCGGCATTACCGCAAGCGATAGCATCGCCACCTGCCTGCTGTGCGGCCTGGTCACCGATACCGGTCGTTTTCAGTATCAGAATGCCGATGCCGCAGCCTTTCATGCCGCCTCGCGTCTGGTGGCGCACGGTGCCGATCCGGCGCGCGTCGCGCTCGAGGTCTATCAGAGCATGCGTGTCGAGTTCTTGCACCTCAAGTCCATCGTCATGGGTCGCATCAAGACGGTCGCGCACGGGCGCGTGGCGTATAGCTACGCCTACGAGAGCGACCTTAAGGACTGCGGCGTCACCTCGGACGAGTGCGACGGCCTGGGCGATGTGGTGCGCGCGGTGATGGGCGGCGAGGTCTGCCTGTTCCTTAAGGGCATCGAGGGCGATACCAAGGTGCGCGGCAACCTGCGCTCCAAGGGCGAACTTGATGTTTCCGAGATTGCGGCCAACTTTGGCGGAGGTGGGCACCACGCTGCCGCCGGCTTTACCAACGCCGGAACGATTTCCGAGACGCTCACCGCGGCACTTCCCATGCTGGCCGAGCTGGTAGGGGAGGATCCCGCTTCGGTGACCGTCGAGCTCTAACTTTTTGGATGGTACATGGCTCGTCGTACACCTTCTCAACTTAATCTGCTGCTCGCCGTCGATAAGCCGGTGGGCTGCACGTCCCACGACGTGGTTTCGCAATGCCGACGCGCCCTCCATGAGCGGCGCGTCGGTCATGCCGGAACGCTCGACCCCATGGCATCGGGTGTCATGGTGGTGGGCGTGGGCCAGGCAACGCGTCTGCTGGGCATGCTCACGCTCGATACCAAAAGCTACGTCGCCGACATCTCGTTTGGCGTCGAGACCAATACCGATGATGCGGAAGGCGAGGCCGTCCGCACAGTGCCCATTGCCGCCGACCTGCGCGATCCGGCCTATGCCCGCGAGCGCCTGTCCGCCATGCTGGGCCCGCAGATGCAGGTGCCTCCGGCGTTTTCGGCCATTTCGGTCAACGGCGTGCGCGCCTATAAGGCTGCGCGCGAGGGCAATGCCGTGTCACTGCCCCCGCGTCCGGTCGAGGTGTACTCCGCCGACCTGATTGCCGTGGGCGGCGAGGACGACGTTTGCGTTTGGACCGTGGCGTTTTCGGTGAGTAAGGGCACCTATATCCGTGCGCTCGCTCGCGATCTGGGTCGTGCCTGCGACAGTGCGGCACATATTTCCGCACTGCGCCGTACGGCCTCCGGTGTCGTTTCCATCGGCGCTTGCCATGCGGTCGAGGAGCTTTCTGCCGAGTCCGCTGCCGGCTTTGCCCTGGATCCCATTGCGGCACTGGGCGCCACGCGCGTCGACTTGCCGGGTAATCTTGCCGACGATCTGCTGTGCGGACGTCGTATTCCTATCGAGCGCGCGCTTGTGGGCTTCGATGCGTCGAAGGCGCCGTTTGCGCTGGTACTCGATGGCGGACTCAAGGCGCTCGCCCGTATCGAGGGCGGTCGCTTTGTTATGGAGCATGTCTTTCCGCAGGCGATCGGCGGTGTTCGATGATGCTGACCTCCCACGAGCTCGCGCGTATCTTTTTCGTGGGCGAGTCGGATGAGGCCCGCATCGTCGCCGCCGATGCATTTGATGATTGCGCGTGCCTGGGCGCCGCGTCGATCGCCATCGGCGTGTTCGATGGCGTGCATCGGGGGCATCGCGAACTGATCGACGCGGTCGTTCGCGATGCGCGTGACCACGGCTGCAGGGCGGTCGTGGTCACCTTCGATCCCGACCCGGACGTGGTGGTGAGCCCTAAGCCCGCTCAAAAATTGATGACGACGGTTGACCGTCTGCATGCCCTGGCTCTCACCGGGGTCGATGCGGTCGTTGCCGTTCCCTTTACGCCTGCGGTGGCGGCTCTCGACCATGCGGGCTTTCTTAAGCTGCTGTCGCGCCTCGTCGATATCCGCTCAATTCGCGTGGGTAGCGACTTTAGGTTGGGTCGCGGCGGCGCCTCGGGCGTTGCCGAGATGCAGGCATGGGGAGCCGAGCGCGGTGTAGACGTCTATGGCCACGAGCTGCTGTGTGTCGATGGGCAGACGGTCTGCGCCACCCGTATTCGCCAGGAGCTCCGCCAGGGTCATGTTGAGCTTGCCGCCGAGCTGCTCGGTCGCCCGTACATGCTGCGAGGTATTGTCGCCGGCGGTCGGCATCAGGGTTCCGACATGGGTTATCCCACGGCAAACATCCAGGTGCCCGAGGGCATTCAGGTTCCTGCCGATGGCGTCTACGAGGGGCTGGTGTTGGTCGACGATACCGTGTGGCCTGCCGCCGTCAATGTGGGCCTGCCGCCGACGTATGCCGACGATGCCGCCACGGCGCATCTCGAGGCCAACTTGATCGGGAATGCGGGCGACCTGTACGGCGCCTCGCTGTCGCTGGCTT
>CAJMSV010000147.1 GCA_905216175.1 uncultured bacterium | reverse complement strand
ACGACCTGGCCGTGACGCTCCTGCACGTGACCACCCTGGCCCACGGCCTCATCGGCTGCCATCATATCGGCAGCGTTATCGCCCACCACGCACACGTTGTGCGAGTCGTGGCCGATCGTGGAGGCAATGGCACCACCGGTGATGGTGAAACCGCGCACCCAGCCGCGACCGATATGCTTGCCGACCAGGCCCAGGCCAGCGGGGCCGTCGCCATCGGCGCCCTCGGCCTGCAGCGACACGCCACGGCCATGGCGCTCGATCAGCATAATGCGGCGCAAGTCCTCGGCGCTCTCGGGGCGGGCCATACCCGTGATAGCCATACCCGGGATGACATCGATAACGGCCTCGCCCGGCTTAAAGGCATAGTCAAACACGTCGAGCGAAAGCTTCGGCAGCTTAACGGAAGCGCGCAGCTCATCGGCAAGGGCTGCGACCTCGGCCGTCTCGGGCGCGACCTCGCCCACAAAGGTGCCATCCTGCGCCACCAGGGCACCGGCGGCATACACGCGATGCGGAGCCGTGGCAAACGTCAGGTCGTTGAGTACCAGCAGGTCGGCACGCTTGCCCGGGGCGATGGCGCCACGCAGCTCGTGCGGGTCGCGGCAACCGTGGTCCAGGCCAAACACCTCGGCCGTGGACAGGGACGCCATAGAGATAGCGACCACGGGGTCGATACCGGCCTCAATCGCCACGCGGCAGGCGTTATCGATCATGCCGGTCGCAAGCGCGTCGGAGGGAGCACGGTCGTGAGTCGCAAAGCGGCAACGGCGGGCACGGGCAGGATTCTCCAGCAGCATCGGCGACAGGTTGGCCAGGTCATGGCTGCACGTACCTTCGCGCAGCATCACGTACATGCCGCGAGACAGCTTGTCGAGTGCCTCCTCGGGAATCGTCGACTCATGGTCAGCGATAATACCTGCTGCGGCATAGGCGTTGAGGTCCTTGCCGGCAACGAGCGGCGCGTGACCGTCAACCTGCTTGGACGGCGTCTGGTTGGCCACATCGAAGCGCGCGCAGGTCTCGGACACGGCCATAAAGACGCCCGGCAGGTTCATCATCTCGCCCAGCCCAAAGACATCGCCCGGATGCTCGGCAAAAAACGCCTGCATGTCAGCGGCGGTAATCACAGCGCCTGCTTGCTCATCGGGCAGCGCGGGCACGCACGAGGGCATCATGTACTTGATGGAAATGGGCGCGCGACGGCCGTCCTCGATCATAAAGCGCAAGCCGTCGAGACCGGCAACATTGGCAATCTCGTGGCTGTCGGCAATGGCGGTGGTAGTACCGCGCGTCGCGGCCATGCGAGCATACTCGGCGGGACGGATGTTCGAAGACTCGATATGCAGATGCCCGTCAATAAAACCGGGAGCGAGATAGCGACCCTGGCAGTCGATGACCTCAGTTGCCTCGTAGGTGCCAGCAGCATCGTCGCGACCATCGTAGAGCACGCCGACGATCACACCGTCCTTGACGGCAACGCTGCCGGGCGCCACACGCTGGCCATACACGTCGACGATCTGCACATTGGTAAACAGCGTGTCGACGGGCACGCGCCCCTCGGCAGCATCGATCACAGACCTCATGACCTCAACGGACATACATACTCCTTTAACCGTAGAAATAACTGCGGAGCGGACGAGCCTTCACCGCAGCAAGCCAATAGCCATTGTATGCCCAAACGATGGGTCAACAATGCGCCTCTCCGCTTAACGGCACACGCCGCTTGGCGCAATGGGGACAGGTTGCTTTGCACCAATGACAAGGAGTGTCCCAAAGTGCCGGCACAAAAGGATCGTCCCCAAGTGCCAACAACGGAAGCGCCGATGTTTTGGCAACGACAGCGAGCGGGCCGCATTTGAGACAAGGTGACGTGAAACGAAAGGGCGCTGACCTTCTGGTCGCGCCCTTGAAGTTGAACGTCAGATTGTCCAAATGCGGCCCGCGCAGCGTCGGCCGGTCCGCCGTTCGGTAGAACGGCGGAACTAAATCAACTTGAAGCCCTTGCGCTTACCCACAGAAAGGGTGTCGCCCAGCTTGAGGGCGCTGGGATCGATGTTGTAGCTCTTGGGAGCCACGGCCTTGCCGTTGATCTTGACGCCACCGCCGTCGATATCGCGACGAGCCTGGCCGGCGCTCGCCGAAAGGCCCAAGTCCTTGAGCAGGCCGGCGAGGTAGGTCTGGCCCTCGTCGTTGACGGTCAGCTCGACATGCTTCTCGGGGAAGTCGGCAAGCTGGCCCTCCTTGAACACGCGGTCGAACTCGGCCTGAGCCTCGTCTCCGGCGCCGGCGCCGTGGTAGGTGTCGCACAGGTCGCGGCCCAGAGCGCGCTTGAGCTCGTAGGGGTCGGCAGAACCATCGGCCAGGGCGGCGTCGATCTTGTCGACCTCGGCCGGGGTGAGCGAGCTGGCCAGACGATAGTACTTGCCGATCATCTCGTCGGGGATGGACATGGTCTTGCCGAACATATCCTTGGGAGCGTCGGTCAGGCCGATGTAGTTGCCATAGGACTTGGACATCTTGCGCACGCCATCGGTGCCCTCAAGCAGCGGCATGGTGAGCGCGATCTGCGGCTCCATGCCCATCTTCTCCATAAGCTCACGGCCAGCGAGCAGGATGAAGAGATGATCGGTGCCGCCCATCTAGACGTCGGCCTTGATCTGCACGGAGTCGCAAGGCTGCGTCACGG
>CAJMSV010000146.1 GCA_905216175.1 uncultured bacterium | reverse complement strand
CAAGACGCCGGCGCCCGACGGGGAGACGGCGAGTTAGCCGGCAGGTCGGCATGTCAATCCTGGTCTAACAGAGCCTTCTTTAATCCCCGTCCTAGAAAAATCATCTGGTAGAGTTGACCTCACGTGAATTTCAGTACACTGCGTACTACCTGTGCTTTTGTCATTTTGGGAGTGAACTTGTGAATACTTCTGTCGCCAAGAAAGCCAGCCAGGCGGTGCGCCTGCTCATGATGGTGCTCACGGCAGTTCTCATTTTCTTCTTCATCAATGTTATGCTGCTCGTCTCCGATATCCAGGGCACGGCGCGCGTGGTCAACTACGCCGGTCTGGTGCGCGGTACCACGCAGCGAATCGTTAAGCTCGAGGATGCGGGCCAGCCTCAAGATGACCTGCTCAAAGCCGTGGATTCATACATCAACGGTTTGCGTTACGGAAGTGACGACCTCAACCTCGTCCGTCTCGACGACGATGAGTATCAGGCAAAGATGACCGAGCTTGCAAACTATTTTGATGAGCTTTGTGTCGAGATCATTCGCGTGCGCGAAGTCGGCTACGAGAACACTGACATCATCGCCATGAGCGAGGAGTTCTTTGGCATTTGCGACGATGCTACGCGACTCGCAGAGGACTACTCTCAGGAGAAGGCGTCGGCGCTCAACTATCTCGAGGGCTTGGTGATCATCGACATCATGGGATTGGTGGCGGCCTTTGCGGTTGAACTTGTTCGCGCGGTGCGAACTGCCGCGCTCAATCGCGAACTGCAGAGCAAAGTCTATCTCGACGGAGCCACGGGACTGCCCAACAAGAACAAGTGCGAGGAGATCTTGGGGCAGGAGCAGCCTGTCTCCGCGGAGGCGCCCGTTGCGGTGTGCGTCTTCGACCTTAACAATCTGCATACGGTCAATAACAGCTTTGGTCACGAGAAGGGCGACGAATACATTCGCTCTTTTGCCCGGCAGCTGGGGCGTGTGGCGTCCGAGACCTGCTTTGTGGGTCGCGACGGCGGCGATGAGTTTATCGCGGTGCTGTGGGATGCCGATCGAGCTGCCGTGGAGTCCTGTCTCGCTCGGGTTCGTGCGAACGTGAACGAGTATTCCGAGACTCATCCCGACATGCCTATTAGCTATGCGGTGGGCTATGCGCTTTCCAGTGATTTTGATGAACCGCCTACGATGCGCGAGCTCTTTTCCCAGGCCGACAAGAACATGTACGTCGATAAGAACCGTGTAAAGACAGCTGAGGCAGCCGGACTGCAACGCGAGGAACGGTAAGCCTGTGACAAAGGGCATAGAAAGGCCTCCGCAGCTCGTGTGGCTGCGGAGGCCTTATTCGTTGCGGCGCATTGTGTTTGGGTCGCTGAGATGAGTCGATTTGCCCCGAAAGAGGAGGGCATTGACCTTAGAGTCATGCCCGACGAATGAGCGGCAAATCGGCCATCTCGGCGGGCCGAGCTACTCCAGCTCAAACGCTCCGGTGTACAGCTGGTAGTAATATCCGCGCTTGGCGATCAGCTCGTCGTGGTTGCCGCGCTCGATGATGCGGCCGTGGTCCAGACAGATGATTGCGTCGGAGTTGCGCACGGTGGACAGGCGGTGCGCGATGACAAACGTCGTGCGGCCCTCCATGAGCTTGTCCATGCCCGCCTGCACGATGGCCTCGGTGCGGGTGTCAATGCTCGACGTGGCCTCGTCCAGAATCATCGCCGGCGGATCGGCGACGGCGGCGCGTGCGATCGAGATCAGCTGGCGCTGGCCCTGCGACAGCTGTGCGCCGTTGCCGGTGAGCATCGTGTCGTAGCCGTCGGGCAGGCGGGTGATAAAGTCGTCCGCGCCCGCGAGCTTGGCCGCCGCGATGCACTCCTCGTCGGTAGCGTCCAGGTTGCCGTAGCGGATGTTATCCATCACAGTGCCGGTGAACAGGTTCACGTCCTGTAGCACGACGCCCAGCGAGCGGCGCAGGTCGGCCTTGCGGATCTTGTTGACGTTGATGCCGTCGTAGCGGATCTTGCCGTCGGCGATGTCGTAGAAGCGGTTGATGAGGTTGGTGATGGTCGTCTTACCGGCACCGGTGGCGCCGACAAACGCGACCTTCTGACCCGGCTTGGCGTACACGGACACGCCGTGCAGCACCTCGTGGTCGGGCGTGTAGCCAAAGTCCACGTTGTCCATGACCAGGTCGCCGCGCAGCGGCACGTACTCGATTTCGCCGGTTGCGCGGTGCGGATGTTTCCACGCCCACATGCCGGTGTGGTGGTCGGCCTCCTCGAGCTGCCAGGTATCGGGGTTCACCTGCGCGTTGACGAGCGTCACATAGCCTTCGTCGGCTTCGGGTTCCTCGTCGATGAGCTCAAAGATGCGGTCGGCGCCGGCGAGGCCCATGACCACGGCGTTGATCTGCTGCGAGATCTGGCCGATCTGTCCGCAGAACTGCTTGGTCATGTTGAGGAACGGCACCACGACGGCGATGGACAGTGCCATGCCCGAGATGCTCAGGTTGGGCACGCCCAGCGCCAGGAAAATGCCGCCTGCCAGTGCGACCAGCACATAGAGCAGGTTTCCCAGGTTCATAAGGATGGGCATGAGGATGTTGGCGTACATGTTGGCCTTCTGCGAGACCTCGAAGAGCTTTTCATTGCGCTCGTCAAAATCGGCCTCGGCGGCAGACTCGTGGCAGAATGCCTTGACGACCTTCTGGCCGTTCATGACTTC
>CAJMSV010000145.1 GCA_905216175.1 uncultured bacterium | reverse complement strand
CGACGGCAACGATATCTATGTCGAGGGCGTCGACCCGGGCGATCTCCGTCGGCGCGTGGGCATGATCTTTCAGCAGCCCAACCCGTTTCCTAAATCCATCTACGAGAATGTCGCCTTTGGCCCTCGTCTGCAGGGCGTGACTAGCAAAAGTGACCTCGATGACATCGTGGAAGAATCGCTCAAGCGCGCCAACCTCTGGAAAGAGGTATCCAATCAGCTCAACAAGGATGGTTTGGCGCTCTCGGGCGGTCAGCAGCAGCGTCTGTGCATCGCGCGCGTGCTTGCGGTGCAACCCGATGTCCTTCTGATGGACGAGCCCTGCTCCGCCATCGACCCCACGTCCGTCTCTAAGGTCGAGGATCTGATGGCCGAGCTGGCGCCCGAGATGACGATCATCATCGTCACGCATTCAATGCAGCAGGCAGCTCGCATTAGCGACTACACCGCATTCTTCTTGCAGGAAGTTGCCGGCGAGCCCGCTACGCTCATCGAGTATGGTCAAACCGACGCGATCTTCACCAGCCCGGTGGACTCGCGGACGGAAGACTATATCACCGGCCGCTTTGGCTGATCGGTGCGACTAGTCCCAAGCCGATCGGATCTGGTCCGGTGCGTATTCACTGTGCGGGCGGCATGACCGCACCCAACTGATTGGAGTGAACCATGCGCAAACTGTTTTCCCGTCAGCTCATCGAGGCCCGTCACGAGATGCTGAGCATCTACGAGGCCGTCGATCTGGCCCTCCACGATGCCGTGAAGGCCTATGTGACCGACGACCGCAAGCTCGCCACCAAGACCAAGAAGCGCACGCTTTCGATTGACGCACGCTGCGCCAACCTGGAGGCCGTCTGCTACAACCTGATTGCCACGCAGTCACCGGTCGCCTCCGACTTCCGCTTGCTGCAGACGATCATCTACGTCGACTTTAACCTGCAGCGCATGACCGATAAGGTTCGCCAGATTTGCCGCGCCACGCGTCATATGATCAAGGCCGACATCTCGCTGCCCAAGGAGCTTGTCGGCACGGTCGAGGCCGAGGCTGAGGCCGTCTACCAGGTGCTGGGCTCTTCGCTTTCTGCGCTCGTCACCAACGACATGTCCATCATCTGCAACTTGGCCGTCGAGGACGAGCCAGTGCACGCCGCCTACGAGAAGTTCTTCCGCACCTTTAACCGCATGGACACGGGCGATTTTATGGACGACGACAGCAACTATGACGACCTGCGCCGCGCCATCATGGTATCGCGCTATCTCGATCGCATCGCCTCGATTTCCATCGATGCCGCCTGCCGTCTGACCTTCCTGTTGACCGGACAGCGTATGACTGCCGGTGATATCGCCTGCACTGATGAGGATGAGCTCGAGAGCATGCGCGTGCCTTCGGGCGAGGGTGTTATCATGAGGCCCGCCGTCGATGCACGCTACGTTGCCAAGGTGCCCGTTAACGAGGTCAGCGAGGGTCTTCGCTACCTGCTCGATCATCTTGAGGATGAGGACGATGGCGAGGACGACGAGGAGTAAGTAACCCCGTTCGTCGAAAGATTGTAAATACCTAAGTGAGCGCGGCCTTGCACATGCGGGGCCGCGCTCTTGCGTTAGCATGGGACTACTTGTTTGGCTGTCAGCGGAGGCGATTGGCAATGGATAACTATTTGGACTTGATGCGCGCTCGCCGCGAGCAGATTCTGGAACGTTTTTATGCGGCGCTCGATCGCGCGGGCCGTCCCCACGACGCCGCGAGCCTCATTGCCGTGTCCAAGACCGTTGGTGGCGATGAGACCGTTGCCGCCATCCAGGCGGGGTATCGCCATTTTGCCGAGAACCGCCCGCAGGAGCTGGTTCGCAAGCTCACGGGTCTGGCGGAGCATCCGGAGCTGCCCGAGGTGCGCTTCGATATGATCGGCAACCTGCAGACCAATAAGATCAATGCGGTGCTGGGCTCAGCCGAGCTGATTCACTCGGTGGGTTCGCTGCATCTGGCGCAGGCGATCTCGAGCCGTGCTGTCCGCAAGATTGAGGCAGGCGAGCTCGCCGGCCCCCAGCGTGTGCTCATTGAGGTCAATGTGAGTGGTGAGGAGTCGAAGGGAGGCTTTTCGCCCGATGAGATTCGCGCCGCCGCGGGTGAGCTTGCGGAACTTGAGGGAATTTGCGTGCAGGGGCTTATGACTATGGCGCCCCGGGGGAATAAGGATGTGGCACGCCGCACCTTTGCGGGGCTTCGTGAGCTGAGGGATGAGCTGGAGGCGGCGCATCCCGATTTGAACCTGCCTGAGCTTTCCTGCGGTATGAGCGAGGACTTTGAGTCTGCCCTTGAGGAGGGCTCTACGCTCGTTCGCCTGGGCAGGGTAGTATTTAGCCCGGAGTTTGCAGTAAAATAAGGCTCTGAAGTGCGCACTGATTATCGGGGCGCCTGCACTAAACCGCGAGAGGACACAACCATGGGCTTCCTTGACGAGATTAAAAATAAGATGCACCTGGGCGGCCAGCAGGGTTACGACCAGGGTTATGGCCAGGACGACGACTACGGCTACGATGACGGCTACGACGATGGCTATCAGAACAACGGCTACAGTGGTGCTTCGGGCGAGGGCTTCTACACCCAAGACGAGCCGAGCAACGGCCTGCTTGGCCAGACGCGCCGCGGTGAAGCTGAGTCGGATGCAGAGTATACGCGCTCCGGTCAGCTGGTCGGCGATGACTACCGCCATGCCACGACGTATACCCCGCCT
>CAJMSV010000144.1 GCA_905216175.1 uncultured bacterium | reverse complement strand
TGGGCGCAGACCAGTACAGGTAAAAGTCGCCCTTAACGACATCGGCATGTTCAGCATCGGCCTTGGCGACCAGCTTTTGGAGCGAATCCTCAAACATAAAGTCGTCGGACTCAAGGATGCCCACGTACTCACCGCGCGCCATCTCCAGGCCGCGGTTCATCGAGTCGCCGTAGCCGCTGTTGGCTTTGTCGATCATCTTGACACGGGAGTCGCGCTCCATGTACTCGCGGATAATCGCCGGCGAGCTGTCGGTCGACCCGTCGTTAATGCAGATGATCTCGATGTCCTTGAGCGTCTGAGCCACGGCGGAATCGAGGCACTCGCGCAGGTAGCGTTCGACATTGCAGATAGGGACAAGCAGCGAAACTTTAGGGTTATCAGAGTTCTGCAAGAGAACCTCCTGTTGAATAGCGTGTAACAGGGTTATTTTAGCAGCCGAGTTGCGGCGGGCGGCAGCGCTTGGAATTAGATAAAGCGCTCCAGGCAGGCTTTGAGACCGCGAGTCGAAAGATAGAACAGCGTGGCGTCTGCCATCGAAACGCCCGAGGTCGCCGCAACGAGCTTGTGGGCAACACGACGAACGGCGCCCTTAGCAGGCACATCCGCCCACGCCGTTCCCAAAAACGTCGCGAGGTCCATGTTGACGCGAGCCGCCACGCGATGGAAGTCATCGGCATCCAAACGCGCCAGGTCGAACACAATTAGGTCCAAAATCCAAGTTATCAGCTCGCCGGGACACAGGTCTAAAAGACCGTAGGCCGCCCAGTCCTCCAAGACCTCCTCGAGCATCCTCATGTGGGCGTCAAGCTTTTTGGCACGAGCCTCGGCACTGTTGAACTCGTGCGTCGCCGATTCGCTCTCCATCACGTAGTGGTAGAACTTGTCCGGCATGACGACGGTCCTGCGGGCAAGCGCATAAGCCGCAAATTGGAAGACGACGTCCTCGCCCAACGCCAAACCGGGGGCGAAGCGAATGCCTTCGCGATTGAGCAGCTCGCACGAAAAAGCCGCACGGCAGGCATAGGGCTGCGCATTCGAATGGAACAGCAGTTGGGGATCACGGGCGCCGAAGGTACCAGCTTTGGGGCTCATGAGTTGCTGGACGCGTTTGGGGGCAGCATCGGCAGGTTCACAGCCGCCGCCAAAGACGGCGGCCTCGGCATCTGCAGACTCCATGGCATGCAGCCCGCGCTCGCCCGTCTGGGCATCAATGTAATCGTCAGCGTCCACAAAGAAGACGGTCTCACCCTCGGCGGCATCGATACCGGCATTTCGAGCGCACGAGACGCCCGCGTTTTCCTGGTCAATCACCAGTACGCGATCGTCGGCCTGCGCGATCAGGTGCAACACGTTCAACGAATCATCAGTCGAACCGTCGTTGACGCAGACAACCTGAATCGAGCGCTCGGACTGGGCCAGCAGCGAATCGAGGCATCGCTGAATGGAGCGCGCAGAGTAGTAAACGGGAACGACAAAGGTAGCTTTAGGACACGAGGCCTCTCCCATGCCGACCTACCCCCTCAGCGATTCGAAGAGGAAGGCGGCGACCACGCCTGGACCTCCAACCGAGGCGTAATACTTAGCACGCCCCAAGGCACCATCCGTCGCAAAACTCGGATGCTCGTCAACCCAGCCCTCAGGATCTTTGAGGATGGCAGCGAGATTCGCGCGCTTCCACGGCTTGAGGTCGTCAAGCGAAAAGTCCCCGGCGTCCAAGGCCGCTTGGAACTCCTTGGCCATCTGAACCAGGAACTCCTTATAGAACTTAGGCGCCAGGCGCACGTAGTTCCACATGTACGAATCGTACTTAATGAGCTGATTGAACTTGAGCATGCGCGCGACATCGCCGCTTACGTGGTCGCGGGCATAATCCTCACGAATCCAACGCTCAATCTCGGCATACTCGGTATTGACGCAAAAGACCTTAGCCGAAGAATTGACCGAGGAGTTCTCGTTGTCCTGACGATACGAAAGCACGGCATCGTGCAGGTAAACGGCCTTGTCGGCGCAGGCAATCACCTTAAAGGCAAACGACGTGTCCTGAAAGGATGCTCCCGGAGTCGGCAAGAACTTGATGCCGTTGCGCTCAAGAAAATCGCGACGGTACACAGCCGACCAAATCGACGGTTTCTGCTTAAAGAACTGCGTCGTGTCGCTCGGGTGCACCGGCTTACCGCAGTCCTTGGCCTTAAACATCTCGTGCAGCGAACGGCGCTCCTCGGGCTTAGACCAGTAGAAATCAAAGTTCGCCTTCGCAAAGTCGGCATTATTGCTATCGGCGGCCGAGACAAGCTTTTCGAGTGCGTCGGGCGCCATAAAGTCATCGGACTCCAAGATGCCAACGTACTTGCCACGCGCCATCTCCAGACCGTGGTTCATCGAGTCGCCGTAGCCGCTGTTGGCCTTGTCGATCATCTTGACGCGCCTATCGCGCTCCATATACTCGCGGATAATCGCCGGCGAGTTGTCGGTCGACCCGTCGTTAATGCAGACGATCTCAATATCCTTGAGCGTCTGCGCCAGGGCGGAATCGAGGCACTCGCGCAGGTAGCGCTGAACATTGTAAATGGGAATAAGCAGCGACAGAACAGGGCTGCCAGAGGCGTTAGTAGACAAATGTGCTCCTTAGGAAATACCTGTCGTTTCATGGTATCAAAGGGTCAGCGCGCCAGCGGGCGTTTATATAAGGCTCTGTTAGACCAGGATTGACATGCCGACCTGCCGGCTAACTCGCCGTCTCCCCGTCGGGCGCCGGCGTCTT
>CAJMSV010000143.1 GCA_905216175.1 uncultured bacterium | reverse complement strand
AGACGGCCTGCTTCACATCTCTCGTGTCGCTCAGGGCCGCGTCGATAAGGTTGAGGATGTTCTCAACGTGGGCGACGAGGTTAAGGTCCGTGTACTCGAGGTTGATGAGCGCGGCAAGATTTCTCTCGATCGCATCGATAAGCCCGAGGCTCCCGAAGGCTCTGCGCCTTCGCGTGCCGAGCGTCGCGAGCGCACGGATCGCCCTGCGCGCCAGCGTCGTGACCGTGAAGGCGGACGCAGCCATCGCGCTCCCGGCGACCACGGCCAGGGTCGTACCCCGCGCCGTCATCATGAGGCTGAGTAGTTAACCTTCTCTCTGATTTATTCAAGGCATCCGCTACGTGCGGATGCCTTTTTTGTTGAACAGTTCATATAGCAATGTGGTGTATGAGGCATGAAAGCGGCTGCCTGTTGGTATACTGGAATGTCGACTTCGTCTCTTTATTTCTCATTTCGTTTTTATCTGCAAGGTACGACGGCATTGCTGTCGAGTTTTTATTTCGTTTTCGAAGAAAGGATTTCGCAAAACACATGACGACAACAAAAAAGAATGCAGCTCCGCTCAAGATCATTCCCTTGGGCGGCCTTGACGGTATCGGCAAGAACATGACGGTCTTCGAGTGCGGCGACGACATGGTGCTCGTCGACGCCGGTCTCATGTTCCCCGACGATTCCCAGCCCGGTATCGACCTGGTGCTTCCCGACTACACTTATGTCCTGGAGAACGAGGAGAAGCTCCGCGGCATCATCGTCACCCACGGCCACGAGGACCACACCGGTTCGCTTCCGTACCTGCTGCAGGACCTCAACAATAAGGTGCCCATCTTCTCGAGCAAGCTGACGCTCGGTTTTATCGAGGGTAAGCTTTCTGAGTTCCGCATCCGCGCACCTAAGTTCCGCGAGGTCAAGGGCGGCAGCCATGTCAACCTCGGCGGCATCTCGCTCGACTTCTTCTCGATGACGCACTCCATCCCCGGCGCTCTGGGCGTGTTCATCCGCACCAACCAGGGCACCGTTATGCACACCGGCGACTTTAAGCTCGACCAGACGCCCATCGATGGTGTCACGCCCGACTATGCCGCTATCAGCCGCTTTGCCAAGCAGGGCATCGACCTGTTGCTGTCCGACTCCACCAATGCCACGGTTCCCGGCTTTACCAAGTCCGAGGCCGAGGTTGGTCCCAACCTGCTGCACGCCATCAAGAACGCCCCGGGTCGCGTGTTCGTCGCGTCGTTCTCGAGCCACATCCATCGTTTGCAGCAGATCTGCGATGCCGCCCGCAAGTGCGGACGTAAGGTCGTTGTTACCGGTCGCTCCATGCTCACTAACACCCGCGTGGCGCGTGAGCTGGGCTACCTCAACATCGACGACGCCGATATTCTCGATGCCTTCGACATTGATAACCTGCCCGACGACAAGATTGTCGTCATGTGCACCGGTTCTCAGGGCGAGCCGCTGTCGGCCCTGTCCCGCATGGCCAACGGCGAGCACAGGACGCTCTCCATCCACGAGGGCGAGACCGGTATCCTCTCGGCAACTCCTGTTCCCGGCAATGAGAAAGCCGTCCAGCAGGTCGTCAACAGCCTGGCCAAGCTCGGCTGCGACGTGTGGGATAAGAACCGCGCTCTCGTCCACGTCTCGGGTCACGGCAGCCAGGAGGAGCTCAAGCTCCTGATGGCCATGGCCAAGCCCACGTACTTTATGCCGGTTCACGGTGAGGCCGTGCATCTGCGCGCCCATGCCCAGCTGGCCCGCAAGATGGGCATCAAGGACGATCATATCTTTATCCTCGATAACGGCGACACGCTCGAGATGCGCGGCGGTATCGTCAAGCGCGGTACGCCCGTCGAGTCCGGCGTCGTCTACGTCGACGGCCTGCGTATCGGCGATACCGACCCCATCGTCCTGCGCGATCGTCAGAAGCTCGCCAACGACGGTATGGTTACCGCTGTTGCCATCGTCTCGCTCAAGCACAAGAAGATCGAGGCCATCGAGTTCTCGGGCCGCGGCGTCTCGTTTGCTATCGACGACCAGTTCTCCGAGGATGCCTCCGCGTCCATCATGAAGACGATCGAGAAGGGCAAGTTTAGCTTTACGAGCAGCGGCTCCGATGCCATTCGCAAGGCCGTGCGCGATTCGCTCTCCAACTTTATTTGGAGCCGTACGCGCACCCGTCCGATGATCATCCCGGTCGTCATGGAGGTTTAGTTTGGCGCGCGGATCTGCACAAAACGCCAAAGGCAATAAGGCCAATAACCAACCGGCATCTGCTAAGGGTGCCGGTTCCCATCTGCGTGCCAATAAGGGCCACGAGGCGGACTTTGACGATTTTGAGCCCCTGGTCGAGCCCTCGGCCAACCGCGATATTGCCGGCGTGGTCATCGCCGTTTTGGCGATTGCGTCCTTTATTGCCGTGATTTCGCCGGCGACTGCGCCCGTTACGGCTGCGGTTGCCGGTTTCTACCACTTGGGCTTTGGTCTGGGCGCCTACGTGCTGCCGATCGTCATTTTGCTGTTTGCCGCCACGCTCTTTTTAGGCGAGGACTCGCCGCTCAACATTCGCTCGGTCGCGGGCGGAGCCGTGGTCTTTATCGCCGTCGTTTCTATTCTTTCGCTGATGGTGCCGGGTACGAGCGACTCGTGTGACCTTATGTTCACGCCGCAAAATCTGTCCGCCTCGGGTGGCTACATCGGTGCGTTTATTGCGAGTGCGCTGCAGAATGCCCTGGGTAAGGCTATCGCGATGGTGGTCCTGTTGGGCCTTGGCGTCGTGGGCCTGGTCATCATCGGCTTTTCGGTGTGTG
>CAJMSV010000142.1 GCA_905216175.1 uncultured bacterium | reverse complement strand
GCGAGTTCCGCACGCAAAGGAAAGCACTTAATGTGCTTTCCGTCTTGCGCAGGACTGTAGAGCAGCAAACTTAACCCCCCGCCCTCAGCCCCGGAGACCCTCCCGGAGGGACCCAAAAAATTTTTTCAAAAAAGTTGTTGCGCGCCGGACAGACTTCTGTGTATACTAATCCCCGCAGCGCACGCGAGCGGAAACAAACGCGAACGTCTGCCTGGGGAGTTAGCTCAGTTTGGTTAGAGCGCCGGCCTGTCACGTCGGAGGTCGCGGGTTCGAGCCCCGTACTTCCCGCCAACGCAATTAAAGCCACGTCTTCGGACGTGGCTTTTTGCGTTTGATGCACTTTGTTTCGATAGAACGATCGCCCTGGTGCATCTTCGCCCAGAATCCTCGCGCCTTCGGGAACGCAAGTAAAATCCAATAAGTATATCTGTCTGAACAACAGCTTTGTTGCGCAACACCTGTTCAACGAGACAGGGGGTTAGGTTATACTAAATTGCACTGTGCGCCGCATCTGATGCATTTCGCTCCAAGCGCGGCACTCAGTGGATATCCGATTTACCATTTGGATGTCCTGGCGGTCATTTAGCGTCTCGACACAAGCTCGGCCCCGGAGCTCGTTCGAGCTGTTCGTATTCCTTGAAAGGGGAAAAATGGACATATCGAGGAAGACTGATTACGCCCTTCGCATGCTGGCGATGCTTGCTGAGGATCCGGAGTGCTTGCTTTCTGTTCGCACCGCTGCCGAAGAGGTCAATGTTCCGTATTCGTTTGCCCGCTCGATTCAGCACGGTTTGGTCCAGGCCGGTATTGTGGAGAGCCTGCGTGGCGTCCACGGTGGCATGCGTCTCAAGGTCAGTCCGGACGACGTCACTATCCGCCAGGTCGTCGAGGCCGTTCAGGGTCCTATGGTTATGAACGATTGTACCGCGCCCGATGGTGACTGTGCGCGCATGGGTGCGTGCTGCTATCATCCCCTGTGGGCCGGAGCCCAGGCGTTGATGCGCGACTACCTCGATTCCGTTTCGCTCGGCGACATCGTCGCTCACCGCCAGTTCCCAGCCGTCGATCCCAAGTTCGCCGACCTCGAAGCGTTTCCCGAGTACGCCACCTGCGAGTGCGCTTACCGGGAGGAATAACGCCGCATAAGGAGCATAGCCATGATTCAGGACCCCTTTCGTTCGATGATTCGTTCGGAAGGGGTCCTGCGTT
Organism: uncultured bacterium; assembly: GCA_905216175.1. Classification (GTDB taxonomy): domain Bacteria; phylum Actinomycetota; class Coriobacteriia; order Coriobacteriales; family Coriobacteriaceae; genus Collinsella. The sequence goes on along the minus strand of CAJMSV010000142.1, from coordinate 1,630 downwards.
ATCGCGACCTTCCGTGGCGCCGCACACGCGATCCGTACATCATTTGGCTTTCTGAGGTCATGCTGCAGCAAACGCAGGTGCCGCGTGTGGAGGCGCGCATGCCGGTGTGGCTCGATCGTTTTCCGACTGTGCAGGCGCTTGCCCAGGCCGTGCCTTCCGATGTTTTGGACGCTTGGCAGGGCATGGGCTACAACCGACGCGCTCTGGCGCTTCATGGGGCCGCTCAGCGCGATGTAGAGGACTGGGACGGGGAGTTTCCGCGTGAGACGCGTGACTTGGTCGCTCTGCCTGGTATTGGCCCGGCAACGGCGCAGGGTATCCGGTCGTTTGCGTTTGATCTTCCGGGCGTGTATCTGGAGACCAATGTGCGCACAGTCTTTCTGCATCACTTCTTTCCCGATGTACCGGCTGTTCCCGATCGCGAGTTGGTGCCGCTGATCCAAGCCGCCTGTCCGGCGGCTCCCGGTGCAGCGACCGACGAGATTGCTCCCTTTGCCGTGCCGCTCGATGATGCCGACACGCCGCGCGCGTGGTATTACGCGTTGCTAGATTACGGCGCATATCTAAAAAAGACGTTGCCCAATCCGTCCAGGCGCTCGGCGGGCTATAGCCGTCAGTCCAAGTTTGAGGGCTCGCGTCGCCAAAAGCGCGCGCATATCGTGCGTATGTTGCTGGCAGCGCGCGATGGCCAGCCGGCGGGGATTACGCTTGCTGATGCCGTGGCGGGCGTTAACGAGATGGAAGCGGCGGCTGGGCGTGGGCCGGTCGAGCGCGACTTGATCGCGGGCATTCTAGCCGACCTGGAGCGTGAGGGCTTTTGCCGAGCTGAGGGCGATCGCTGGCTGAGCATCTAGCCTGTGCAAATCTGAAGAACAGGATTGTAAGGTTTAGATTTTCGGCATGAGGGCATCCTAAAGACGAGGCCGCTCGAAGCCTACGGGCGGCATGCGTTGAAGGGAAGTACACCTATGGATTTTGAGAATTCCCAAACCAAGAAGAACCTCGAGACCGCTTTTGCCGGTGAGTCCCAGGCACACACCAAGTATCGCTACTATGCGTCCAAGGCCAAAAAGGACGGCTACGTTCAGATCTCGAATATTTTTGCCGAGACGGCGGGCAACGAGTCCGAGCACGCCAAGCTGTGGTTTAAGTGTCTGCACGACGGCGCCGTTCCGGGCACTCTGGACAACCTGCGCGACGCCGCTGCGGGCGAGAACTACGAGTGGACCACGATGTACGACGAGTTCGCCAAGACCGCCGAGGAGGAGGGCTTTGCCGAGATCGCCGAGAAGTTCCGTGGCGTCGGTGCCGTGGAGAAGGCTCACGAGGAGCGCTACAACAAGCTCGTCGAGCGCATTGAATCGGGCGAGGTGTTTGAGCGTGAGGGCGTGAAGGTGTGGAAGTGCCTGAACTGCGGGCACCTGCACGTTGGTGCCGAGGCGCCTGAGGTGTGCCCGGTGTGTAACCACCCGAAGGCGTACTTTGAGGAGCAGGTGGTGAACTACTAGCGCGTGGCGCTGGCATGAGCTGGGCCGGGAGGGCCGGACTACCATCCCACCTCCCTAACCGCATCGCCGGGTCGCGGTGAGGGTAGGGTGTCCGGCCCGACCGGCCCGGATAGGGTCGATGC
>CAJMSV010000141.1 GCA_905216175.1 uncultured bacterium | reverse complement strand
TGGTGTTTTCTGTGGTCGCTTTTTTTGGTTCTGTTTGTTATCGTCAGTGGCTATTTCGTAGGCGGCGTAGCGTTTTCGCAGGTAGCCTAAACCAATACCACCTTCTCAGGCGTCGACGTCTCGTTCTTCAACGCTTCGTCTGCCGCCACCAAGGACAACTCGGCATGGAAGCACTATAAGCTCACCGTGACAGGAGATGACTTTAGCTGGACCTATCAGCCCGAGTCCGATGAACCCATCGTCGACGGCGAAGCTGCCGCAAAAGAAATCATCAGCCACAACGAAGCCTTTGTATGGCCGGTCCGCCTTGTGGAATCCTTAAGCGGCAAGACCAAAACAACCGCTACCTCCAACGAAGTCGATCTTGATCAAGACGTCGACCTGTCCATGCTCTCCGACACCTTTGACCAAAAGAAGTTTGAGAAGGATCTGGGCGCCGCCATCGACGAGTTCAACGAGGGCCGTTCGGGCACGTTCGAGGCCAATAGCTCCTATGACGAGCAGGCCGGCAAGTTTACCGTCGAGAAGGCGCGCTCCAACGAAAAACTCAACCGCGAGCATGTCATTAAGTATGCCGAGCTCGAGCTTGCCTCGCTGGCCGAGACCGTAGATCTTTCCAAGCTCGGCAACGATGCCTATGAGCCGCTCAATGGAACGCTGACCGATGATCAGATTCAGGCCGCATGCGATGCCGCCAACAACTTCCTGGGCGTCAACGTGACCCTCAAGCTCAACGGCGAGGATGCCGGCAAGGTTGATGGCAGCTCCGTATTGCAGTGGATCAGCTTTGCCGATCCCGCCAACCCCACGCTCGATACTTCGCAGATCAGTAGCTGGGCAGCCGAGCTCGCCAACGGCTTTAATACCGTGGGCTCCACTCGCTGGTGGACGCGCGCCGATGGCAAGCAGTGCGCTGTCGAAGGCGGTGACTTTGGTTGGTCTATCGATAGCAGCTCGCTCGCCAAGCAGGTCGAGGACGCCATTAACAACAAGCAGACCGGCGAAATCGAGATCAAGTACTCCCAGAAGGCCGACACCTTTACCGCAAAGGGAGAGCCCGACTGGAAGGCGTATATCGACGTCGACCTGTCCGAGCAGCACGCGCGCTATTATGACGAGAACGGTAATATCGTTTGGGAGGCCAACTTTATTTCCGGCAAACCGGGCGAAGACGCCACCCCCGAGGGCGTGTGGCAGATCAACAGCAACGACGGCGGCAGCACCCTGATCGGAGCCAAGGACCCCGAGACGGGCAAGCCCAAATACGAGAGCCCGGTGAGCTACTGGATGCCGTTCGAGGGCAATATGATCGGCTTCCACGATGCCACCTGGCAAAACGACAAGAGCTTCGATAATGCCGAGTCGTACAAGTGGTGCGGCAGCCACGGTTGCATCAACCTGCGCCTGGCAGACGCCAAGGCACTTCACGACTGCATCAAAGTCGGCCTGTGCGTGGTTGTCCACTCATAGTGCAACGCGCGCATTCCTACAACGTGGAACCGCTACGACCAATCTAACAGTTCCGAAAGAAACCGTCCTATGCGCCCGCCCCAACCGGTGGGCGCATATAATTATCGAGGTTCTTTCTATAAAGGAGACGCTATGCCGAATGTCCCCAGGATCACCCCGGGCCCAGATGATACCGAGCACACGCCCGAAGGTGCCACCGAAACGATTCCTCTGATTACAAACGTACATGCCGACAAGCAGAGCGGACGAACGAACGATACGGCCGAGATTTCCGATGAACAAGCATATGCCAAGCTCAAGGCAAAACGTGCCGAACGTCGACGCAAAAAGCTGATTCGACGCGGTATTGCCGCCGGCGTCGTGGGTGCCATCGCGCTCATTGCCATTGTCGCAACCCTTGTTATCAATACACAGCCACAGGGCGCTAGCGGTCCCGTGACCGACATGGTGACCGAGGGCACGTTTACCACAACGGGCGAGGCGAAAGGCCAGCTCAAACCCATTTCGTCCTCAGTGGTCTCCCCTTCTGTCGACGGTACGGTCGATTCGATCAACGTGCAGGCAGGCCAATCCGTTAACGAGGGCGACGTGCTTATGACCATTAAAAACGACGAGCTCGATCGCAACGTTGCCGAGGCGCAGCGTGCAGTTGCAGCCGCCCAGGAAGACCTCACCAACGCACAGAAAGCCGCCGCTGCCGCGCAGGCCACCCCAACGACGGACGTCGATGGAGCTTCCGCAGCGGCTGGCGTCTCCGACGCATCAGCGGACACGAACGCCGTATCGGCCGCGCAGCGCAGCCTCGCATCGGCCCAGGCAAACCTAGACCAGGCGAACGCCAAGGCCGCCAGTCGCACGGTCACGGCCCCGAGCTCGGGTAGCATCGTGGAGCTCAACGCCAAGGTGGGCGCCACGGTAACAGGCGGCATGATCATGGGCGAAAGCGATACGAGCGGCGGCAAGCAGTGCATGCAGATCGCCGACCTATCCAAGATGAAGGTGACCGTGCAGGTGGGCGAAAAGGACATCGCCAAGATCGCCGTGGGCCAGAGCGCCAACGTTACCTATCCCGCGTTTCCCGATATCGTGAGCCAGGGCACCGTCACGGCTATCGCGTCGGTGGCAAACTCCGACGCCGCCAACGGCGGCGGCAGCGTGACCTTTAACGTCGACATCCTCATCGAGGCGCCCGACGCGCGCCTGAAGCCGGGCATGACGGCCGAGGTATCGGTGGTGACCGAGCAGCTCGACGACGTGGTGATGGTGCCGACGATGGCGCTCATGACCGAAGACGGCGAACACTATTACGTCAATCTGGCCACAGATGACGAATGCAAGGAGACACGCCGCGTTAAGGTGACCGTCGTGACGCAAAA
>CAJMSV010000140.1 GCA_905216175.1 uncultured bacterium | reverse complement strand
CACAATGTGTTCGGCTGAGATCGGAAATCACCCCAACCCGAGCCGGGCACGCGACAGCCGGCTCTTCCCCGAGCGGCCATCCCCCTTACGCTCATGTTGCAGGCATGTAACGCCGCAGCGAGCGCGCCTTTTTTGCGCCAGACAGGTACAATGATGAACACTGTACCGTAGCGGAGCGCGCCCCGCGCGCCGCAATCACGCGAAAGGGATTCCCATGGCCGAGATCTCGTCCTCCCGTATCGTCATCACCGTCCTTGGCAAGAACCGCCCCGGCATCGTCGCCGGCGTCACCCGCGTGCTGGGCGAGGCCAACGTCGACATCCGCGACATCACGCAGTCCATTATCGAGGACATCTTCACCATGACCATGCTGGCCGACACCGCCGAGTCCAAGCTCGACTTCGCCGAGCTGCAGAAGGCCCTGGCCGAGGCCGGCGAGCTTTCGGGCGTCAACGTGTCCATCCAGCGCGAGGACGTCTTTAACTTTATGTACCGCCTGTAGCGAACAAGCCGCTCGGGGCAGCTTGACGTCATATCGTCCAAGCGCGCGGCCCCAAAGCGGACCGGAGAGGAGCGCGCATGGCCTACGACGCCAAGAAAATCTACTACCGCTTCGACGATCACCTGAGCCGCCTGGTTCTGGATTACGAGGCGAGCCGTCAGATTTCGCCCGAAAGCGAAAACCTCTACCACGGCCTGCCGACCGCCCCGTACGACGGGGGCCTGTTCGTAGAGCATAACGTCAAGCGCGGCCTGCGCAATGCCGATGGCTCGGGCGTGGTCGCGGGCCTTACCCGCATCTCGGACGTGCACGGCTACATCAAGGTCGACGGCAAAGTCGTGCCCGACCAGGGCAAGCTTACGCTGCGCGGCTACAGCATCGAGGACCTGGTCAACAACGCCCAGGCCGAGAATCGCTATGGCTACGAAGAGGTCGCCTACCTGCTCATCACGGGCTCGCTGCCCAACAAAGAGGAGCTCGACGGTTTTTGCGGACGTCTGGGCGCTTTTAGGCACCTGAGCGATGAGTACGTCAAAGAGTTCCCCATGACCACGGTGTCGTCGAGCATCATGATTGTGCTTCTGCGCGCCGTGCTGCTGCTCTACGCCTTCGACGCCGAGCCCGACGCCATTACGCCCGAGCACGAAATCGACGTCGCTATCTCCATGCTCGCCCGTCTCCCCCGCATCGCCGCCTTCGCGCATATGGCCTCGGTCGCCAAGCGCCGCGGCTCCGAGGTTCATGTACCGCACCCCACACCCGGTCTCTCCACCGCCGAGACCATCCTGCAGGTGTTGCGCGGCGGCATGGCATTCACCCGCGACGAAGCCATGCTGCTCGACGTGATGCTCATGCTGCATGCCGAACACGGAGGCGGCAACAACTCCACGTTTGCCTGCCGCGTGCTGTCCTCCTCGGCCACCGACCCGTATTCCGCCTACGCCGCGGCTATCGGCTCACTCAAGGGCCCGCGCCACGGTGGCGCCCCCGCCAAGGTTGTCTCCATGCACGAGGACATCCGCGCGCATGTCTCCAATTGGGAGGACGAGGACGAGGTCGCAGCCTACCTGGGCAAGATCCTCGACAAGCAGGCCTTCGACGGCACGGGTCTCATCTACGGTATGGGCCACGCCGTCTACACGCTGAGCGACCCGCGTGCCGAGGTGTGCCGTCGTTACGCGCGCACGCTTGCCGCCAAGAAGGACCTGGGCGAGGAGTTCGCGCTCATCGAGCGCATCGAGCGCCTGGCACCGCAAGTGATGCACGATCACGGCATGACCAAGCCCATCTGCGCCAACATCGACCTGTACACGGGCTTTATCTACAAGATGCTCGGCGTGCCCGAGACGCTCTTTACGCCGCTGTTCGCCGTCGCCCGCATGGCCGGCTGGTCTGCGCACCGCATGGAAGAGCTCTTCTGCGCGCACCGTATTATTCGCCCGGCCTATCGTCCGGTGATCGAGCCGCTGGAGTACAAGCCGCTCGCTGACCGCTAGGACGCGGACCGTTATAGAACTCGAGCGTGGCCAGGGACCCAAGCCCTTGGCCACACTTTTTATGCCAGTAGAAAGGATCGCAACGAATGATTGTGTTTTCCGATATGGATGGGACGCTGCTGACGAGCGATAAGCAGATGAGCGACGCCACTTGGGCAATGCTCGACGAGCTCGCACGTCGTGGCATCGAGTTTGTTCCCTGCACGGGGCGCCCGCTGTCGGGCAGCTTTGAGCCCATTCTCGCCCATCCCGCCGTGCACTACGCGGTCTGCGCCAACGGCGCCAGCGTCTGGCGGCTCGACGAAGATACGCCCACCGACACCTCACGTGCTACGCGCATTTTGAGCCGACCGCTCGATTGCGGCATTGCCCACCGCATCCATCGCATTGCCGCCGGCCACGATGTGACCTTCGATATCTTCGCGGATGGACAGTGCTTCCTCCCCCGCTCGCTATACGGGCGCCTGGATGAGTTCTGCGGCGGTGACCCCCACATCGCGGCTTCACTCAAGCGCACACGAACGCCGATCGACATGGATATCGACAGCAAGATCGACGAGGTCGAGACGCTCGAACGTATCGCCATGTACTGGCACAACCCGGCCGATCGCGACGCCATCGCGACGGCGCTCGACACGCTCGGAGGCATTGAGGTCACGCGTTCGTACGCCATGAATATCGAGGTCATGGGCGAGGGCGCCACCAAGGGGACGGCCCTCACGTGGCTATGCGAATACCTGGGCAAGCGTCTCGCCGACGCCTGGGCGTTCGGCGACAACATCAACGACATCCCCATGCTGCAGGCAGCGGGCCACGGCATGGCCATGATCAACGCCGAGTCCGAAGACCGCGAGGCCGCCGACGCCATCACCGAATACGACAACGACCACGACGGCGTCGCCCGCACCATCATGGCCGCCCTTGCCTAGTCATTGGTCAGTCATTGGGGACGTTCTTAAACGACTAGTCGTTGGGGACACTCTTCGCAAAAAGCTGCAAGGACTGTCCCCCACTGCCGGCAGAGACGATATGAGCAGGACATAAAAACATTGAGAGCCCCTGCTGCATGAAAGACCGCGGATTAGGCC
>CAJMSV010000139.1 GCA_905216175.1 uncultured bacterium | reverse complement strand
GCGCCGCTGACCGGTGGACGGCACCGAGCCGTGCGCTTGAACTGAGAAGGGGGAGGCCTCGCGGCCTCCCCCTTTTTGCGTTTACGGGCTTTTGTCTCACAAAGTAGCTGTGTTTTATAACCCTCGTTTGTCGCATCTTCTGTGAACGGGCTACAATAACTTAGTCTGTGCGATATGGAGGTGAACATGGCTGAAGCTGGTATCGGCGTTGATATCGTCGAGATTTCCCGTATGAAATCAATTCTTGAAAAGACGCCGTCGTTTGCTCGGCGTGTGTTTACCGAAGAAGAGCGTGCGTATTGTGATGCATCCTCGCGTCCCGCTGCTCACTATGCCAGCCGCTTTGCTTCGCGCGAGGCGGTACTTAAAGCTCTCGGTACGGGTTTTAGTCAAGGCGTTGGTCGCAAGGATGTTTCAGTTACGCGTGATAAACTCGGCAAACCGAAGGCGCTGCTTTCGGGCCGTGCCCTCGAGATTGCTCAAGAGCTGGGTGTTGTTGAGGTCGCTCTTTCCATTACGCTTACAGGAGACTTAGCCGTTGCGAATGCCATCGCGATTACCGAAGATGCTCGGCCTAAGCCAAAAGAGGAAAAGGTGAGTACCAAGAAACGCGTAGCGCAGACATTTAAAGAGGCTCGCTCTGTTTTAGATGAGCTTGAGCAGCTGCAGAATTCAGCATTGACGGAGCACCTGGGCGATGCTTCGCAAGATACGCTAGGAGCATAGATGAAACCGGTTTTGAGTACCGAAGAAGTCGTTCGTCTCGAGGATATCATCGAACGCGAAGGGACTTCGAAGGCCGAGCTTATGGAGCTAGCGGGTGAGTTTGCCGCCAACGAGGTCTTGAAGCTCAATCCCGATCGGGTTCTCGTTCTGGTCGGTTTTGGTAATAATGGCGGCGACGGTTGGGTTGCCGCCGATATTCTGAGCCATAAGGGTGTGGACGTCGATATCGTTTCTCCGGTTGAGCCGGATGAGATTCCTGCTGCTCTGGCACGTCATGTTGCTCGTCGTACTGCCGGCCGCGATGTGCACGTTTGCGTCGGCCCCTCGCGTGACGAACTCGAGGTTTTGATCGATAAGGCCGATGTTGTTGTCGATGCCATTTTTGGTACCGGTTTCCACGGGAATCTGCGTGCGCCGTTCTCCATCTGGATTCCTACGGTCAATGAATGCGCCGATTGTGTCGTATCCATTGATGTCCCCTCGGGCCTGAATGCCGAGACGGGCGTTGTTGATGATGGCTGCATTCGTGCCGAGCATACGGTGACGATGATTGCGCCCAAGATTGGTCTGTATAGCGCTGATGGCCCTGAGTATGCTGGCGATTTGATTTGCGGCAATCTTTACGACCGTCTTGACGAGGTCATCGATGATGTCGACCACGCCGCCGAGATTGTCGAGCCCGGTGACTTAGTTGATTACTTTGCCCCACTACCTACGAATATCGATAAGTATTCCCGTGGTTCTGTGCTTATTGTCGCCGGATCTGCGCAATATCCTGGTGCTGCCATTATGGCGGCCAAGTCTGCAGCTCGCGCGGGTGCTGGTTACGTGGCAGTCGCGGCTCCTGACGCCTGCGCCAATCTTATTCGCATGGCACTTCCTTCGATTCCCGTTTTTGCTATTCCGTCTGATTCCCGCGGCTCCTTTGGCGCCGCTGCGCGCATGACTGTGTGCGAGATTGCAAAGAAGTACAGCTGCGTACTGTGCGGTCCCGGTATGACGACGTCTGCCGGCGCTATGCAGGTGGTTTCGGGCTTGCTCGAGCTTGATGTACCGCTTATTTTGGATGCCGATGCACTCAACTGCCTTGCTAAGATTGCCATTGACGGTATTGATAGTAACCCCGAGATGTATCGTCGCGAGCAGCCGTTGGTTATGACACCGCACTATCGTGAGCTTTCGCGTCTGGTTGCCGGTGACGAGGTGAACGACCTTGGTACCGCGATTGCAGCCGCGCAGAAGGTTGTCTGGGCTGCAGGCTCCGACAATCTGGTGGTCATTGCCAAAGGGCCGACGACGGCTATCTGTGGCGTTGAGCGTGTGCTGCTGCCGCTCTCGGGTCCGGCTTCTCTGGCAACTGCCGGTTCGGGTGATGTTCTCGCGGGTATTTTGGCCGGTACGCTTGCCACCATGCGCGACGAGATGGATCGTTGGGAGTTGCTGTATTCGTACGCCGTCGCACTTCACAGCTACGCCGGTTTTGCCGCGGCGACGGAGTATGGTGAGAAGAGCGTCATCGCGACCGATCTTATCGACTTGATCGGTCCTGCCATGGAACTGGCGGCAAAGGATGCGCTCGAAGATCTGGGAATCATGGACGAAGGGTCGGATGACTAATCATGAATAAAGCCGATTTGACGCGCTGGTCCTGGGTCGAGATCGACCGCGGAGCGCTCCGTCGCAACACGAGGGCCTATAAGAACTTGCTGAATCCACGTCAGCGCCTGTGCTGCGTGGTCAAGGCCGATGCTTATGGTCATGGAGCTGTTGAGTGCGCCAAGATCATGTATTCGGCCGGTGCCGACATGTTTGCCGTGGCGACGGTTAACGAGGGCGTTGAGCTCCGACAGGGCGGGATTACGAAACCAATCCTCATCCTAAGCGAGCCGCCTATCGAGGCCATTCCGACGTTGCTCGAGTTTGATATCATGCCCTCGGTCTATACGTCTGACTTTGCTCTTGCGTATGGCGAATGTGCCGTCGCGGCGGGCAAGGTGGGCAAGTATCATCTCGCCATCGAGACGGGCATGAATCGTATCGGCGTTCACTACACGCAGGTGCTCGACTTTGTCCGCGGTATAAATTTCCATCGCGGTATTCAGTGCGACGGCGTATTTACGCACTTCGCCACGGCCGATGAACCTTCGGGCTGGGACTACAAGCTGCAGTGTCAGCGCTTTACCGAGGCCGTTCAGGCCATTAAGGATGCGGGTTTTGAGTGCGGTATCGTGCACTGCGCCAACACGCCGTCCTCGATGCTCGACCCCTCGATGCATTTTGATATGATCCGCGCCGGCGTTGGCTTGTATGGCATGCAGCCGTGCGAGCTGAGTGGCCGCGTGATGCAGCTTGATCCCGTTATGAGCGTCCATGCGCGTGTGACGCGCGTGGCACACCCTGCGATGGGTGAGGGCGTGGGCTACGGTTTTACCTACCGCGTACCGCGTACGCGCGTTCAGATCTGCACGCTGCCGATCGGTTATGCCGATGGCCTATCGCGTACGCTTTCCAATCGTATGGATGTGCTGTATCGCGGCGAGCGCGTGCATCAGGTTGGCAATATCTGCATGGACCAGTTTAAGGTCGCCAATCAATCCAACCCGGCACAC
>CAJMSV010000138.1 GCA_905216175.1 uncultured bacterium | reverse complement strand
GGGAGCCTCGGGTCTTCAGCTTGCGGAGGCGCTTCACCGTTTGAAGAACCCCCCTGCGGTGGTTTTCGTTACCGCCTACAGCGCCCATGCTGTCGAGGCATTTGATGTGGACGCTGTGGACTACCTCATGAAGCCGGTCGAGGAAGCTCGTCTCGACCAGGCCATTGGCAAGGTGCTTGCGCGTGTCAAACCGGTTTCGGAGAACAAGTCATCCATCGAGCGCATCCCCGTGGAGAAGGGTGGCCGTAAGGTGCTTATCCCCGTGGACCAGATTCGCTACATCATGGCCAAGGACGATTACTCCTGCATTTTTACCGAGGATGATCGCTACCTTTCAACGACCTCGCTTGCGCAGTTCGAGTCCAAGCTGGGAGATTTTGGCTTCTTCCGCGTGCATCGCCGCTATATCGTGAACCTTGCATGCGTTGAAGACGTTGAAACCGCTGCCTCCGGTGCGATTCAGCTGGGCATCACCAGCGTGGAAGATCGCAATCCCGATTCGCGCCGCCGCGTGGTGCCGCTTAAAAAGGCGCTGAACCTCTAATGGATACGCTGGCGGATGCAAAGCGTATCGATATTATTTCCGATACGCATGGATACCTTTCGGATGAGCTTCTCGCTGCCCTTGAGGGTGCTGACTTGATTATCCATGCGGGAGATATGACGTCCGAGGCCGATTGGGACCATCTCAATACCATTGCTCCTATCAAAGCCGTGCTGGGCAACAACGATTACTATCGCGATTACGGACCAGGGGTGCCGGCGCTCAATACGTTTACGTATGAGGGCTTGAGCTTTGCGGTGGCCCACTATCGCGAGGAGCTCCCGGTGGGGACGGTCGATGTGGCTATCTGCGGTCATACGCATCGTCCCAAAATCGTGCAGTTGGGCAAGTGTTTGGTTATCAACCCGGGATCGCCTACGTATCCTCGTAGCGCGCGGGGCAACACCATGGCCCGTCTTTTTGTGGCCGACGGTCGGGTTATCTCGGCCGACATCATCGATCTATAGTGTGGCGCGGGGCTTGGTCCCCGCGCCATTTTTTGTGTGCAAGAGCGCTGTCTACCTGCTAATTCATTGAGTATGGGGTGTGATTAACCGTCTGTTCGATTGCTCGATATTCGGGCGTCGGAAAAAATTTTTAAAAAAGTGTTGCGCACATCTCAGAGTTCTGTGTATACTAGCTCTCGCAGCAACGCCTGCTGATGGGGAGTTAGCTCTGCTGGTTAGAGCGCCGGCCTGTCACGTCGGAGGTCGCGGGTTCGAGTCCCGTACTTCCCGCCATCAAATGTTAAAAGCCTTGTCTTCGGACGAGGCTTTTTTAATATGAGCAGGACATTGTCAATAGGCAAAACCGGGCCTGGCCTCGATTCTTTTGAACCGGAGCCAAGCCCTTCCTCTATCTCAACCCTCCTGCGGCGACCTCGGCGTGTCTCTCCGACGCTCGTCTTTGCAGTTTAATATCCGCCCGTGGCGCATCTCTGCGCTGGGCAATCCGTTGCTACGGCTGGGGTTACCTCGGTCGATTCGACAGTCTCGTGTCGCGGGTGGCGCCTTGGGCGCTCGCAGAAAAAGAGCCTGGGGTTCGCCCCAACGGCCTCGGATCAGACCGCGGGATGGGATGGATCGCGCTATGTCGGGACGGCCTTCCCGAAGGCTAGCCGTTCTCGACCATGCGGCCTATCGCCCAGCACCAGCATGCGAGCTCGCGGGCCGTCGCGACGTTGGCCTTGTTCTTGTGGACGCCGCGCCCCAGCATCTCCTCGCGCCTCTTCACGAGCCTTCGGATGCCCTTGGCCGCGTGCCTTCTCGCCGCGGGGTCGGGTGCCTGGCCCTTGGCCAGGTCCTTCGGGTGCGGGCTGGCGCTTATGTAGTGCCACGCGGCCTCGACGAGCACGCGCCTCAGATGCTTGTTGCCGGCCTTGGTGATGCCGCCCTGCCGCACGCTCTCCCCGCTGGAGTGCTCGGAGGGGGTGAGCCCGAGCCAAGCGGCGAACGACCTGGCGTTCTTGAACCTGGAGAACTCGCCGGCCTCGAACACGATGTCGGCGGCCGTCATGGCGTCGACGCCCTTCAGGCAGCGCAGCGAGTCGACCCTCTTCTTCCATCGGGGCTTGGACGCCTCTGCCTCGACCAGCTTCTCCAGCCTCTTCTTGTCCTCCATCGCCTGCCTGGTGGCGTCTATGTAGTACGCGAGGACGTCGTCGCCGGCCTTCTCGGGAAACTCGATCGACCTTATCCACGCCCAGTGCGCGGCGGTCCAGTTGCCCTTCCTGCGCCCGGTCGGGGTGGTCTCGCTGAACGCGTATCCGTGCCGCATCAGGAACTTCGACAGCCGCTGCTTGCAGCGCTTCAGGTCCTCGCGGGCGTCGTCCAGCGCGCGCACCAGGTCGCGCGCCGCCTCGCCCCCGTCGTCGGGGACCCACACCTCCACGACGTTGCCTACCGACAGCATGCGCGCCAGGAACTCCGCGTCGTTGCGGTCGTTCTTCCTCTTGCGGTCAGCCGATGGCTTGATCATCTTCGAGACCGCGCCGACGACGCAGTCGACGCCCAGCGCCGCGAGCCTCTTCTGCAGGTCGAACCCGGTCACGCCCGACTCGTAGACGCACTTCGCGGCAGGGTCGAGGGATCCCACCCACTCTGCGACGGCCGCCGCGTCGTAGGCGAAAGTGGCCGAGCGGACCTCGCCGGTCATCGCGTCAAGGGCGACGGCCTTTATGGATCGCGCGTGCACGTCGAGGCCGACGAAGGTGGTAGTATTCAACATGAGAGAGCCCCTTTCCATGCTTGTGGCGTGGCCGCCACTTTTGAATTAGACACTCACATTGTCGGCCTAATCCACGGATTCGCATGCAGCAGGGGCTCTCAATGTTTTCATGTCCTGCTCATATCGTCTCGTCGCGCTGGCAAACTTGTTTCTAGCAGCCCCCGCTCTGCAGATGCGCCCGCCCTCGCGCTGGATGCGCTGCCCCCCGCAGCCGTACTCCTCGTGAGATCGGCGACACTCGCCCACCACGCTCGCGATGCGCCGAGCAGTGCGTTCCGTCCTCGCTCGCCGCGTTCCGTCCTCGCCATATCCCTCAACGAGTGGCGGTAAATCACTCATTTTGAAACGAGTGGCGGATAATCGTGCACCCTACAGCAGATTTCGCTTCCAGGACGTTTCAAAAACCGCCACTCATTCGGAAATGTTCGAAAAGCCGCCACTCATTTGAAGCCAATCCGCTCTCGAGCGGTGACTATCGACGCAAGGCTCGTCCCTCTCAAGCCGTTACATTTCAAAAACCGCCACTCATCAGCGGGTATCAGCTAAACAGGAGATCTTTCGAGCAGCGTTCGCATTTTAGGCGGCTCTCACCCTCATTTTTCAAAACTCATCGAAATGTGTACCCTAAAGCCAAACATGCCAAGTAGGCGTTTTATTACCCCCTCAAAATCCTGGGGTTTTGTCCATTGGC
>CAJMSV010000137.1 GCA_905216175.1 uncultured bacterium | reverse complement strand
ATTTGCTTGACGCGCTCGACAACCCGACCGACGAGGAGCTGCTCGCGATGCTCTAGCGCGCAGGGGAGGCGCGCGGCCCTCGGGGTGCGCGCGCCCACACGCCCCGAGCCGTCGCTCGCGAGTCCGGTGTTCGAGATCGCCCGTGTCCGCTAGCCCGGTGTGCGGGTGCTCGGACGCGATGGCCTGCGCGGGCTCGCGGGATGCTGCTCTTGTGCTCCTAAACCCTTCTTTCTCGAAATCGACTCAACGTGGACAAAAAAAGCCGATATGTGAGGAGTAATATAGGGCAAACTTCATTTCAAGAAATCTGACCTGGGAAAACGCCAGCAGAAGCTCGAACGAGCAATCGCTACCGACCTCGAGGACTCACATATCGGCATTATTTGTCCCTCGCACCTCGATTTTCGAAAAGAAGGGTGGCCGGCGGTTCCGGCGATGACCCTTGATGCGCTAGCTCTGGGATGCTGCCCATAAAGCTTGCTGCGTGCCGCAGCTATGAGCCAATTCGCTTCGTATAGGCGTGCTATTTGCGGACGGCCTCGGCGGACTCAAGTCGAGCGGTGGTATACACGGTTCCTGGAGATCAGAAAGACAGGTTATGCAGGCCGCTCCTTCTCGATCTTCGAGAGCATCGCAATAGGGAGGATGCTGATAGCGAAGCAGACGGCCTGCATGATGAGATTGATTTCGTAATTCTCATTAGATAATAAGGAAATCAATATCGGCAGCAGGAACGACATCGCAAGGCTGACGGTGCCGATGATTCCGCTGGCGCTTCCTGCGAAACGACTTCCGATTCCCTTCATCATGACGGGCATAGCTTGAAGGATTGGCCCTGTCATGGCTGAAAGAAAGCCACTTGCTGCCAGAACGAAGTGCAGGGAAGCACTGCCTTCGACATACCAAACGGAGAGCATTGCTGCGCTTGCAACAATATTAATAATCATGAGGTAGGGCTTAAAGCTTTTGAAATGTGCGCACAATGCAGGCCCCACGATGCAGCCGAAAATGCTTGCAATGGTTACCGAGGCTGCCATGTTCCCTGCAGCGAATCCGCTCATTCCTTTGCCTGATTCAAGCGCTTGGGGAAGCAATCCAGCGAAAGCGGTGCTGGATGAGAGGGTGAATCCGACAGCGAGCGCAATAAGCCAGACATTGGTGTTTTTTGCTGCCACAAGAAACGTGTTGAGCGCTGGCTTTTCGGTCGGGGGATTCATGCCATTTGGAAGGTTCTTATCGACGATAACCCAAAGTGCCGTCACGGCTACGAGGGCGATTTCTGCGATAACGTTTGCTTGTCGATCCGAGTCGGACAGTTCTCCCACTTCTTGCGAGACGACGATTCCCAGACTGGATACTGCATAGTAGACGCCAACAGCTGTGTCTGTCTTGCTTCCAAACCAAAGGGCGATGGTCTTAACGACGTTTGTCGATAACGCCGCCATTCCGATGCCTATAAGGAAGAGCGAAGCCAATTGAAGGGGGTAACTGTAAAGGGTGATTATCCTGAGCAATCCTCCTACGCAAGCAATCGCAAAACACGTTGCGACAACTCGTTTGGGACCGAATTTATCTCCGGCGAGTCCAAAGGGGATTCCGAAAAAGACTGCCGCAAGCATGGGAACGAGAAACATGGCGGAAAAACCAACGGAGTTGATTTCCAGCATCGGCATGATATCGAGGGCTAGGGCGGTACCGTCAATAGTTTTGCGCAAATTCAGCCAGCCGTCAGCATGACTGCTCCTTGAGAAGCGACACGTCCAGGTAGCGGCGCGATCCCCATTCGCTGTCGGCGACGTACTTCAGGCGGGCGGCCACCAGCATGAGCGCGGACTTGCCGTCGGGGAAGGTGCCGACCACGCGGGTCCTGCGCCTTATCTCCCTGTTGAGCCGCTCGATCGCGTTGTTCGTGCGGATGCGCCGCCAATGCTCGCGGGGCATCGCGCAGTACGTCAGCGTCTCGGCGAAGCCCTCGCGCACGACCTTGGCGGCCTCCTTCAGCTTCATCGACTCGAGCTCGGCGGCCACCGACTCGGCCTTGGCCGCCGAGGCCTCGCGCGACTCCATGGCGTGGATGGCCTTGAGCATGGCCGCGACCTGGGAGCGCTTCGATTTGGGGACCTTGGCGAGGACGTTGCGGTAGAAGTGCACGGTGCAACGCTGGTATTTTGCCTTCGGGAACACCTCGGCGATCGAGCCGACCATGCCGGCGGCCTTGTCGCCCACGAACATGCGAACGCCGCGCAGCCCGCGCGATTTCAGCCACGACAGGAAATCGCGCCAGCACTCGGCCGACTCGGTGAAGCCCTCGGCGCACCCGATCACCTCGCGGTAGCCGTCCTCGTTCACGCCGATGGCGACCATGACGGCGACGTTCTCGTAGGAGCCGCCCCAGCTGCGCTTCAGGTAGATGCCGTCGACGTAGACGTACGGGTATTCGCAGGCCAGGGGCCTGCACCGCCACTCCTCGACCGCCTTGAAAGCCTTGTCGTTGAGGTTTGAGACCGTGCCGGCGGAAACGCCCGCGCCCCACAGGATCTCGCTGACGTCCTCGATGCGCCGCGTCGACACGCCGGCCAGGTACATCTCGATGATGGCCTCCTCGACCGACGTCTCGCGCCTTTTGTAGCGCTCGATGACCGCCGTGGCGAAGCGCATGCCCTTGAGCTTGGGCATCTTGAGCGTGACCCGGCCCGACGTCGTGGTGAAGCCGCGCTCGCAGTGCCCGGCGCGGTACGCCGCGCGCTCGTCGGTGCGCTCGTAGGGCCCGGCGCCGACGAGCTGGTCGGCCTCCTCGTCGAGCATCGCGTTGATGGTCTCCTCGATGGTTTTCCTGACCAGCTCGCGCAATTCGTCTTTCACGGCCTGCTCGTCGAATGATACGATTGGGTTGGACATGGCCTGCCTCCTAGCATGATTGAATTCGACACTCAAATCATACCGACGGCACGCGCCATGTCTTTCTCTTTTTCTGGGCGTGTTCAGCTTTCAAAGTGCGCAAAGAATTTTACGTTACCTCGGTCCGAGCAATGAGCAACACCGCGCCGAGTTCGTCACCGTGCTCCATCGCATCGTCGACCCCGAGGCCGCTGGTGTTGACTTCACAACCGCGAAGAACGAAACCGGCTTCGCTGACGGCGAGGACGGAAAGTTCTACACCGCAGCTGCCAACTGGGCCGTTGCTAACAAGATCATCACCGGCGTCGACGTTGACGGCACCCGCTACATCCAGGCTGACACCATTCTCAGCCGCGCTAAGGCCGCCCAGGTCATCGCAAACACTTGCTACAACGATCAGCTCTAAGTAGCCCCAGAGCAATCTTGTTTGCATGAAAAACGCTCGGTCCACAAGGGCCGAGCGTTTTTTTGATTCACGAGAATTAAACGTGTTGCCAAGGTTGCCACGCATCAGAAGCCGAAACGGGAAGGACCTCTACGCCTCACGCTCGTCGAAGTCGCCTAAAAGGACCCG
>CAJMSV010000136.1 GCA_905216175.1 uncultured bacterium | reverse complement strand
CGGTCGCCGCCCACGCGATCTTGGTCAAGGGCTACCAGATCGGCACGCGCACCGAGTCACTCGAGGCCATCGAGACCGCCAAGGAGGCCGGCTACGCTTGCATCGTGAGCCACCGCTCCGGCGAGACCGAGGACTCCACGATCGCCGACCTGGTCGTGGGCGTCAACGCCGGCCAGATCAAGTCGGGCGCTCCGTGCCGCAGCGACCGCATTGCCAAGTACAACCAGCTCATCCGCATCGAGGACGAGCTCGAGGGCAGCGCGCGCTACGCCGGCAAGGCCGCGTTCTACAACATTCGCTAGGCATGCGGAGCTCGCGGGGGCGGGGCAGACTCGGTTCCGCCCCGCCCTGGCTGGATGCCGCAAAGCGCTAAGGGCGCTGGGCCATATGGCTCAGCGCCTTTTTTATGTCGAGCAAAGGCTGGCGAAGGCGATGCGGGAGCTCGTGCTATAACTAGAATACTTAGCGCAAACAAACCTCAACCGCACAAGGCGCACATGGATCAGATTTACGACAACAGGTACTATTCCGCCGGTTCGCGTGAGCCGTCGCCTCGCCGTGCGCGCACGGTGCAGCTCGGTGGGTCCGCCTACGCCGGCGCCGACCGCTCCATGCAGCGCCCGACAAGTACCTCGCGCCCCAATGCTCAAGTGAATACTTCGACAGATGGACCAGTGCGCCCAGCACGTTCGTCGCATGCGTCGCGTCCCTCGGCCCAGACGCACGACAGGTCGAGCAGGCCCTCGAGCCGTCTTTCGGGCTCGGACTTTATGCGCTACGCCAACGACAATGCGGTGGTCAAGGCGATCTATGACTTTACGCATGGCTCTCTGCGCCCGCTGTTTATCGGCATTGTCGTGGCGCTGGCGCTCGTGAGCCTGTATTTTCCCGTACGCGACCTGTACGTGGCTAAGCGCTCGAGCGACATCTTGGCCAAGCAGGTCGAGATTCGTCAGCAATACAATGATGAGCTGCAAAAAAGCGTCGACAAGCTGCTCTCGGAGGAGGGTATCAAGGACGCGGCATCCGAGGACTTGGGCCTGGTGATGCCCGGCGAGAAGAAGATTGAAGTGCAAGGCCTGGACGACGATTCGGATTCGTCTTCGAGCAAGAAGTCGTCGAACGCCAAGAAGGCCAGCGAAGTTGCCAAGGAAATCGAAGACGTCGGTAAGGACGCGCCGTGGTACATCCAGGCGCTCGACATGCTGTTTGGGTTTAACGGTGTCGAGGGCCAGACGGTCGTGTCCAACGGCAAATAGCGCCCGGAGGGGGGCCCACAATGACAAATTGCAAACGCTATAAGGTGGCGGCGATCGACCTGGGAACGGTGTCGTCGCGACTGGTGTTGGCCCAGGCCGAGGGCGGGGCGATCGTGGAATCGTCCAAGCATACCGAGATTACCGATCTGGGCGAGGGCGTCGACGCGACAGGTCGCTTTTGCGAGGCGGCGGTCGAGCGCGTGCTCGCTGCATGCCGCATGTTTGTGGACGAGGCGCGTGCCTTTGGGGCCGCGTGCATTTGCACCACATGCACGAGCGCCGCGCGCGATGCATCCAATGCCGCACTGCTGCTGGACGGTCTGCGTGAGCTGGGGCTCGAACCGCAGGTGATTCCGGGCGAGGTCGAGGCGCGCCTGACGTTTTTTGGCGTGGCGCACGACTTTGCCGGCGAGCGCATCATTGTTGCCGATTCGGGCGGCGGATCCACGGAGCTCGCGACGGGCGTCTATGCGCCGGAGCGTGGGGTCTTTGCGCTGGAGGGCACGCGTTCGCTGGACATCGGTTGTCGCCGCGTGACGGAGCGGTTCTTCTCGGCGCTGCCGCCTGCGGACGGCGAGCTTGCTGCCGCTGCCAACTGGGCGGGCGAGCAGTTCGCCGCCTATTTTGAAGGCCTGCCCAGCGACTTTGAGCGTGCCGAACGCTTGGTCGCAGTGGGCGGCACGGTGACTACGCTGGTGGCTCTGGTCCACGAGCTGGAGCCGTACGACTCGAGTTTTGTGCACCTACGCGAGCTGTCGCTGGATCAGGTTTCGGCCGCTATTGAGCGCATGTCTGCGCTGGATGTCGCAGGCATTGCCGCGTTGCCAGGCGTGCAGCCCAAACGCGCGGGCGTGATCTTGGCTGGCGCCGTGGTGATCCGCGAACTCATGCGCGCTGGCGGCTACAAGACGCTCACTGTAAGCGAGAACAGCCTACTTGCCGGCATGGCCGCCACCATCAACGAGGCTCTCGACGGTGCGACCCCCACCATCTCCTGGACCCCAGAGCTCAGCACCCTCTAAATAAGTTGCGGTGAAATAGTTCCTAAATAAGCTGGTAAACGGTATAAACAGGATCTATTCCACCGCAACTTCTAAGGGACCGAAGCTGTCTTTTTAGCCCGTCCTAAATTAGTTGGCTTTCTGAAGCGCGGGGCGGTGGGACGTCTGCGTATTTGCTGCGCAAATCCGCACCGGCTTCGGACGCCTGCTGGCGCCCTCGCCGGCTCGCTGCGGACGCTGCGCGTCCGCATGACGCTCGCCCCCCCCTCGCGGGTTCGAGTCCCACCGGCATCTAAATGAAGTAAGCCCGCATCCCTTGGGGACACGGGCTCGAAAGCTCCATATGGTAGGGGCGGTGGGACTCGAACCCACAATCCTTGCGGCGAGAGATTTTAAGTCTCCTGCGTATGCCAATTCCGCCACGCCCCCGTGAGACTAGAAGTCTAGCACAAGCCGTCCGTTACGCGTTGACGGCCATCGAGTGCCGGCCCGACTTTTCCAAGTACTCGGCAAACTTGGCCTCGTCGCCTTTGTTCTTGTACTGTAGGGCCAACAGGTACTCCAAGCGGCAGCGCTTGACCGGGTCGTCGCCGACGTCCTCGAGCATGCGCTCCAGCTCGGGAATGTCGTTGTGGCGCTTGAGGATCATCGTGTCGTACATCAGCTGACACTCGTGCGCAACTGCCTCGGCCTGACCGCCCTCAAAGCCCTTGATCTCGTGCAACAGCTCTTTGGACTTTTTGCGGTCCTCCTGGCCAACATAGTAGTTAAAGGCTTTGATCACCAGGTCGACGCGCTGCATCTTGGGGAGGTTGAGCCCCAGCAGCAGGTCGAACATCTCGCTGGCGCGCTCGTGGTCCTCGCGCAGCAGATAGGAGTTCAGGCGTAGGTAGTCACGGTTGTAGCGCGGGTACAGCATGCTGGTGAGTTTGCCGTCGAGCAAACGATCGAACTCGTCCCACTGCTTGGCAGCCATAAGCTGCTGCAGGCGTTTAAACGTGGTGCGTTTTTTGACGCTAAAGAATACCGACACGGCGATACAGATGATAACGACGGCGGTCCAGAGTGTGCGGGAATCGGGCATATTAGGGTCCTTAGTCGCTCATAAAGCGAGCGGTATGACAACACGTACTAGATGTATTATACGCAGCGAGCAAGCAAACTGGCATAAAAGGTTGATTTCCGATCTCAGCCGAACACATTGAGCGGATAGGCCATTCCCGCAGTTGGCCGAACGCCCCCGCGGCCCC
>CAJMSV010000135.1 GCA_905216175.1 uncultured bacterium | reverse complement strand
AGCCCTACGGCGCCGACACCATGCGTTTGGCGATCCTGTTTATCGCCCCGCCCGAGAAGGACTTCGACTGGGATCCCAAGGCCGTCGAGGGCGCCAACCGCTTTATCAAGCGCGCCTGGCGTATCGTGTGGCAGCTCGTCCAGTCGGGTGACGCCAACGTGGCCTTCGACAAGTCCGTGCTCGACGAGGTCGCGATGAAGCTCTACCGCGAGCGTCACCGCACCATCGCCAAGTGCACTGAGGACTTCGATCGTTGCCAGTTCAACACCGCGATCTCGGCCGTCATGGAGCTCGTCAACGCGGCGAGCGCCTACCTCAACGCCACCGAGGGTGCTGACCGCGACAAGGCTCTGTGCTACGGCGTGGCCAAGGACATTGTGAGCGTCCTGGCGCCCATCTGCCCGTTCTGGGCCGACGAGCTGTGGCACGAGGCACTCGGCTGCGAGGGCAACGCCTACACCGCCACCTGGCCCGAGTTCGACCTGGCCGAGTCCATCGAGGACACGGTGCAGATCGTCGTCCAGGTGCTCGGCAAGGTCCGTGGCCGCATTGACGTGGCCCGCGATGCCTCCAACGAGGAAATGCAGGCTGTCGCCGAGGCCGCCGTCGCCAAGTGGCTCGAGGGCAAGACGGTCGTCAAGGCCATCTGCGTGCCCGGCAAGCTGGTCAACCTGGTGGTTAAGTAAACGCCACGCGCATAGTTGACGCATTAAAGACGAGGGGCGATCCGGTTGGGTCGTCCCTCGTCTTGCATGTACCTGCCTAGGTGTCTTCGGTCAATTGTTCTATTCTTGTGGAGAAGCTGTGGGCGCGCTGACCTGCGAATTTCTTTGACGCTTGCACGTTTTCGCAGGTATTGGTATAGTTTGCTTGCAAATGAAGTAGTAATTGAAAGAAGTGGGGTTTCGGCCCCGCTTCTTTTTTGTATGGATGGAGGTGCCGCAATGGTCAAGACCAAGACCGAGCAGGCGATCATCGACGCGCTCGAGGCCGTCGCTCCCCAGCACGATGTCGATATTGTCGACGTTGAGCTCGTGGGCGCCACCAAGGCCCCCTGCGTGCGTGTGCGTATCGAGGGTGCCGAGGGTCAGAGCCTGTCGCTCAACGACGTCACGGCCAATACCAAGTGGGTCGGCGACGTAATCGAGGAGCTCGACCCCATTTCTTCGAGCTACACGCTCGAGGTGTCGAGCCCGGGTATGGCGCGCCCGCTGCGCCGCCCGCGCGACTTTGCCCGTTTTGTGGGCGAGGACTGCGAGCTCACCTCCACCGCCACCGAGGGCCGTCGCAAGTATTCCGGCAAGATTGCCGCCGCGACCGAGACGAACGTGACCCTCGAGCTCGAGGACGGCGAGTCCGTCACCCTCGATTTCTCTGATGTTAAAAAATGCAAGTTGAAGCCCACCTATGACTTCAAGCCCGCGAAGGAAGGAAACTAACATGGCAGCATCCGACATGATGTCCGCCCTGATGGAGCTTTGCCAGGACAAGCACATCGACCAGCTCTACCTGATCGACCGCTTGGAGCAGTCGCTCGCCAAGAGCTACGCCGAGATCCTGCATCTTGAGTGGGGCGCCAAGGTGACCATCGACCGCACCACCGGCAAGATTTACGTCTACCGCCTGGAGCCGATCGACGATTCCATGGACGAGGAGGGCAACTTCACCGAGTTCGAGGAGATCGACGTCACCCCTAAGGACACGAGCCGCATCGCCGCCCAGCACGCCAAGGCCGAGATTAACGCCATCGTGCGCAACTCCGCCCGCGAGCAGATCTACGAGGAGTTCTCCGGTCGTATCGGTGACCTCATCAGCGGTACCGTGCTGCAGTCCACGCCCGACTTCACGATCGTCAAGATCCGCGATGGTGTCGAGGCCGAGCTTCCGCATTTTGACCAGCGCCGTTACGAGAACGAGCGCAACGAGCGTCCGATGGGCGAGCGCTACCTGCACAACCAGCATTTCAAGGCCGTGATCATCGACGTCCGCGATCCTAACTCCAACCTGCAGCCGGTTCGCGGCGAGCACAGCCGTCCGCCGATCGTCATCTCCCGCACCCACCCCGAGCTCATGCGTCGTCTGTTTGAGCAGGAGGTGCCCGAGATCTATGAGGGCACCGTCCAGATCAAGTCGATCGCCCGCGAGCCCGGCCAGCGCTCCAAGGTTGCCGTCCACTCGCTCGACGACCGCTTGGATCCCGTAGGCGCCTGTGTCGGCCCCAAGGGCAGCCGCGTTCGCGCCGTCGTGGGCGAGCTCCGCGGCGAGCGCGTCGACGTCATCCTGTGGGATGCCGATCCGGCCGTCTACGTCGCCAACGCCCTGTCGCCCGCCAAGGTCACCCGTGTCCTCATCGACGAGGAGAAGGCCTATGCCGGCGTCATTGTGCCCGACGACCAGCTTTCGCTCGCCATCGGCAAGGAGGGCCAGAACGCCCGCCTCGCCGCTCGCCTGACCGGCTGGCACATCGACATTAAGTCTGAGACCCTTGCCGCCGACATCCTCAAGAACGTCCCCGTTCACGAGGAGCCCGCCGCCGACCTGATCGGTGACGAGGGGGACGACGACGTCCGTCGCTGTGAGTACGTGTCCGAGGACGGCATCCAGTGTCGTAACCAGGCCCGTCCCGGCTCCCGTTTCTGCGGTGTCCACGACACCGACGCCTTCGATGATGCGGAGGACCTGATCTAGCGCGCGGTCGCGTCGGGCGGGTCCCGGCGCATCTCCCACGCTCGTTCAGTCTCTAGGCACCCAAGGTGCCAGAAAGGGTAGGTGAAGTCATATGGCAAAAGTCCGTGTGTCCACCCTGGCCAAAGAGTTCGGCATGACCTCCAAGGAACTGATGGGTCATCTCGCCGAAATGAAGATTCCCGCTAAGTCCGCTTCCTCCGCTCTGGAGGACGCATACGTCGCCATGGTCCGCAAGCAGCTCGCCTCGGAGATCGAGGCCCGCGCCAAGGAAGTCGAGGCCGCCAAGCAGGCCGAGGAGGAGGCAGCCGCCGCCGAGGAGGCAGCGCCCGCACAGACCGTCGCGCAGGGCGATGGTTACACCGTCACCTACGACGCATCCGCCTTCTCCTTCTACCGCGACGGCGTCGTCGAGGGCACCGTCATCGAGGCCGTCAAGGGCGGCCTGATCGTCGACATCGGCCTGCGCGGCTTCCTTCCGGCCTCTCTCGTGGACCTGCGCCGCGTGAATGATCTGGATGCCTACCTGGGCACCGAGATCGAGGCCCGCGTCATCGAGATGGATCGCAACCGCAACAACGTCGTGCTGTCCCGTCGCGTTCTCTTGGAGGAGGGCCGCAAGAACGAGCGCGCCGAGATCCTCTCCAAGCTGTCCAAGGGCATGCGCCTCAAGGGCACGGTTTCCAGCATCGTCGACTTCGGCGCCTTCGTTGACCTGGGCGGCATCGACGGTCTGGTCCACATCTCCGAGCTGTCCTGGAACCACGTCAACCACCCGTCCGAGGTCGTCAAGGTCGGCCAGGAGGTCGAGGTCCAGGTGCTCGACGTCGATCTCAACCGCGAGCG
>CAJMSV010000134.1 GCA_905216175.1 uncultured bacterium | reverse complement strand
CAGCCGCTCAAGCTTTTCGAGCGAGGCGGAGCCGATGCCGCGGCGCGGCGTGCTGATGACGCGCTTGACGCTCATCGCGTCTGCCGGGTTCACAATCATCTTGAGGTAGGCCATGACGTCGCGGATCTCGGCACGATCGAAGAATCGCGTGCCGCCCACAATCTTGTAGGGCACGCCTGCGCGCAGGAACATATCTTCGAGGATACGCGACTGGGCGTTGGTGCGGTAGAACACAGCAATATCGTCGTAGCTCGTGCCCTTGGAGTGCAGCTTTTCGATCTCGCCGGCAATCCAGCGGCCCTCGTCGCGCTCATCGC
Organism: uncultured bacterium; assembly: GCA_905216175.1. Lineage (GTDB taxonomy): Bacteria > Actinomycetota > Coriobacteriia > Coriobacteriales > Coriobacteriaceae > Collinsella. The sequence continues at coordinate 3,333 of CAJMSV010000134.1, read as the reverse complement.
TTGCCTGGAAGGCCTGGATCTTCTCGCCGTCGCCCTCGGCCGTAAACAGGCGCTTCTCCTTGCGCTGCGAGTTGTGACGCACCACGGCGTTGGCGGCGCTCAGGATATGACCCGTGGAGCGGTAGTTCTGCTCTAGCTTGACGGTCTTGCAGTTTTTAAAGTCCTTCTCAAAGTCCAGGATATTGGTGATGTCGGCGCCACGCCAGCTATAAATGGACTGGTCGTCGTCGCCCACGACCATGAGGTTTTGGTACTTGGCGGCCAGCAGGTTGGCGATCTCGTACTGGACGTGGTTGGTGTCCTGATACTCGTCGACGCTAATGTAGCGGAAGCGCTCCTGGTACTTGTCGAGCACCTCGGGGCGGGTGCGCAGCAGCTCGAGCGTGCGCACGAGCAGGTCGTCGAAGTCCATCGCGTTGGCGGCGCGCAGGCGGCGTTCCAGCTCCAGGTAGACCTGCGCGGCCTTTTTGTCGTTGGGGCTGTCGGCGGATTTGAGCATGTCCTCGGGGCCGATCATGGCGTTTTTGGCCGAACTGATCTTGCTGCGGATCATGTTGATGGGGAATTGCTTTTGCTCGATACCGAGCGCCTGCATAATATCGCGCACCATGCGCTTGGAATCGTCGTCATCGTAGATGGTGAACTGACCGGTGTAGCCCAGCAGGTCAGCGTCCTCGCGCAGCATGCGCACGCACATAGCATGGAAGGTGCACACCCACATGCCGCGGGTACCGCTGGGGATGAGTGCCGCCAGACGCTCGCGCATCTCGGCCGCGGCCTTGTTGGTAAACGTGATGGCAAGGATCTGCCAGGGCTTAACGCCCAGGTCGCCGAGCATATGTGCGATGCGGAAGGTCAAGACGCGGGTCTTGCCCGAGCCGGCGCCGGCAAGGACCAGCAACGGACCCTCGGTAGTCAGGACCGCCTCGCGCTGGGCGGGATTAAGGCTGTCGATGTCGACGAGCGGCTTGCCGGGTTTGGGTGCCGGCGCGGGAGCGTCGTAGATGTCGAGCGGGACGAGCTCGGGCTCCGGCGCAGCGGGGGCAGTGTATGCATCGAGCGGCACGGGTTCCGGCGTGGGCGGCACGGGTACCGCGGCGTTCTTTTCCCAGGGCAAGGGCTGGGTCATGGGCGACTCCTCATCTGACGGACGGCGCGCCTGCGGGCGGCGCCATAGTTTGAGCCGTACCAGTATACCGAGCCGCGCGGACACCGACGCAAATCACTCCACGACTCCGTGCGTCACCGTCAGGCCCACCCCATTGCGCCAATCACAGAGCCAGCGATGTCACGGTAGCCGCAGCGCGCAGCGGCCAGGGCGAACAAATTGGCATGATATGGGGGCGGCATAGACCTTTTGGTCATGCCGCCCCCTTTGAATGACAAGTTGTCTCTCTGGCCGCCGCGCAGCGTCAACCAAGTTACAGGCCGAGCATCGGCTCCAAGACGAAGAAGTACGCAAGCACCACGATGCCCAGAACGATGCGGTAGACGCCGAAGCACTTGAAGTCGTGACGGCGGACGAAGCCCATAAGCCACTTGATAGCGATGAGCGAAACCACAAAGGCCACAACGCAGCCCACGCCCAGGATAGCGACCTCGTTGGCGCCGAACGTACCGCCCTTGATGAAATACTTGACCAGCTTGAGCGCACTCGCGCCAAACATGACAGGGATGGCCAGGAAGAACGTAAACTTGGACGCCACCGAACGCGTGCAGCCCAAAAGCAGGCCGCCGATGATGGTAGAACCGGAGCGAGACGTACCAGGCACCAGCGAAAGCACCTGAAAGCAGCCGATACCCAGCGCAGTCTTCCAGCTCAGGTCCTCGAGCGTGGCGATGGAGCCAAAGTCCAGATTCTCGTCATCGTCCTCATCCTCAGCGGTAGCCGCGGCGGGCGCCGCAAAGTGCGCACCGGCGGGACGTCCACCCGACACCACAGCACGCGAACCAAACGAACCGGCAACGGCCATTTCCTCGCGCTTGCTCGCGCGCCAGTTCTCGATCACGATAAACAGCACGCCGTACACAATGAGCGCCAGCGCCACGACGGGAGCATTGTAGAAATGCTCCTCCATCCAGTCGTTGAGCGGCAGGCCGATCGCCGCGGCGGGAATGCAGCCGAGCACAATCTTGCCCCACAGCACCCAGGTGTCGCGACGGCCCTCCTTGCCCTTGCTGGGCGAGAACGGATTGAGCTCATGGAAGAACAGCACACAGACGGCCAGAATGGCGCCGAGCTGAATCACGACCAGGAACATATTCCAGAACGTCTCGCTCACGTTCATCTTGACGAACTCGTCCACCAAGATCATGTGACCGGTCGACGAAACAGGCAGCCATTCGGTGATGCCCTCAACCAGGCCCATGAAGGCAGATTTTAGAAGCTCGATAATATCCAAAGGGACCCCCTCGTTAGACACCCGCCGATATTGTTCTGCGGACGGTGCTGGAGATGTCCCATTATCAACCGTTCGGGCGCGTCTACGCCTACCCTTACCAAAAAACTCGCCCGTTCACAGAATTGCGAGCGGTCAAACCCAAATCCTTGGGTATAACTGCAACAAGATAAAGTGTCCGGCGGCCGACGCGCCCGCGCCCGCCCGATGCACGAGCCCCGCGCCCGTGCGATAGACCAAGGAGGAAACCATGAACGAGGGCTACACCAAGGTATTTGTTTCACTCGACGGTACTGAGCAGCAGGATTTTGTGCTCGCACGCGCCATCAAGGTCGCCGCGAACAACGGTGCCAAGCTAATCATCGGCCACGTTATCGATTCCACGGCGCTCGAGAGCGCCGGTTCCTATCCGGTCGATCTGGCCAACGGCCTAGAGGAGGCATTTAAGAACTCCATCGCCAAGCAGCTCGAAGAGGCCAAGGCCAATCCCGATATTCCCGAGGTCGAGGTCATGATTCGCGCCGGCCGCATTCGCGAGACGCTCAAGGACGAGATGCTCGACGTGGTTAAGCCCGACCTGGTGCTCTGCGGCGCCCGCGGCCTGTCCTCGATCAAGTATGCGCTCCTGGGCTCGATTTCGACGTTCTTGCTGCGCAATACGGACTGCGACATTTTGGTCGTGAAGTAGCGTTGCTCCCACCGGCCGCGGGGCCTGCGGGGTTTCCACGGGCACGTCCTCGCCGCGTTGCGGCTGCGGGATGTGCCCTTAGGAAACCCCTCCCGGCCCCGCGGCCTTCGCAGCCTTGCTTCAACGAGTTGTCTGATAGAAAAATGGCGTGGGGGCCCCCAAGGGGGGGGGCGGAGTTTGTTGGGGGGGGGGGAGGCGAGGGGGGAGAAAGGAGAAATTGTGGAGATTGGGAGGGGAGGGGGAAGA
>CAJMSV010000133.1 GCA_905216175.1 uncultured bacterium | reverse complement strand
TCAAGGCTGCCAGATTGGTTTGATCCTGCCGTTCAGAAAATCCATATCGCACACCTCCTTTTTAGCGCAAAAAAAGCCGGACAGGAAACAGACGTCTCAGTCTGCCTCTTGTCCGGCTGCTATTTCTTCGAACAGCTCGCCCTCCGAGCAGGGGATACTCTATCATACCCGCGCACCCGCGCAGGATTGTCAAGCAAGGCTTTCCCGCCGCGGGGCATCAGGATCTCAGACGGTAGGTCCTGTTGCGATTTCCGCCCTCGGCGACAACGATATCCTCTGCGATCAGTTCATACAGATAATCCCTTGTGCGTGATAACTTCAAGCCAATATATGCGGCGATCTCAGCGGTCTTCGCCTCTGCATGATCCGTAAGATATGCAATGATCGTTTCCTTCATTTTTTCGTTTATCACCGATTTTTTATCGCCGATTTTTATCACCGATTTTTTATCGCCGATTTTTTCGAATGTCAGCGATAAGATCGTCCGTTCCGGCTCAAGCTGTTCCGTAAATGTGGGGGCTGCCCAGCCCTGCTCACGCCAGACGCGGAATATATTCGGGATGCCGCTTCCGGCGCGCTCACCGATATCGATCAGGTTGAACATCTTCAGCATCGTCCCGTTGCGGGGATCGGACACGCCGCCGCTCTTTGCCGCGTCGAGCTCAATGCGGAAGCTGCCGGGGTTGGACATGGTGATGCCGAACATAGCCTTGGGTGTGGTGGGTTGGCCGATGTAGTGGCCATTGGACTTGGATATCTTGCGCTCGCCTTCGGTGCCCTCGAGCAGCGGCATGGTGAGCGCGATCTGCGGCTCCATGCCCATCTTCTCCATGAGCTCGCGGCCGGCAAGCAGGTTGAACAGCTGATCGGTGCCGCCCATCTCGACGTCGGCCTTGATCTGCACGGAGTCGAAAGCCTGCATCACGGGATACAGGAACTCATGCAGGGCGATCGGCGTCTGAGACTGGTAGCGCTTGGTAAAGTCGTCGCGCTCGAGGATGCGGGCGACGGTGAACTTGGAGCACACCTGCAGCAGACCGGCCAGATCCATCGAAAGGATCCAGTCACCGTTGTGCACGATGGTGGTCTTCTCGGGATCCAGGATCTTCATGGCCTGGCTCACGTAGGTCTCGGCATTGGCCTCGATCTGCTCCTGCGAAAGCTGCGGACGGGTGGAATTCTTGCCCGAAGGGTCGCCAATCAACGCGGTACCGTTGCCGATGATGAGGGTGACGTTGTGGCCCAGGTCCTGGAACTGGCGCATCTTGCGCAGCGGCACGGCGTGGCCCAGGTGCAGGTCGGGGCTGGTGGGGTCGACGCCGAGCTTGATGTTGAGGGGCTCGCCCTTCTCAAGCTTCTTGCGAAGGTCGGCCTCGGGAACGATCTGCGCGGCGCCCGAGGTGATGATACGCATTTGCTCGTCAACAGACAGCATTGGGTATCCTCCTTTTGCTATAGCACCCTCGCCGAAAACGACGGTGCTGGAAGTCCATAAACTCTCTTATGATAACAAACTGACGCGACGCAGCACCTACGACAGGAAAATCCTCGTCCTGCCGCATGCGTCAATGGCAACTGGCAGACGTGTACCGTCACGCTCGACCAGATAGCGTACCTGCCGACGACGCAAGCAGTCGCGGCAACGAACCTGTCCCGTCGCATCGGTGGCGCAGACGCCCTCGGCGGTCAGCAGGCAGTGCTCGCACACCATAAGCTCGGGACGGTCGGCGTCGACCGGACCCAAGACGCCGGGTTCAGCGGCCAGTTCGGCAATACGCTCCGCATCATTGCCGAGCAACTCCGCCGGCAAGCACACCCGCCCCGCACCGAGTCCGCGCAGCCAGGTAAGCGTGGCCCGATTCGCGCAGAACACCGGCGCCGCCACGTCAAACGTCACGCCCAGCTCGCGAGCGATCACCACCTGTCCCAGGTTGCGGCAGACGACGCGCCCGGCACGCTGTATCAGTGAGCGGGTCCAGTCAGCGTCACCCGTGCGGCACACCTCGTCAAGCACCACAACGGCGTCGGACAAATCAAGTTCTCCGCGCGGGTCGGCATCCATCAGCTGCCAAGCAAAAACCATGCGAGTGGGAACCGCGCACTCCACCAACTCCGTGGACGCACCGCCATCCACCGCAACGCCCTCAAAGGGCAGCACCTCAACGGCATGCGCAACGGGCGCAATCGCATCCGCCTCGGCCCGCATGCGCTCCAACACCGCCGCCGTCTGATCCAACACGCCGGCGCTGCGAATCAGGTACACCTCGCAGCCCGTGTCCACCTTACGCTTGCAATGCACGACGACGCGCCTCCCCGCTGCGGCATCCACCGGGCAGGGCACCTGCGGCCAGCGCTTGGGCACATCGGGACGCGCGTCGACACCCGGATAGAACCGAATCTCGAGCGTGTCACCCGCCGCCACGGCGGCGTCGAGCTCAACGGTCACCTCTTCGTGGCCCACAGCGACCAAACGCCCCACGCGCACGCCCTGGTTAATTGCGCGCTCAAAGCTCATCAGCTCGGCACCCGAACGCCCTCGCAGGTACGCATCGGTAAACCCGCGGTTAAACGACCTTCCCAGCTCGCGCTCAAGCTCTTCCACGGCACCGGGATCCCACGCGCCGTCGCACAGCATATCGAGTGCCCGGCGCCACACCCGCACCACGTTGAATACGTAATCAGGGTTCTTCATGCGCCCCTCGATCTTGAGCGACGCCACGCCGGCATCTACAAGCTCGGGCAGATGCGCAATACCCAGATAGTCGCGTGGGCACAACAGGCGATCCCCTTCGACGGCGACAACGCTCTGCCCCGCCTCGTCCACCAGGTCGTACGCCAGACGGCACGACTGCGTGCAGTCGCCGCGCATCGCCGAGCGCCCACGCCGCAGGGCCGAGAACTCGCACGCCCCCGAATAGCCGATGCAAATCGCACCGTGGCAGAATACCTCGATGGGCACGCCCGTGGCACATAGCGCCGCAATCTCGTCGACCGTCAGCTCGCGTGCCGTCGTCACGCGCTCGACCCCCAGCTCATCGGCGGCAAGCCGCACGGCGCCTTCGCTATGAACGCCCGCCTGCGTGGACAGGTGAATCTCGACCCCGGGAATCACCGCGCGCAGCGCGCAGGCCAGCCCGGCATCGGCGACAATCAGAGCATCGGCGCCCAGCTCCAGTGCATGAGCTCCCAGCGCCACCGCGTCGGACAACTCATCGTCAAACACGAACACGTTGAGCGTCACGTACACACGCACGCCATGGGCATGCGCCACGGCACAACCGCGCGCAAACTCGTCATCCGTAAAGCCATGGGCGCTCACGCGGGCGTTAAAGCCGCCCAACCCCGCATAGATGGCATCGGCACCCGCGGCGATGGCCGCAAGCATCTGGTCGAGCCCGCCCGCCGGCGCCAGCAGCTCGGGCAGCGCCGCACCGGCAGCATCCAATCCAGTCTCGTATTGTCCGCTCGGCCCTATCGTCCGAATCGCCATCGGCAAACTCCTTACCAAGGTATGCATTCACTCTGAAAAATGCCGTCTTCCAGCATACACGAGGCCTCGCGCGCCCCGTTTGGTTTATCGTGTAATAACTTATGTCCATCCTGCCCCGACGACACATTCACCGTCCGGCACGACATACCTGGAGGTCAATATATGGGTCCTCGCCAACGACAGGGACGCAGCCGTTCAAAGACGCATGCTCTGCCCATAATCCTGCTCTCGTTTTTGGGCTTTTTGCTTATCGCGGGCGTGGCGTTTGGCATCGGCATGGTCGGCAACGTCAACCGCTGGCTATCCGATCTGCCCGCCTACACCGCCGCCAACCCGTCTCTGGTGCGCGAGCCCC
>CAJMSV010000132.1 GCA_905216175.1 uncultured bacterium | reverse complement strand
TGCTCATCCCCGGCTATACGGCCAAGGACTGCATCCCGGCCAACGTGTCGCTGCGCACGCCGGTGGTGCGCTTTGCCCGCGGCGAGCAGAGCCCCGTCATGCTGAACATCCCGCTCGTGTCGGCCATCATGCAGGCCGTGTCGGACGCCCGCCTGGCCATCGCGCTCGCGCGCGAGGGCGGCCTCGCGTTCCTGTACGCGTCGCAGCCGGTGGAGCAGCAGGCGGAGATGGTGCGCCGCGTCAAGGCGCACAAGGCCGGCTTTGTCGCAAGCGATTCCAACCTGCGCCCGGACGACACGCTCTCCGGCGTGCTCGCGCTCAAGGCGCGCACGGGCCATTCCACCATGGCCGTCACCGAGGACGGCAGCGCGACCGGGCGGCTGCTGGGCATCGTCACCAGCCGCGACTACCGCGTCAGCCGCATGGCGCCGGATACGCCCGTGCACACGTTCATGACGCCGTTCGACCGCCTCGTCTTTGCCCGCGAGGGCACCAGCCTCAAGGAGGCCAACGACATCATCTGGGAGCACAAGCTCAACGCGCTGCCGATCGTGGCAAAGGACGGGCGGCTCGTCGCGTTCGTGTTCCGCAAGGATTACGACGCGCACAAGGAGAACCCGCTCGAGCTGCTCGACGCGAAGAAGCGCTACCTCGTGGGCGCGGGCATCAACACGCGCGACTATGAGGCGCGCGTGCCCGCGCTGGTGGAAGCGGGCGCGGACGTGCTGTGCATCGACTCCTCCGAGCGCTACTCCTGCTGGCAGGAGAAGACCATCGCCTGGGTGCGCGAGCAGTACGGCGATTCCGTCAAGATCGGCGCAGGCAACGTCGTCGACCGCGACTGCTTCCTGTTCCTTGCCAAGGCGGGCGCGGACTTCGTCAAGGTCGGCATCGGCGGCGGCTCCATCTGCATTACCCGCGAGACAAAGGGAATCGGCCGCGGTCAGGCTACGGCTCTCATCGAGGTCTGCGCCGCCCGCGATGTATATTACCGCGCCTCAGGTGTCTATGTGCCGGTCTGCTCGGATGTCGGCATCGTCTATGACTACCACATGACGCTCGCCCTTGCCATGGGTGCCGACTTTATGATGCTGGGCCGCTACTTCGCCCGCTTTGACGAGAGCCCGACCGAGCGCGTCAACGTCAACGGCCAGTACATGAAGGAGTACTGGGGCGAGGGTTCTGCGCGTGCCCGCAACTGGCAGCGCTACGACCTGGGCGGCGCCGCGAAGCTCAGCTTCGTCGAGGGCGTCGACTCCTACGTTCCCTATGCCGGCTCCCTCAAGGACGGCGTGGGCGGCACGCTCTACAAGGTCAAGTCCACGATGTGCAACTGCGGTGCCCTTTCGATTCCCGAGCTCCAGGAAAAGGCACGCCTGACCCTGGTGAGCTCGACCTCGATCGTCGAAGGCGGAGCCCACGACGTTGTCGTGAAAGATTCGCAGCAGAGCGTTTCCTATCGATAAGGTAAGAGCTGCATATCAAAGGTTGATTCTCAGCCACGTTATTTAGATAAAGCGAGATGCCTGCAAGTCGCAGGCATCTCGCTTGTCGTATTTGCTATCATCAGTCAAGTTAACCTTAGGGTCGGGCGGCTTGGCTTTGTTCGCTACAAGTTCCGCACGCAAAGAAGAGCACTTAATGTGCTCTTCGTCTTGCGCAGGACTGTCCGCAGTAGCGAATAAAGCTAAGCCGACCGACCCCAGCTAAGATTAAAGGAGCTGATATGTGCGATTGCACAGATCATAAGGACGAGATTCCTGCCTACGACGCGCAGGCCATTGAGTCCAAGTGGATGAAGGCCTGGGAGGACTCCAACCTCTTTGCCGTCGACACCGACGACAGCAAGCCCAAGAAGTATGTGCTCGAGATGTTCCCGTATCCGTCGGGCGACCTGCACATGGGCCACGCGCGCAACTATACTATCGGCGATGCCATGGCCCGTCAGGCCCGCATGCGCGGCTACGACGTGCTGCATCCCATCGGCTTTGACGCCTTTGGCCTGCCCGCCGAGAACGCCGCCATCAAGCACAACACACAGGCTGCCGCCTGGACGTATAAGAACATGGACCAGGCGCTCGCCACGATGAAGCGCATGGGTTTCTCCTACGATCTGGATCGCATGGTCAAGACCTGCAGCCCCGACTACTACCGCTGGGGTCAGTGGATCTTTGAGAAGCTGTGGGAAAAGGGCCTGGTCTACCGCAAGAAGAACCCGGTCAACTGGTGCCCTAACTGCAAGACCGTTCTGGCCAACGAGCAGGTCACCGAGGGCAAGTGCTGGCGCTGCGGCACCGAGCCCGAGAAGCGCGACCTTGAGCAGTGGTACTTCAAGATCACCGAGTACTCCCAGGAGCTGCTCGACGACCTGGAGAAGCTCCCCGGCTGGCCCGAGCGCGTCAAGCAGATGCAGGCCAACTGGATCGGCCGCTCCGAGGGCGCCGAGGTCGACTTTACCCTGTGCGACGCCAACGGCGATCCCATTGAGGGCGACGAGGGCAAGATCACCGTCTTCACCACGCGTGCCGATACGCTCTTTGGCGTGTCCTTCTTTGTCCTGGCTCCCGAGTACGCCCGTCTGCACGAGCTCGTCGAGGGCACGGAGTACGAGGAGGCCGTCACCAAGATCGTCGAGGACTCCAAGCATATCTCTGCCGTCGAGCGTGCCCAGGGCACCCTCGAGAAGCACGGTGCCTTTACTGGCCGCTACGTGGTGAACCCCGTCAACGGTGAGAAGGTCCCCGTGTGGGTTGCCGATTATGTCGTTGCCGACTATGGCACCGGCGCCGTCATGGCCGTTCCCTGCGGCGACCAGCGCGACTTTGAGTTTGCCCGTAAGTACGACCTGCCGATTGTGCCGATCATTCTGGACGATGACGATCGCGCTGCCGTCGAGGCCAGCGGTGAGACCATCGATACCTTCCATGCCGAGACCGTCGACTGGGATTGTGCCCACGCCGCCGAGGGCACGCTCGTCCAGTCCGGCAAGTACACCGGCATGCGTGGCGGTAAGCACTCCGAGGGCGAGGCTGCCATCGTGGCCGACCTCGAGGCCATGGGCTGCGGCCGTCGCAAGGTCGAGTTCCGCCTGCGCGACTGGCTCATCAGCCGCCAGCGTTATTGGGGCAACCCCATCCCGGCCATCCACTGCGAGCACTGCGGCATCGTACCCGTGCCCGAGGACCAGCTGCCGGTGACGCTGCCCGAGAACCTGGACCTGGGCGCCGGCGAGACCCTCGCCGAGTGTAAGGACTTCTACGAGACCACCTGCCCGGTCTGCGGTCGCCCGGCCAAGCGCGAGACCGATACCATGGACACCTTCACCTGCTCCAGCTGGTATTACCTGCGCTATACCGACCCGCACAACACCGAACTGCCCTTCTCCCGCGAGGCGGCCGACCGTTGGATGCCCGTCGATAACTACATCGGTGGCATCGAGCACGCCATTCTGCACCTGCTCTACAGCCGCTTCTTCACCAAGGCGCTGCGCGATATGGGTCTGCTCGACGTGGATGAGCCTTTCACCAACCTGCTGTGCCAGGGCATGGTCAAGGACGAGAACGGCGACACCATGTCCAAGTCAAAGGGCAACGTCGTACCTCCTTCGAGCGGGATCGAGCCCTTTGGTGCCGATACCATGCGCTTGGCGATTCTCTTCATCGCTCCGCCCGAGAAAGACTTCGACTGGGATCCCAAGGCCGTGGCGGGCGCCAATCGCTTTATCAAGCGCGCCTGGAACATCGTGTGGCGGCTTGCAAACGATGGCGACGCGCACGCTGTGCTCGACACGTCCGTGTACTCCGATGCCGACATGAAGCTCTATCGCGAGCGTCATCGCACGATTGCCCGCTGCACCCAGGACTTCGACCGTCAGCAGTTCAACACGGCAATTA
>CAJMSV010000131.1 GCA_905216175.1 uncultured bacterium | reverse complement strand
GGGGCCGCGGGGGCGTTCGGCCAACTGCGGGAATGGCCTATCCGCTCAATGTGTTCGGCTGAGATCGGAAATCAACCACAAAGGTGCCTGTCCCCTTTGTGGTGGATATGGACTCACGGCGAAGCTAGTGACGGAGTCCCAGCAGGCCGCGGCCGCGATGACGGGCCTCGGCGGACACCTGGGCGTGCGGGCCGGCGGCGTTGACGGACTCGGGCAGGTGCGAGTACTTCTTCTCGAAGTTCTCCTCGAACATCACCGCCAGGTTGTGCGCGGCCTCGTCGTAGCGCGCGGTGCTCTGCCAGTATTGGCGCGGCACCAGGATGCCATCGGGCACGCCGTGGCACGTCGTGGGAATGTCGACGTTAAAGATGTCGTCGTGCACGAACTCGCTATCCTCGATGGTGCCGTCGAGGGCGCGTGCGACCAGCGAGCGCGTGTAGGCCAGCTCGATGCGATGACCCACGCCGTAGCCGCCGCCAATCCAGCCGGTGTTGACCAGGTACACGCGCGTGCGGCCGTCGGCAATGCGCTCGCCAAGCATCTTGGCGTAAACCATGGGGTCGAGCGGCATAAACGGCTCGCCGAACAGCGAAGAGAACGTGGGCGTGGGCTCGGTGACGCCGACCTCGGTGCCGGGAATCTTAGCCGTAAAGCCCGTCACAAAGTGGTACATGGCGGCGTCGGCCGTCAGACGCGAGATGGGCGGCAGCACGCCAAAAGCGTCGCAAGTCAGGAACAGCACGACACTCGGAGTGGTGCCCATGCCCTTAGTCCACGCGTTAGGAATGTGCTCCACGGGATAGGCCACGCGCGTGTTGTGTGTGATCGAGATGTCATCGTAGTTGGGCTTGCGGTTCTCGTCGAGCACCACGTTTTCGCAGATCGCGCCAAAGCGGACAGCGTTGAAGATCTCGGGCTCGTGGAAGGCGTCCAGGCCCTCGCATTTGGCGTAGCAGCCACCCTCGATGTTGAAGATGCCCATGTCGGACCAACCGTGCTCGTCGTCGCCGATCAGCAGGCGCGTGGGGTTGGCAGAAAGCGTGGTCTTGCCGGTGCCGGACAGGCCAAAGAACACGGCGGTCTCGTGCGTGACGGGATCCATGCTAGCCGAGCAGTGCATGGGCAGCACGTCGTCCTCGACGGGCAGCAGATAGTTCATGACGCTAAAGATCGACTTTTTAATCTCGCCGGAGTAGCCGGTGCCGGCGACCAGAATCACGCGTTCCTGGAAGTTGATGACCACGGCAGCGCTGGAGTTGAGGCCCTTGATGGCAGAGTCGCACTGGTAACCGGGCGCTGCGAGCACGCAGAAGTCGGGCTCGCCGGTGCGCGCGATTTCGCGGGCGAGCGGGCGGGCGAGCATCTGCTTAATAAAGAGTGCCTGGCTGGCACGCTCGCAGGCAACGAGCAGTCGACGCGTGTGGTTGCGGTCGGCGCCCGCCATGCCGCGGGTGACGAACACGTCGCGCTCGTTGAGATAGTCGACGATGCCGGCCTTGATGGCCTCATAGCTCTCGACGGACAGCGGGCGGTTGACGGCGCCCCAGGCAATCTTGTCGTGAACATCGGGGGTGTCAACGATAAAGCGGTCATTGGGGGAACGGCCGGTACGCTCCCCCGTCTCGATCACCAGCGCGCCGTTGGATGCCATGCGGCCTTCTTCGCGGCGGATAGCGTGTTCGACGAGCTCCGCGGCGGGTAGATCGACCAGCAGACGGGGCTGATTCTCGGCGGGATCTTCAACGAGCGTAATACCAAAGTTGGACAAAACTTCTGCAGGGGTAACACCAGGCATGGGGCCTCCTTTAAAAACGCGACACGTGGACACGGTGCGCACTTTACTCACGTAAAGTCCTTTGTACCCGATCTGCAAAAACGTTTTTGCGGCAATGGTGAAGCGCCCGCCCAACGGTCAAAAATCGCAGACAAGCGGCCCAGTCATTGGGGACGTTCTTAAACGACTAGTCATTGGGGACACTCTTGAACAGGCAACATCCAAGAAGTGTCCCCGGATGCCGGCACTTAGGGACGTTCCCAAAGTACCGGCACATAAGGAACGTCCCCAAGTGCCGACTACTGAATGGCGCTGCCGAAATTATTGAACAGCCTGTTCAAAAACACGAATAGATACCGCCACGACTATACTAGAGCGCAGCAATAGAAAGGACCCTGCTTTGAGCATCACGCCCCTCGATAGCATTCGCCGCGCCATCGCCCGCCGCAACGGCATCTCCAACCCCGCTGCATCGAAAGACGGCGCCGCGAAGGCCCAGGGCGGCCGCATCGAGAACGGCCTCTTCCCTGCCTCCCACACGGCCGAAGAGCTCGCACGCATCCAGGAGCTGAGTCAGCGCAACGCCGGCGGGCCCGATAGCAGCCAAGCCACACGTCGCCGGCGCGAACGCGATCGGGAGCCCGGCCCCGTCCGCCGCATGGTCAACGCTTGGTGGACCCGCCTGCTCGGCGCCGTCTACGGCGGCGGCTTCTCCATGCAGGAGGCGGAATACGAGGAGCACGCCACCAGTCGCGACTATCTTTGGAACACCCTCGGCACCGCCGTGTGGGGTTTGGCGTTTCCGCTGCTCACCATCGTGTCTACGCAACTCGTGGGCGCCGAAGAAGCAGGCAAATTCTCCATCGCCTTTGTCACCGGCACGCTCATCATGATCGCGTGCAACTACGGCGTGCGCAATTTCCAGGTCTCGGACATCGACGAAAAGACGTCCTTTGCCTCCTACCGGCTCAACCGCTGGCTTTGCGGAGCGCTCGCCCTAGGCTGCGGCCTCATGTACAGCAGCGCCCGCGGCTATGACACGCAGATGGCGACGATCGGCCTGGGCGTCTACCTGTATAAGGTCATCGACGGCGTCGCCGACGTGTACGCGGGCCGCCTGCAGCCGGCCGACAAGCTCTACCTGGCTGGCATGAGCCAAACGCTACGCTCCGTCGGCGTCATCGCGGTCTTTAGCGTGGCACTGTTCCTCACGCGCAGCATGTCCATCGCGGCCATGGCCATGGGCATTGCCGCGATCGCCTCGCTCGTGCTGGTCACCGCGCCGCTCGCCCTGCTCGAGACCGAAAAATCCCGCCGCGTGAGCCTGCGCGAGGTCGGCCACCTGTTTGTCCATTGCGCCCCACTCTTTGGCGCGCTATTCCTGTTCAACCTTATCGAGAGCATGCCCAAGTTTGTGATGGAAGGAACACTGGCCTACAAATACCAGCTGTACTTTAATGCCCTGTTTTTTCCAGCTCAGGCTATTCTGTTGAGCATTGGATTTGTCTATAAACCGCAGCTCCTGCGCTTGTCGAGCATTTGGGCTAATCCTCGCAAGCGTCGTCGCTTTGACCTGATTATTGTTGCCGTTATGGCGCTGATCGTGGTCATCACCGGCGTGTGCGCCGCATTTATGGCAGGTCCCGGTATTCCCCTCATGAGCTTTATGTACGGTCTCAGCTTTGAGCGCTACCATACGCTGGCACTGCTGATGGTCGTCGCCGGCGGCGTCACCGCGGCCATCGATTTTATCTACGCCATCATCACGGTGCTGCGCCATGCCGGCGACGTCACCAAGATCTACCTGATCTGCTTCGCCGTAAGCGTGGTACTGCCGGTGATCCTGATTAAGCTGCTGGGTCTGATGGGCGCTGTGGTGAGCTACCTAGCCATCATGGCCCTACTCCTGGTGCTGCTGATAATCGAGTACGCCCACATCCGCCAACGCATCGAACGCGACCGCAACCCGTACGGAGCCTAATTAGCTGCCCCGGTCACCGGAATTTGCGATGGAATCGCCCCGGCTGGGATCTCGTTGAAGACAATATGCATCACGCAAAACTAAGTGAGTAGACTTTTACCGAATCCCGGACCACACCGACAAAGCACAAGTCCGTGACCTGCGGTTTTATTGAGGCAAATATGTTGGGTGCTCGGCATTTCCAAAAAAGTCTACTCACTTAGCCAGCGGGCAGCCAAATGATTATTTAAGGCTCTGTTAGACCAGGATTGACATGCCGACCTGCCGGCTAACTCGCCGTCTCCCCGTCGGGCGCCGGCGTCTTG
>CAJMSV010000130.1 GCA_905216175.1 uncultured bacterium | reverse complement strand
AGATGGTCGACCGCGCCATTGAGGGCCTCGAGTGCGACAAGGTGATGTTCGCCCACGAGATGGGTGGCTACATGGCCACCCGCTATCTGATCGAGCAAGGCCACCGTCGCATCGCCTGTCTGGTTAACGCGCGTCGCTCCAATACGGGTCGCAAACGACTCGCCGGTTACGAGCGCGCGCTGCGCGAGGTGGGGCTGCCCATCGACGCGCGCCTGGAGTTTGAGAGCGAATATTACATCCCGAGTGCCTATGAGGCCTCGGAGGCTGTGCTTGCAACCGATGCCACCGCCGTGTTCGCAAGCTCGGATAACATTGCCCTCGGTCTGCTCAAGCGCTTGCACGAGATGGGGAAGAGCATCCCAGGCGATATCTCGGTCGTAAGCTATGACAACTCGGCGGCCGACGTTCTCTTTGAGCCGGCGCTGACCGCGATTGAGCAGGATCCCGGTGTCCTCGCGGAGCATGCTTTTGGCTGCATGTCCAAGCGTCTTGCCGGTAGGGGCGGTAGACGTGCCGAAGAGGTCGTTCTGGAGCCGGCGCTTATCGTGAAGGGCAGTGTGCTTGACCTTACCGAATATAGCTAAGCGCACTTGTTTGTTTGCATAGATTGCATGCGGAGTGTCCGCTATTTGCCGGCAGGCGCCCCGGCCCTCGTCCGTAAACTCTTCCGCTGAGCGAGCCATAGGCGCCGCGCACCGATGTGATAAAGCGGCGGCTTGAAATTGGTGCTATATTCAGCTTGAGTTGTTTAATGCTAGTACGGGAGGCTGATATGGGGCTGTTCAAGAAGAAAAACCCGCAGGATGCCTTTGATCCCGATGTGTTTACCATCACGGATACGATTTTGGACCCGCCGCGGTTTACGTTTTTGCCGGCTATCTACCAGGATGCCACGCGTCGCAAGTGGGCCGTACATCAGCGCGGCGGCGAGCCGAAGATTTTTGACTATGCGGACGTGTTGCAGTGCGAAGTGGCCGAGGCAGGCGATCCGGAGGCCGAGGAAGTGGCTTCAAAACGGGAATTTGCCCAGCGTATCCTGGCGAATCCTGCCAAGGCAGCAAAAATAAATGCCGCCAAGCGTAATATGTGTCTTGGTATGGGCGTTGTTGTGGCGGTTCAGACGGGAAAAGACGAGGTTTCCAAATTGGAGATTCCCGTTATGACCGACGAAGTCAAACGCGATTCAAGTCTATATAAGTCGTATCGGAATGTCGCCGAGAAGATCAAGGCCGAATTTGATGCCATGGGAGGGCTGGCCTAATTTTGGCGGCATACGTTTCTGAATGAGGAGTCTGTGCAATGGCAGGCGAATCTTATGCAATTCCCCCCAAAGATCGTGCTGTTGAGGGAATTCTTTGGTATATCCAGCACCATCAGCTTGCCGGCGGCGATCGCCTGCCGGCCGAGCGCGTGCTGTGCGAAGAGATCGGCGTTTCGCGTACGGCGTTGCGCGCTGGTATCACGCGGCTCATCTCGTGTGGAACGCTCGAGAGCCGTCGCGGATCGGGTACGTATGTGTGTCCTCCCAAGCCGCTGAACATCTTTCAGGAAACGTATAACTTTTCCGATGCTGTGCGGACTGCCGGCCTGCACCCCTCTTCTCGTCTGGTTTCCACCGGGACCATCGAGGCGGATGAGGCGCTTGCCGACAAGCTTGGGGTGTCTGTAGGCGCTCCTTTACTCCGTATGCAGCGCGTTCGACTTATTGAGGGCGAGCCGGCGTCAATCGAGACCGCTCACGTTAACCTGTCCCTGTGTCCCGCGCTTCCCGATCACGATTTTGAGTGTGAGAGCCTTTACGATGTCCTGCTCAAAGAAGGCGGCGTGCGTGTTGAGCATGGACGTGAGCATATTTCCATCTCGCGTTTGAACGCCGAGGAGGCCGAGCTGCTCCAGCAAGAAGAGGGAACGCCGGTGTTCTATGAGAGCACGATCGAATTTGATAAGGACATGCGTTTTGTGGAGCATTGCAAATCGGTGATTTTGCCCACAAAGTTCCGCTTTGCCGATAACGGCGAAGAGAACGGCATGAGGAGCGTGGCAGGTGAACAATGGCTGAAACAGTAGTTGCCACCCCGGGTTATAATCGCATTCGACGCCGCATCGAGGAGCGTATCGAGCGCGGAATATATCCCACGGGTTCCATGATTCCGTCCGAAAAAGACCTCGCCGAGGAATTTGGTACGACACGCTTGACCATCCGAAGTGCTGTCGATGAGTTGGTTCGGCGTGGGCAGATTCGACGCGTCCGCGGAAAGGGCGCGTTTGTGGCACAGAAAGTGCCCGTTGCGTACGAGCGAACAGGAGGCTTTCGCGAATCGGTTCGTGCTTCGGGTGGCGAGCCGTCCGTCCGCATCCTCGCGCGTTCCAAGCGTTATGCGGGCCCATATTATGCCAACCTGTTTGGTATTGCCGAGGACGATTTGCTGTATTCGATTCGGCGTTTGAACTGCGTCAACGGCGACCCCGTATCGATTGAGACGGCGCTCATCCCGTGCCTGCTGTTTCCCACAATCGAAGATATTGACGTGTCGGTCTTCAGTTTGTACGAGACCTATGAGATGTTGGGCCGAAAGCCGGTCATGGCACAGGAAAAGCTCGATATCGAAGCGCTGGGCGCACGAGATGCCGGCCTGCTTGGACTGGAGCAGGGCGATTTTGCCTTGACGCTTGAGTGCGTGAGCTTCGATGCGAGCGGCCAGGCGATCGAGTACGTCAAGTCGTTTAACCGCGGTGATGCGGGTGGATATACCTATACGTACTAGCTGGTTTTTTTGCATAACGGGCTGAAAAGCTGACGGAATTTTGATTCGTTGGGTCAGCTGTATATACAACCTTTCAGGGCTCAAAATCGACCGTTCGCCGAAGGGAATAAATTAATCGACAAAGAGGTATCAAAAAGCCGTAACCTGTAATCGTGATTGGTATCAAATACTAATGATTTGTTGCGAGGTGAGACGATGAAGATGCTCGATTACGTTCAACTCGCCCATGTGCGTATGGGGGAGAACCTCGAGCGTTCGTCTGAGCTGGTAGCGCAGCTCGTTGATATTTTCCAGTCCGGTTCTTTTGACGCGCTGCGCATCGTTGCTTCGGGTTCGTCGCGCCATGCCGCCGATTGCGCCCGCGATTACCTGCAAGATGCGCTGCAGATGCAAGTGTCCGTTGTGACGCCCGAGGCCTTCGTCGATTTTGAACACACCTATCCGCAGCATGCGCTCAACATCGCCGTCTCGCAGAGTGGTTATTCGACCAATACGATCGCGGCGCTCGATTACATGCGCGCACACGATATGGCTGCAGTTGCGCTCACGGCAAACGTCGAGGCACCCATCAAGGAGCACGCTGACATCGTTCTTGACTACGGTGTGGGCGTCGAGTCGGTGGACTTTGTGACTCTGGGCGTCGAGGTTCTCGTTGAGTACCTGGTGCTCTTTGGCGTTTACGGCGGTCAGGCGCGCGGAACGATTGACGCCAAGGGCGTTGCCCAGCGTCTTGACGACCTGCGTGAGGCTATCCAGGCCAATGCCGTGATGTGCAAGACCGCCGGGGCATATGTCCAAGACCGCATGCTCGAGCTTTCTGAGCACATGCCCGCCATGGTCGTCGGCAACGGCCCCAACTATGGCGTTGCCGAAGAGGCAGCGCTCAAGCTGAGCGAGACCATCAAGATTCCTGCCATGCATCACGAAGGCGAGGAGTTCGTCCACGGTCCCGAGATGCAGATCGTTCCGGGCTATCTGGTGTTTATTGTCGACGATCCGCAGGGGTCGGAGCGTCTTGCGAATATCGCCGATGCGCTATCGAACGTTACGACAAAAACGGTGCTGCTCACGGCCCATCCCAGGGGTAGGGCTCACGAGGTTGCGGTGCCTCAGGTGGCTCCGCTGCTCAGCGCGATTCCCAATCTTGTGTTCTTCCAGACGATTGCGGCAATGATCGCCGAGCGTCTGAAGTCATGGGACGTGCACCCGTATCTCGATGCCGACTCGTAGCTATGGGAGGGAAGGGCGGAGGGGGACGAGGAGTCGGTGGGTGGGCGAGGGGCCAGAGCGGGAGGGTGTAGGGGGAGGTAGGAGGGG
>CAJMSV010000129.1 GCA_905216175.1 uncultured bacterium | reverse complement strand
CGGGCGCCCCACCCGCAACCCCTCCCTATGTGGCGGTTATATGGGTAGGGTTTATGCAGCTAATGCCTAAAAACTGCCCCCTTTTAACCGCAACTTATTGAGAAGATCATTCCTCCCCGCCTGGCTTGCGACGGTTGGCCTTTTTAATCGCGTTGAAGTGCTTGTCGTTGAGCCTGCGCTGGCGCGATCGCTGAGGCACCTTGGTCTTTACGCGTCGGCGCGGTGGACGCCCGCGACGCTCAAGCTCTGCCCTCAGCTTACGCAGACAGCAGCTGCGATTCTGAAACTGACTGCGGCTCTCACGCGCCGTCACGACAATCCCCGTGGGCCCATGCTTCATGCGCACCGCCGAGTCCGTCGTGTTCACGCCCTGTCCACCCGGACCCGTCGCGCGAAACACCTGCACCTCGCAATCGCGTGCCAGCTCCTCGACCGACATCTCGGCATAGCGTGCATACTCGCGCCATCCCATCTTGTTCTCATCCATATCAATACCTCCCCTCATACAAAAAATGTGACAAAGGGACAGTCCCTTTGTCACATCGCATACCAATCGCTTGTGTTGCGCGCCTAGGCGAAGGTGATCTCACCGTTCTCGCAGTCCATTTCGGCGATACGGGCCAGGCTCTCAACGCGGAAGCCGCGCTCGCGGAGCTTATCGCCACCGCCCTGGAAGCCCTTCTCAACGGCGATGCCGATGCCGGCAACCTCGGCACCCGCGGCCTCGCAGATCTTAATAAGGCCCTCGAGCGCGCAGCCGTTGGCCAAGAAGTCGTCGATAATCAGGACCTTATCGCCCTCGGACAGGAAGCGCTTGCCGACTATGACCTGTTACTCCTTCAGCTTGGTAAAGGAATAGATGGTCGTGGCTTACTGCTCGCCGTCAAGGTTGATGGACTGGGCCTTCTTGGCAAAGACCACCGGCACGCCGCCAAAATGCTGAGCTGCGATGCAGGCCATACCAATGCCCGAAGCCTCGATCGTCAGGATCTTGTTGATCTCGACACCCTCGAACAGACGGGCCCACTCGGCACCCATGTGGTCGAACAGCTCAACGTCGCACTGGTGGTTGAGGAAGGCATCAACCTTAAGGACGTTACCGGCCTTTACGATGCCGTCATGGCGAATACGATCCTCAAGCTCCTGCATGGCGCAACCCCTTCTCGCGGCAACGATACCGCGCGATTAATAAACGTTGTTCGATAGTCTACCACGGACCGACCCCCGCCCGACCCACAAGCCGCATCGCACCATAAAGCTGCAAGACCAGTAGATAAGCCCGATTCTTGGCAAGCCTGCCACCACAAGCTAATGGCGGGCGCGCATCCTCACCAAACGCACCATGGCGAGCGCAAAGCCCATAGCGGCCACAGCCATGAGCACGTAGAACACCGAGCGAAAGCCAAACAGGAACACATCCGGACGGCCTGCAACAAAACTGGTCACGGCCTCGCCCATCGCCACACTCATCTGCCCATACAGGATATTCGACGCCACCGTAATGCCGAGTGCCATGCCGGCGTAGCGCGCCAAACTGCCCAAGCTGCCTGCAAAACCAAGTGCCTCGCGCGGGGCTGAACCCATATACAGCGAGTTGTTGGGGCTCTGGAAAATCGACGTACCGCACGACATAAATGCGACGCAGCACACGATCACAGGGATAGAAGAGCGCTCGTCGAGCGTGCTCACCGCGAAGAGGCCGCACACGTACACGCCCAGACCAACCGCCGTAGGACCCTCGCAGCCAACACGGTCCGAAACCGTTCCCGAAAGCGGGCCGATAAAGGCATTCACCATCGGCAGTGCCAAAAAGAGCAGGCCCGAAATGCCAGACCCAAACCCATGCGCATCCTGAAAATAGAACGGCAGGATAAACTCGGATGCGCCAATGCCAACGAACACGATGAGCATGCAGACAAGGTTGATGGTGAAGGCCGAATTTGCAAAACAGCGACGAGCGGCCTCGATCAGGGACATGGGGCGCTCGCCAGCCTCCGGCTTAACATGCGGCAGCGTGTAGAGCCCCACGATAAACGAGATGACGCCAATGGGTAGGTTGATGAGGAAGATGCTCTCCCAGGGAAAGCTTGCCACCAGCATGCCGCCGAGCACGGGGCCACACATCATGCCGAGGGCCACGAAGGTCGCGAGGATACCCATGGCACGACCGCGCTCGCGCGCCGGGAACGACTCGGTGATGATTCCCATGTTGTTGGCCATGGCCGCCGCGCAACCAATACCCTGCACAATGCGTGCCAGAATAAGAACTTCGAGCGAGGCCGAAAGGCCGCACAGCAGCGAACCGACCGTAAAGACGATGACGCCCAGCTGGAACACGCCGACCTTGCCGCGCACGTCGCCCAGACGGCCAAACGGCAACATAGCCACGCACGTCGCAAGCAGATACACCGAGCTTACCAGCTGAATGCGATCGAGGCCCACGCCCAGCTCCTTTTGCATCACAGGCAGCGCCACGGTCACGACGGTCGAATCCAGGCACGACATAAACGTCATGATGAGCACGGTAAACAGAATAGCCCATTTGTTCTTGCCATGGGTGTCGCCCTCAAGGGCAATGTGCTCGCGGCGCAGCTGCTCTGTGGTTTTCTCCATATCCATCCTTTCGAGTAGCGCAACGCAAAAACGGGACCCCAATCGCCTGCAAACAGTCGCGATTGGGGCCCCGCCTACGGAATCGGAACGAAAGGTCACCGAAGCTTTCGCCAGCATCGGCGCCTTGTGCGAACGCTAGCCTAGCACTGCTCGAGCGCCTGCTCAAGGTCGGCAATCAGATCGGCCGTGTCCTCGAGGCCGCACGACAGGCGCACCATGTCGGCGGAGATACCACAGGCGATGAGCTCCTCATCGTTCATCTGGCGATGCGTGGCGTTAGCAGGATGCAGGCAGCAAGTGCGGGCGTCGGCCACGTGCGTGGCGATCTGGGCGAGCTTGAGGCTCTTCATAAAGGTCTCGGCCGCTGCGCGACCACCGTTAAAGCCAAAGCTCACAACGCCGCACGTACCGTTGGGCATGTACTTCTGAGCCATGTCATAGTACTTATCGCCCTCCAGGCCCGGATAGCTCACGAAACGCACCTTGGGATGGCTCTGCAGGAACTTGGCAACGGCCAGGCCGTTCTCGCAATGACGCGGCATGCGCACATGCAGGCTCTCGAGCGAGCTGTTCAAGAAAAACGCCGCCTGCGGGTTCTGCATGGGGCCGAGGTCGCGCATGAGCTGAGCGGTTGCCTTGGTGATGAAGGCGCCCTCGCGACCGAACTTCTCGGCATAGGTCACGCCGTGGTAGCTCTCATCGGGCGTGGTGAGACCCGGAAACTTGTCCGCATGGGCCATCCAGTCAAACTGGCCGTGGTCGACGATCACGCCGCCCAGGTAGGCAGCATGTCCATCCATGTACTTGGTGGTGGAGTGTGTAACGATGTCGGCGCCCCACTCAAAGGGACGGCACATCACGGGCGTCGGGAAGGTGTTATCGACCATCAGCGGCACGCCGTGGTCATGCGCGGCCTTGGCAAAGCGCTCAATATCGAGCACGGCAAGGGCGGGGTTGGCGATCGTCTCGCCAAAGACGAGCTTGGTATTGGGCTCAAAGGCCGCCTCGAGCTCCTCGTCGGTGCAATCGGGGGCAACGAACGTGCAGGTCAGACCCATACGCTCCATGGTATGAGCCAGCAGGTTGTAGGTACCGCCGTAGATAGCAGAGCTAGCGACCACATGATCGCCGGCACCGGCCACGTTAAAGATCGCGAGGAAGTTCGCGGCCATGCCCGAGCTCGTGAGCATCGCTGCGGTGCCGCCCTCCATCTCGCAGATCTTGGCGGCAACCAGATCGCACGTGGGGTTCTGCAGGCGGCTGTAGAAGTAGCCCGACTCCTCCAGGTCAAACAGCTTGCCCATATCGTCGGAGCTATCATATTTGAAAGTGGTGCTCTGCACAATGGGAATCTGGCGGGGTTCGCCGTTGCCGGGGGTATAGCCGCCCTGTACGCACAGGGTATTGATGCTGTATTTGCTGGACTGATCCATGATCTTACTTCCTTTCCGCAAAAGCGGTAATATTTAATCTTATTGTAAAGGTTTTGGTGGGTAAAATCAAGGGCGGCGGGGGATTGTTGCCATAAAACAGGAAAGGAACACAAAACTGCCGCCTGATTTGAGGCAGGAGGCGGGGCCGTTTGGGAAAATGCATGGTGTGAGA
>CAJMSV010000128.1 GCA_905216175.1 uncultured bacterium | reverse complement strand
CGGCGGGCGTGGCGGCAATGGCGTCATCCAGGCCGATGCGCAGCTGGCTTCGCTGTTCGATTACCGCTTTAAGCATCACTTCCGCGCCGAGCGCGGCACGCACGGGCAGGGTGCCCGTCGTAACGGTAAGAGCGGCGAGGACCTGATTCTCAAGGTCCCTATGGGTACCGTGGTGCGCGAGCTCGACCCCGAGACGCAGACCCCGAAGATCGAGATTGCCGATCTGGTGCATGATGGCGAGCGCGTTGTCGTGGCCCCTGGTGGCGCCGGTGGTCTCGGCAATACGCACTTTGTGACGTCGGTGCGCCGCGCGCCCGCGTTCGCCCAGCTGGGCGAGCCGGCCGAGGAGCACTGGATTGAGCTCGAGATGAAGCTCATGGCCGATGCCGCGCTCGTGGGCTTCCCCTCGGTGGGTAAGTCATCTCTCATCGCGCGCATGAGTGCCGCCCGCCCCAAGATCGCCGACTACCCGTTTACCACGCTCGTGCCGAACCTCGGCATGGTGCGTGCCGGCGAATATTCTTACGTCGTTGCTGACGTCCCCGGTCTTATCGAAGGCGCGAGCGAGGGTAAGGGCCTGGGTCACCAGTTCTTGCGCCACATTGAGCGTACGGCCCTGATCATGCATGTCGTCGACATGACGGGCGGTTTTGCGGATCGCGCTCCGGTTGAGGACTATCGCATCATCAACCGCGAGCTCGAGCAGTATGGCGCCGAGCTTTCGGAGCGTCCGCAGATCGTCGTTGCCAACAAGTGCGATGCGCCGGGCACGGCCGACAAGATTGCCGACCTCAAGCGCGCAGCGCTCGACGATGGACATATGTTCTTTGCCGTGTCTGCCGTGACGGGCGCCGGCCTCAATACGCTGATGCTTGCCGTGGGCGAGCAGGTGGCTAAGCTGCGCGCCGAGTTGGCTGTCTCGGATGAGCCGGTCGTTCTGCGCGACGATGAGTGGGAGCGCCGTCGCCTGCAGCGTGAGAAGCGTTTCCGCATTGTTCAGGAAGAGCCCGGTGCCTTCCGCGTGGTCGGTCGTGCCATTGAGCGTATGGTCATCCAGACCGACTGGGAAAACGAGGAAGCCGTCATTTACCTGCAGCATAAGTTTGCGCGTATGGGTGTTGACGACGCGCTCGAGAAGGCCGGTTGCCGTGCGGGCGACGAGGTCCGCATTTGTCAGCGCGCCTTTGACTTTGAGGGCGCTGAGGACTTCTCGGAGTACGAAGAGCTCGAGGATGCTGGCGAGGACGTTGCCGTTGAAGCCATTGACGTGGCTGATGCTGCGGATGAGGGCGTCGAGGTTGTCGATGCGGCGGATGCCGCGGGCGATGCCGAGACCTCGGAGGGCGAGTAGGCCATGTCGCTGCGCGGTGGAATCGGTCTGCCCGAGCTTCCTCTAGAGGACGGGCAGGAGTTTAGGCTCGGCATTATGGGTGGCACTTTTGATCCCATCCATTACGGGCATCTGGTGACTGCCGAGCAGGCGCGTGAGTCCCTCGACTTGGATGCCGTGCTATTTATGCCGGCGGGCACGCCGGCCTTTAAGCTTGACAAGCCGGTGACGCCTGCCGAGGACCGTTATGCCATGACGGTCCTCGCCACCGCCGCGAACCCGGCCTTTTTGGCGAGCCGGTTCGAGATCGACCGTCCGGGCGTAACCTATACGGCCGATACGCTTCATGCCCTTCGCGACTTTTACCCGCCGCAGGTAAAGCTCTACTTTATTACGGGTGCCGACGCGATTATCGATATCGTGACCTGGCATGATGCCGAACGAATCGCTGAGCTTGCTACCTTTATTGCGGCGACGCGACCGGGCTTTGATATCGATACGGCGCGTGCCCGAATCAAAGAGTCGGGGCTGCCGTTCGACGTGCGCTATATTCAGATTCCGGCGCTGGCGATCAGCTCGACGAACATTCGTAAGCGAGTTGCCCGCGGCATGAGCGTGCGCTATCTTACGAGCGAGTCTGTGCTCGGCTACATTCGCAAACGCAGGCTATATGCCGATTTGGGCCAAGAAGATTTTGAGTGATGGGGGTCTACGTTGCCGGTAGAGGATCAGTTTGAGGGCGATGAGCGCGCGCTGCTCAAGCGCATTCAAGAGCTGCTCGATGTTCGCATGAAGGATAAGCGCAAGCGCTATGTGCATTCGCTGGGTGTTGCCGAGACCGCACTTCATCTGGCCGAGGTCTACGGCGTTGACCGCTTTGATGCCGCTGCTGCCGGTCTGATCCACGACTGGGACAAAGTGCTCTCCGACGACGAGCTGGTTACGCGCGCTCTGCATTACGGCATTAAGATTGCCGGCTCTCCTTCCGCCGCGACGCCGCTTTTGCATGGTCCTGTTGCCGCCTATGAGCTTCCGCAGCTTTTCCCCGAGTTGTCGCCGGCCGTTTTCCAGGCTGTCGACCGTCACACCGTGGGTGCCTGCGACATGACGCCGCTCGATATGGTGGTCTTTGTGGCCGATGCCATCGAGCCCAACCGCCACGGCGACTATGCGCATGCGCTGCGCAAGATGGTGGGGGAGTCGACGCTCGATGAGTTGTTCTTCTCCTGTTTTGCGCAGGGTCTGGTCTATGTGATCCAGTCCGGGCGCTATCTTTATCCCACGGCTATTACGATTTACAACCATTACGCCCAGCTGCGCTAGCTCGGGCTGTCTAGAAAGAGGTATTCCATGGCCGACGAGACCATGACCGACGAGCAGATTCTTGAAGGTGTGGAGCACAAGAGCTTCGCCGCCACGTCCGACCGCACTGCCGCCTCGCTGTCCGCGAGCGGTGTCGCCGCCGAGGATGTCGCCCGCGCCGCCGCGCAGGCCGCCTACGACAAGAAGGGCGAGGACGTTCAGGTGCTCGACCTGACCGAGCTTTCCGACGTATGCGACTACTTTGTGCTTGCCACCGGTGCCAACAACCGCCAGGTCGATTCAATCGTCGACGAGATCGAGGAGAAGGTCGCCGAGGCTTGCGGCGAGCATCCGTTCTCCATCGAGGGCCGCGAGCAGAAGACCTGGATGCTCATGGACTACGGTTCGGTTGTCGTCCACGTCTTCACTCCCGAAGCCCGCGACTTCTACCGCCTCGAGAAGCTCTGGGGAGACGCCCCCCAGCTCCCCCTCAACCTCCTCTAGTAGCTCATTTGAGATGGGGTTTAGCTACCCTCACACATATCGCCGGGCAGTTGCGGTTTTCCGCACCTGCCCGGCTTTCTTTTTGCCCAAAGTAGCTAATTTGGGACGGGGCTTTTTTAGCTACTACCTACCGTTCGCCGATAGAAGCGAGTTGCGGTTCATTGCGTGATATTTAGCTTTCCGACTCGGGTAACGTATTTGTTATCTGTAGAGGAGGAGATGCGTATGACTCGGACCGCGCGGGAAATCTCTGTTTACGGCTATTACCATGTCGTCCAAAAGGGCTGTGGTGGTCAGCTGATATTTGAGGATGCTGACGATCGACTCTACCTGATTCGACTGATAGCTTCGAAATGCCAGAAGTTCAAAGTGGATGTCATCGCATGGTGCCTTATGGATAATCACATTCACTTGTTGTTAGATGACGGGCATGCTCACCTGAGCGATTGCATGCATTCGATTACGACGGCGTATGCCATGTATTTCAATTCTAAGACAGGCAGGAGAGGTCCTGTTTTCCAGGATCGATTTAAGAGTGTGCCGATTCTCGATGATGATCAGCTGCTCAACTGCGTTCGTTACATTCACGATAACCCTGCGAAAGCCAGAATTGGCACTGCTTCGCTCTATCGCTGGAGCAGCTTTAGCGAGTATATGGGCTATCCGGGAATTTGTAAGACTGATTGCGTGCTCGGGTTGCTCGGGAATTCCCAGAGATTTTTTGCATTTAGCACCTCGGGCGAGCCCAATGGCTATTGCTTCCGTTATGGCGCTCATGTGAGTGATGCTGACGCGCTTGAGTTTGCGCAGGCGTTGCTCAAACCATACGAGCCTCACCATCTCAACGCTCTGCCCAAGGGCGTGCGTGATGACTGTATCCGTAAGCTCAAAAGCGAGGGCTTTTCGATCAAGCAGATCGTGCGCCTCACGGGCATCGGCCACTGCACGATTCAAAAAGTCAAAGTTGAAAAGTAGCTCATTTCAGGCGAGGTAATTCTTGCTACTCTCGCCAAACCGGGCATCCGGGGTAGTCAATTTGGGACGGGGCTATTTTAGGAACCGTATGGCAGGCGGAGAATGCAATAGGCCGATAGCATCTCAG
>CAJMSV010000127.1 GCA_905216175.1 uncultured bacterium | reverse complement strand
GGGACGGCACTCCAGGTCCCACTCGCGAACCGTGGCGTTAACCTTGAGCGCGGGGTGTAGGGCCTTGACGGCGGCCTCATAACGGACCTGGTCGTTGCCCTTGCCGGTGCAGCCGTGGGCGACGTAGGTCGCGCCAAACTCGTGGGCGACCTCAACAAGCTTCTTGGCAAGCAGCGGGCGAGACAGGGCGGAGAGCAGCGGGTACTTGTTCTCGTACATGGAGTTTGCTGCGATGGCTTTGGTCAGGAACTCATCGGAGAACTCGTCGCGCAGGTCGAGCACCTGGCAATCGAGAACGCCCAGGTCGAGCGCCTTCTGCTTCTTGGCATCCAGTCCGGTCTCTTCCTGGCCCACGTTGCCGCAGACACAAACGACATCGAGATTCTTCTCGTCCTGGAGCCACTTGACACATACGGATGTATCAAGACCACCGGAATATGCGAGAACGACTTTTTCCTTGCTCATGGCTGTTTCCTTTCGCCCTTGGTAGCTAGTTAGAACATCGGTCAGTTGCAAGTCACCTTGAGGTCAAAAACCGTGCAATATCAGGTTATTCAGCAGAATGCATCACAGGCATGCCCTAGAAACATGCGGCTATGTCGTGCTTAAACCCAACGACCTCAAAATGACTCTGTTGAGGCATTGCGCCCCATGCGGAAAGAGACGATTGTTATCGTCGTCGGGAAATTGCGCGCTGGCGTCGGATGGCATTGTCTGCAGTGGTGATGATCTTTACGAACTGCATCTGCCTCTCCTTTCACGTATCGCCGGGCGCAATTCAAATATCGCAAACGGTACCTTTTCCTCGGTAAACGGCTCTTTTGCCGTCTCCGTTTTCGATGTTCGCTATATTACGATAAAGTGCACGCTGCGCAAGCGACAAATTCAAATTTCTGAAAAGTTTTTTCATTAGTTTGTGAATTGCAGTGCAAATACGCACCATTCCTGCGAAAATACGCTCGACTACTAGTTGATGGTTATAACGTCTGAAACAATCTCGAAACGAAAGGCGCATTTTTATGCAAACTTACGAATCGGACGCCAACATCGGCAACATTAAGATTCTCGCCGTCGATATGGACAAGACGCTGCTGACCGACGAGCGTGTGCTGCCCCAGGGTCTTGATGAGCGCCTGGACAAGCTCGCCGACGCCGGCATCGTATTCTGCCCCGCCAGCGGACGTCCCGCCCCCAAGCTCGAGGAGATGTTCGAGGGCATCAAGAACCGCCTCGCCTTTTGTCCCGACAACGGAGCTTGCGTGATCTATCGCGGCAGCTATATCTATAAGAGCAATATTGACGTAGAGCTGTATCAGCAGGTCTTGAACCGTGCCTCGGAGGATCCTCGCGCTGTCCCCGTCCTGTGCTGCTTCGACGAGTTCTACGTGCTTGCCCGCGACCATCAATACCACGACGAGATCAGCGTCTACTACAACACAATCAACTACGTCGACAGCTTTGAGGGCATTGATTTCGAGTCCAACAAGATTTCGGTCTTCTTCCCCGGCTACGACGCCGAGCCCGCTTTCCGCGAGACCTATAGCCCCGAGTTCTCGGATAAGCTCTACGTCACCAACGCCGGGCGCGAGTGGATCGACTTTATGAACCTGGGCGTCGACAAGGGCGCCGGCATCGCTCACCTGTGCGAGCACCTGGGCATCGATATTGCCGATGCTGCCGCCGTGGGCGATACCTACAACGACATCCCCATGCTGGAGCGCGTCGGTCACAGCTTTATCGTGGACAATGCCGAGGAGCACATGAACGCGCACGCCAAGTGGCGCATTCCGAGCAACAACGACGGGGGCGTACTGACGCTCATCGACGCCATCTTGGCGGCTCGTTAACGTAACTTGTCGGACCTGGCCGGGCGAGGCGGTTAAGTTTTTCGTTCGGTCAGGTCCTGGGCTCGCTCGGAAAGCACATTAAGTGCTTTCCGGCTCGTGCGGAATCTACGAAAAACTTAACCGCCTCGCCCGGCCAGGTCCTGCGGTGACTTGCTTGCCGCCTGGATGGCGTCTTGGCGCCTAGATACTTGGCTGATTTTTTGGAATGAAGGGGGCTCCTTGTTGGCAAGGAGCCCCCTTCTACTTTTGGTTACTTTGGAATTGTGGGCGCTTCCCTATTTAGCGTCAGCCCAGGTTATGCCGGTGCTGGCTTCGGCGATTAGGGGGACGTGGAGGTCTACTACGTGTTCCATGACGTCGCGGACCATGGTGGTTAGGCGCTCGACTTCGTCGATGGGGCACTCAAAGTCCAGTTCGTCGTGCACTTGCAGGATCATGTGGGCGGCAAAGCCTTCTTCTTCCAGGCGACGGCTTACACAGGCCATCGCGATCTTGATGATGTCGGCGGCGGTTCCCTGCATGGGGTGGTTCATGGCCGTGCGCTCACCAAAGCCACGGAGTTGCGGGTTTTTGGCCTTGAGCTCGGGAATATGGCGTCTGCGGCCATACATGGTCTCGGCGTAGCCCGTCTGCTTGGCGCGCGCCACCACGTTGTCGAGGAACGTACGCACGCCCGGGTAGGCCTCGTAGTAGCGGTCGATCATGTCGCGCGCCTCGGCCATCGAGATATGCAGCGACTGCGACAGGCCGTAGGCCTGCTGGCCATACACGATGCCAAAGTTCACGGCCTTGGCGCGACTGCGCAGGTCGGGCGTTACCTCGGACACCGGCACACCAAACACGCGCGCCGCCGTCTCGGCATGGAAGTCCTCGCCCTCGTTAAAGGCGCGCACCAAGTGCTCGTCACCCGAGAGATGTGCCAGCAGACGCAGCTCGATCTGCGAGTAGTCCACCGCCAAAAAGACGCTTCCCTCGCCTGCCGAAAACGCCGTCTTGACGGTACGCCCCAGCTCCGAGCGCGTCGGAATGTTTTGCAGATTAGGGTCGCTCGAAGACAGACGCCCCGTCGCGGTGATGGTCTGGTTGTACGTGGTGTGCACACGACCGTCACCGCGGCGCAGCGGGCCCAACGTGTCCAGATAGGTTGACTTGATCTTGGACTTCTCGCGCCAGTCTAAGATCAAACGAACAATCTCGTGGTCACGGGCAAGATCACTCAGTACCTTGGCATTGGTCGAATAGTAACCGCGCTTGGTCTTTTTGAGACCCTTGGTCGGAAGGCCCATCACATCAAAGAGCACATGCGAAAGTTGCATGGGGCTGCCGATGTTAAAGGTCTCGTCACCGGCAAGGTCGCGAATGCTTCGTTCGACCTCGGTGATCTGGGTCGCCAGACCCTCGGACAGACTGTGCAGGCGGTCGGGGTCCACGAGCATGCCCGCGCGCTCCATCTTGGCAAGTACCGGAACGAGCGGCATCTCGATGCCATCGAACACGTTGGCGGCGTTCTCACGGGCCATGCACTCGCGCAACGGCGCCACGAGCGCCAGCGTCAGAGCCGCAGTACGGGCGGCAGGCGCCGGAGCGTCCTCACCAGCACCCTCTGCACCGCGCGCCGCAGGCAACGCCATCTGCAGATAGGTATCGGCCAGATATGCCTCATCGAACTCGGAGCGATCGGAATCCAGCAGATAGGCAGCGACCACGGTATCGAAGATACGCGTGGAATCGGCAGCGAGCGGATCCATGAGCTCGGGCTCAGAAGAATCGATGGGCGAAAGCTCGTGCAGCAGCGCTTTCGTATCCGGGCTCGCCACGCGGCCCTCCATAAACAGGCGCGCAAGCACGCCGGCGATCACACCGTGAGCGAAGTTGAAGCCCTCAACCTCAGCCGCCGCACAGCTGTCGCCCTCCTCGAGCGCGAACAGGCCCTTGGACGTCGCCAACCACAGCGTGCGCGTCAGCCCAAAGAGCGCGCCCTCTTCCTTGTCGTCGTCCACCACGGCGGCGACCCACTCGCCGGCATCAATCGCGCGGGAGACCTCAGCCGCAACGGCACCAAGCGCGTCGGCATCGCCGGCGGCTGCGCGAACCATAGCAGGTATCTCAAACACACTGGAGGCAGCAGCCCCGCCCTCGCCGCCGATCAGCGCCAAGAAACGGTTCTGCATGGCGGTGATACCAAGCGTACCCAGCGCCGCGGAAACCTCATCGGCAGAAAACGCCGGGAAGGACGTCGCCTCAAAGTCGAGCTCGACGGGCGCATCGGTGCGAATTGTCGCAACCTTGCGGCTCAGTAGTGCGTCATCGATGTGTGTACGCAGGTTCTCGCCCATCATGCCCTTGACCTCATCGGCATGCGAGAAGACTTCGTCCAGGCTTCCGTCCATCGCAATGCGCGCACTCG
>CAJMSV010000126.1 GCA_905216175.1 uncultured bacterium | reverse complement strand
CCTCGCACAGAACAGCGGCTTCATGCTCTCAAGGGGCGTGCGCTACGCCAAGAAGCACACGAGCGCGGGCCAGCTGGTGACGCTTCAGCGCATAGAGGGTGAAGGCGGTGAAGGGAAACCGGCTATATAGGAATCTGCCGTCATTGCCGTCATTGCCGTCACGGGGCCGTTCGCAAGAGCGGCCCCGAATTGCAATGCGCGACGGCGGCGGAGCCGCGACTGGCGAGTGCATTGGTGCGACACTGGCAAGCGGTGATTTTTGAGCGGATATGAGCTGATCGATTAATTCAGCAAGTAGCCTATGCCGTCGGACAAATCCTCGGCATAGGAGGACGGCGGCGTCCATTGAGCACCCGTTTGCGGGGGGTCCCGCGCCCCTAGGCTCGCTTCCCGTGCGTTTCGCACAAGCCGCAATAACCGGAGCATCACCTGTATGGTTTAGATTTCTGAATTGGCGTTTGGCGGTTGCTATTTCCGTGAGTGCATTATGAGTGCACAATAAAGAGTGCCAGCAATCTAAGGTATCCTTGTGAGTACGGATTTTAGAGATAGTTGGCAAAAGCGCTGGTGAACCGCACGTTATCGTGCGCTTTGGCAACAAAGCTAATCGCTTGGCTATTATAATTTCGCTCAAACCGCAGTTCAGACAATAAGTCGAAAGGCCTTCGGAACTCTATCCGAAGGCCTTTCGCGTTACATGAGAATCATTGGCTTAGAGGTATTTCAGCGAATCCAGAAGCATCAAAATGCATCAAAACTCACGCCAAAACAACCTCACGATAATGTGCGTAACTATTCCCACTCGATGGCGTCGGTTCTGCCGTCCCGTCACTCCAGTTACACCCAGTTTTCGGCATCGACACGGAACGCGTGCCGCCGAATGACGCGATGTCGCGTTTCGTCGGCTTCGGGGACAAAAGCTGGGACAACCTCAAAAACTTTTTTCAAACTCAGGGCTTTGAGTTTTTGTTTTTGTCCCAAAGTGCGCGGCGGGTCGCCTTTGGAGGCTCGATGGCGCCGAAAACGCCCGTTTTGAAACTCAACCGCCCTTTTGCCCGCAAGCCGCCAGCTGCAATCGCAAGTGAATTAACGCGGGTGGCTTGCGCGCCATTTGCAAAACCCCAGGTCGCAGGTCTTCGCCATTCGTGAACAAAGTGAGTAGTCTCAGGTGGCTTGCTTATGAGTTGGCGAACGGGCCTTCAGGATTCAGGGCAAACATGCTGGTAGAATAGGATTCTCAAATCAATGACAGGAGACCGAGCATGGCCGAACCCCACGATAGGAAGCCGATCCTCACGATCGAGCAGCAGATAGAGCACCTCAAGCAGAAGGGCGTAGCCTTCGAACTGTGTTCCGAGGAAGAGGCCGCGGACTACCTGCGCGACAAGTGCAACTTCTTCAAGCTCGCATCCTACCGCAAACTCTTCTCGAAATACGAGGGAGGCCCGCGCGACGGCCGCTACGTAGACCTCGACTTCGGCCAGCTGCGCCTGCTCGCGGCGCTCGACCAGGAGCTGCGCCACGCCCTGCTCGGCATGACGCTCGACATCGAGCATTTCCAGAAGGTGACACTGCTTCGCGAGATGGAGGACCGTGGAGAGGACGGCTACGCCATCGTGGCCGACTACATGGCATCGCTTACCACTGCAAACAGGGAGTACCGCCTGCGCGAGCTCAAGATGAGCGGCCGCAGCCCCTACAGCTCGAGCCTCTACGCGAAGTACTCCGGCGACATGCCTGCCTGGGCCTTCCTTGAGCTCACCTCGTTCGGCACCCTCATCGACTTCGTGCGCTTCTGCGCCAGGCGATGGGGCGACAGGCGCCTCGAGGCCTCCCACTACGACCTCAAGCGCGTGAAGTCCGTCCGCAACTGCGCCGCGCACGGCTCGTGCCTGATCAACTGCTTCGCCGAGAGGGGCGCCGCCCGGGGCTCGGCGTCCAGCGGCGTCTCCCGAAGGGTCGCCGCCGTGGGGATTCCCAAGGCGACCAGGAGGAAGTGGATGGGGAATACGGCCATGCAGGAGGTCGCGACCGTGCTCGTGGCGCACTCCGGCTTGGTACCCGAGGGCTCCTCGCGCTCGCGCGCCGCATCCGAGCTCGCCGAGATGTTCGCCAGGGCCGACGGCGAAACCGAGGCGCTGCCCGACAAGGGGCCCGACGCCGCAGCTCGCTCCGCGCTCGAGTTCCTTCGCAGGTTGACAGAATCGCTCGGGTTGGTAGAATAGCCTGCAGATAGCAAAACCTTCACGGTTTTAGGGGCGGACTTGCGCAAGCGACTCTGCCCTATTTTTATATTCACTCGCTATAGGAGACGGATGATACCTGGGTCAATGACAGAACTGAGAAGCCCGGAATAATGGAGCCAGTTAGAAACCCTCGGGTTTGCGGGGCGGGATCATGAGAGCGATTCTGCCCTATTTTTTTCCTCCGTCTGCCCCAACCAAGTAGTTCGAAGATAGCCTGTAGGTGTCCTCGTGGGCGCCTTTTATAATATGAGCAGGACATTGTCAATAGGCAATGAAGGGCCAAGGGCGATTTCGTTCGCCCTTGGCCCAATCTATCTCCTCCGCAATCCCCGTTGACAGCGCGTGTCGGATCGACGCCCGTCTGGCAGTTTAATATTCGCCCATCGCGCAGAATGCGCCGGTGCATCTCGTTGCTACGGCCGGCCCCTCCGTCTCGTCTGTCTTTTGGCGTGCGTGGCGGCTTCGCCGCCGCACGAAAAAAATCCGAGGATGGAGGCCGACGCCCGTCGAGCCCGGGAATTCCGGGAAAGACCCGGATATGTGCGCGGCGCTCCCGCTAGGCGCCTTCCGCCATTCGGCCCACGGCCCAGCACCAGCAGGCCAGCTCGCGCGCCACCGCGACGTTGGCCACGCTGCTCTGCTTGCCCGCATCGTCCATGGAGCGGCGCCTGTCGACGAGCCGCCTCACGCCCGCGTTGGCGTGTCGCCTGGTCGCTGCGTCGACTACCTGCCCCTTGGCCAGGTCTTTCGGCGACCTCGACGCTCCCTTGTAGTGCCAGGCGGCCTCGACGAGCAGCTTTCTCAGGTGCTTGTTGCCGGCCTTGGTTATCCCGCCGCGGAATCGGGACTCGCCGCTGGAGTGCTCGGAGGGCACCAGGCCCACCCACGCCGCGAAGCCCGACGCCGTGGCGAACCTCGCGAAGCCGTCGGCCTCGCACGCGATCGAAGCCGCGGTGACCGCGTCTATACCCTTGAGGCATTTGAGCGCGTCGCAGGTCGGCTTCCATCTAGGCTGCTGGGCCAGCGACTTGACCTTCGCCTCGAGCGCGGCCTTGGCGGCGTCGGCCTCGCGCACGCGCTCGCAGTAGTGGTCCAGCGTCGCCATGGCGGCGGCGTCCCCGAGGTCGATGCGGCCCACCCACGCCCAGAAATCCCCGGTCCAGCGGTTGCGCCTCTGGCCGGCGGCGTTCCTCTCGTCGTAGACGAGCCCGTGCCTGAGCAGGAACTTCGAAAGCCTCTGCTTGGCGCGCACGGCGTCGTCGCGCGCGTCGGCCAGCGCCCGCGCCAAATCCCGCGCGCCCTCGCACTCGGCATCGGGCACGTGCACCTCGGTGACCACGCCCAGCGCCAGCTGCACCGCGAGGAACTGCGCGTCGCGCCTGTCGGTCTTGCGGCCGCGGTCCGCGGCGGGCTTGTGCATCTTGGAAACGGCTCCGATCACGCAGGCGGCGCCCATCGCGTTCAGCTCGCGGCAAAGGTGGAAGCCCGTCACTCCCGACTCGTAGACGCATCTGGCGGGCTGGGGCAGCGAGGACACCCATGAGGCGATCTCGCCGGGCTCGTAGCCGAACGATTTCCTGATCGTCTCGCCCGTTTCCGGGACGAACGCGCAGGCCTTCACCGGCCTGGCATGCACGTCTAGCCCTACGAAAGTGGTAGCATTGCTCATCGGAAGCCCCTTCCATGAATGCGGCGTGGCCGCTGGCGGTTTGGACACCTCTATTGTCGGCCTAATCCGCGGATATGCATGCAGGAGGGGCTTCCAACTTTTTTATGTCCTGCTCATATCGTCTTGTATAGTATTATTAAAAGGGGGAAATGTTTATGTTACATAGCATGCGTATTCGATAAGCATTGAAATCAAAAAAGATTTTTCCCATTTTCAATATGGGCTTTTTTGAAAAATTAGAAATCATAATCAAAAACTCTGAAAAACAAAAGGAAGGATATTAAATGAAACACTTACCTAAAAGTACACTTACGGAAATATTGAATGACCCATACGGATTTACTTACAAAGAAATGTCGGAAGTAATTGGAGAGGATAAAGCAAGAG
>CAJMSV010000125.1 GCA_905216175.1 uncultured bacterium | reverse complement strand
TCGTCCATAAGCGCCTCGGCGACCTTGGACAGGATCTTGAGGTGCGTGGTTCCAGCCTGAGCGCCCGGGATGAGCAGGGCGATGGCAACGTTGACGGGAGCGCCGTCCATGGTGTCCCAACCGGTCACGCCGGACTCGTCCTTGACGACGATGACGGCAGCCTCGCTAATGGCGTCGGACTTGGCATGCGGGATGGCGAAGCCCTCCATCATGCCCGTGGTACCCTCGGCCTCGCGGGCCAGGAAGGCGTTCAACACGGCGTCGGCGTCGCTGGCGATACCGGCCTTGACAGCCTGGTTGGAAACGAAGCTCAGAGCCTCGTCACGAGAAGCGAAATCCTCGGCAACAAAGACATTCTCGACCTT
This sequence comes from uncultured bacterium, assembly GCA_905216175.1. Classification (GTDB taxonomy): domain Bacteria; phylum Actinomycetota; class Coriobacteriia; order Coriobacteriales; family Coriobacteriaceae; genus Collinsella. The sequence continues at coordinate 3,949 of CAJMSV010000125.1, read as the reverse complement.
AACGAAGTCGGCAGCCTCGGCCTTGGGGGCCTCGACGGCAGCGGCCTTGGGAGCCTCAACCGGCTTGGCTGCAGGAGCGGCCTTCTGATTCTTCTCGAAGTCGTACTTCTTGAAGGCCACGAACAGGATGCCACCGACCACAGCGCCGATGAGGATCGCGAGGACCCAAAGCGGACCGTTCTCGACAACGGGCAGGACCAAGAAGCCACCGTGAGGCGCTGGATCGTGAACGTTGAACATAATGGTCAGGATCGAAGCGATAGAGGAACCGAGCATCATGATGGGCATGACGGGCCAGATGTTCTTGGTCATGAACGGAATGGCGCCCTCGGTAATGTGGGTGCAACCAAGGATGAGGTTGACAACACCGGCGTCGTGATCCTCCTGGCTGAAGTACTTCTTGCCGACAACGACGGCAAAGGTGGTGATCAGCGGCGGAACGATGCAGGCGGCGGAGACGGCAGCCATGAAGTTGGTGCCGAAGTTGTAGGTATCGGTGCCAACACCGGCGGCCAAAGCCTCGGTGAGCATAGCAGTACCGGTGACGTAAGCAGCCTTGTTGACCGGGCCGCCCATGTCAAAGGCGCACATGCAGCCAATGGCAAGACCCAGTACAACGGCGCCAGAGGCGGACAGGCCCTTGAGGAAGTCCATCATGGCGGTGTTGATGGCAGCCATGGGGCCGGAAATGCCGAGCATAACCAGGCCGACGATAGCCGTCGAGAACAGCGGGTACAGGAAGATGGCCTTGAGGCCGTCCAGGTTCTTGGGCAGACCGGCAAAGACCTTCTCGAGCAGCTGGATGACATAGCCGGCGAGGAAGCCGCCGACGATGCCGCCCAGGAAGCCGAAGCCCACGCCGGCGCCACCGGCGTCGATCATGCCGGTCTCGGCGTTAACAGGCAGGCCCTGGATGGCGATCATACCGGCAACGAAACCGGGAACGAGCGCCGGGCGCTTGCCGATGGATTCGGCGATATAGGCGGAAAGCACCGGAACCATGAGGTTCATGGCGATGCCGCCGATGATCTTGAGCATCGCAGCAAAGCTGTTGTAGTCAGACGCCGTCGAATCGAAGGACGTAATGCCCCTCAGGATCGAGACAGCGGTCAGAACACCACCGGCAACGACGAAGACCAGCATGTGGCTGACGCCGTTCATGAGGTGCTTGTAGATGATGTGGCCGATGGACTCCTTCTCCTCGACCTCATCCTCGATATCAGCAGCAGCTGCAACCGTGTCGTCACCCTTGGCGGCGAGCGCGCGGTCAATCAGCTTACCGGCGGCCTCAACGGACAGGGCCTTGGAAACACCAACGGAAACCATGGGCTTGCCGGCGAAACGCTCAGCCTGGACATCCTTATCGGCTGCGACGACGACGGCCTTGGCACCAGCGATCTCACTCTTGGTGAGCTCGTTCTCGACACCGACCTGGCCATGAGTCTCGACCTTAATGGTCAGACCTCGCTCGGCAGCAGCCTTCTCCAGCGCCTCCTTCGCCATGAAGGTGTGCGCAATGCCGGTCGGGCAACCGGTCGCGGCGATGATGTCAAACTTAGCCATGTGTCCCTCCTTCTTGAGTACAGCGCCCGCGGGCGCTCCCCTACACGCGCTTCGATGCGCGTTTTTCCACACTTGAAAGATACCAACCTACCGTCCGCGTGAGAAGAGATAAGGTGCAATTCTCCGGTGAAAGGTTCTTTCATAACCGTAAACGGTAAGTGAAAGTTTACCATCAACACTTGAAACGGCAAGGTGTATCTTGTAATTGAAAATGCCCGTATACTATGGCATTGCAAATCAAGTTAGATTTTCATGCCAACCAGGAGCCATCCATGACCGATAGTAGCAAGAGCGCACTTTCCCTCATTAGCACCCATCAGGGATACAGCGAGTCCGAGCGGCGCATTGTCGACTATATATTGGAGCACCAGTCCGAGGCGCCGCGCCTCACGGCAGCTCAGCTCTCGCGCGCCGCCGCCACGTCAGAGGCGACCGTTTCGCGCTTCTGCCGCAAGCTGGGCTTTGGTAGCTTCCGCAGCTTTCAGTTTTCGTTGGCGAGGGATTTGGAAAGCCAGCGCAACGAGGGCCTGACCGACGAGGTCTCGCTCGACAACATGGAGCAGAGCCTTAAAAATATCCTCGCCGCCAAGGTGAGTGAGCTTAATGCGACCATCGACGGGATCGACCACGATACGCTGGCGGCTGTTGTGCATGCCCTTAAGCATGCAGGGGTTATTGAGTTTGCGGCTGTGGGCAATACCAACGCGGTCGCGCTCGATGCGACGTTTAAGTTTTCGCAGCTGGGCCTACGCTGCATGGCGAGCACCATTAGCGAGACATCAATCGGCTTTGCGCTCACGTTGCGCCCGGGTGACGTCATCGTGCTAATCTCAAACTCCGGCAAATCGCGCCGACTGAATCGCATGGCAAAAGCGGCTCGCAACTGCGGCGCAACCGTAGTCGTCATCAGCAGCGACAGTAAATCCCCGCTCGCGCGCCTGGCAGACTACACTTTTAACACCGTCAACCACGAAGCGCTGCTGACAACGGGCGACTTTGCGTTCTCTAAGATCAGCGCCACGATGATCATCGAAGTCATCTACAACTTCCTGTTGCCCGAGATCGAAGACGCGCGTGAGCATATCAGCTACTACGAGGAGCTCATCCAGCCGGACAAGGTCGTTGAGTAAAACGCGTAGTGGGACAAAAATTTCAGTCTATTTTGTCCTACCAACACCGCTGTTACGACCTAACCTCGAGCTTCTTCGAGCATCTGCTTTGCGTGGGCCAAGCTTACCTCGGACTGATCGCCGCTCAACATGCGGGCGATCTCTGCGGTGCGGGCATCACCGGTCACCTCGTCCAAATGCGTCTGGGGAACATCGCCTGGCTCCTTGCTGACCACGTAATGCTTGTCGGCCATGACCGCAACCTGCGCAAGGTGCGTTACGACGATGACCTGATGCGTAGCGGCAAGATCGGCCAGCACACCAGCAAGAGCACGAGCCGTAGAGCCGCCGACACCGGCATCGACCTCGTCGAATACCAGAGTGTCGACGCCGTCCGCGTTACCGAGGACAACCTTGCTCGCCAGCATGACGCGGCTGAGCTCGCCGCCCGACGCAATACGGCGCAGGGGACGTGGCGTCAAGCCGGCACCGCTGCGGTATAGCAGCTCGTAGCTCGAAGGACCAACGGGCGTCCACTCAGCACGGGGAAGATCGCTCGACTCCCAGACGAGCTCGGCACTACCCATCTCCAAGCGCGCCATCTGACGGCCAACCTCGTGACAAAAACGCGGAGCCGCCGTATTGCGTGCACGCTTAAGCGCCTTGGCGGCGGCAAACAGTTCATGCTCCGCTGCGCCAAGCGCTTCACGCGCCTTCTTGATCTGCTCATCACCATCGTCTACCAGCGACAAAAGCTCTTGCGAGCGATCGCGCATGGAAAACACGTCATCCATGGTGGGACCCCACTGCCTCAGAAGTCCCTTAAGGTCGGAATACCGCTCGCGCATGCGAGTGAGCTCACGAGGGTCAAACGCAACACCATCGCGATAGGCGCGCAGCTCGTTGGCGCAGTCCTCGAGTGAGATGCAGGCGTCCGAAAGTGCGTCTGCGATGTCACCTAGCTTGCGGTCAACGGTCGCCATGCGGGAAAGCTCGGCCACGGCGCCGTTCACGGCATCGAGCGCTCCCCCTTCGGCAGCAAGCGATGCATGGGCCTCGTTTGCCGTCGCCACCACGACCTCGGCGTGCTCCGAGCGAGGCAGCAGCTCCTCGAGTTCCTCGTACTCGCCTGGCTTAGGGTCGACCTCGGCGATACGCTCGAGGGCAAAACGCGCTTCCTCGACGCGACTCCCCTGCGCACGCGAGGCTTCCTCCACACGGCGAAGCTCCATGGCGGCGGCGCGCGAAGCCATAAAGCAGGTGCGATACTTCTCGAC
>CAJMSV010000124.1 GCA_905216175.1 uncultured bacterium | reverse complement strand
TCCAGTCCACGTGGTGCAGGTGCACTTCCTCGGCGAGTGCACGGGTGCGCTTCTGGTCGAAGCCGCAGGCGCCGGCCCAGGCCACGGTCTGTGCGACGGCGTCGGCCAGGAGCGGCGAGTGGATGGGCAGGGTGACCGCAAGGTAGTCGAGGGGCGGGGTGAACACGGTGCCGCCGTGGAGCTTCTGCTCGCGCAGTTTGGACTGATGCTGGTGTTCGCGCTCGGCTTCGAGGGCGAAAGCGGCCAGGTCTTCCGGGTAGCCGGACAGCACGTGGTGGTTGTCGGAGTTGGTGACGGCGATGGAGCTCGGGCCGCGCGCGTTGTTGCCGCGGGCCACCAGCGCCTCGACCTGGGCGCGGTGCGGCTGGTTCGATCCGATAAAGCTGTGAATGAGCGAGCGCGTGAGCTCGGTATAGGAAAGCTGAGCAAGCGTTTCGCGTTTACGCGACTCCAGGCGCAGGCCAGAATCCGCCGGTTGTACGCCGCGGCGAAGCTCACATGCCGGATCGTCGATATTGGGCGCCGTGGCATCGCGCACCAAGACATCTTTGATCATGAGTTTGGGCTTCACGCGCCCCTGCCAATGCTCGGCAACGGCCTCGAACACCAAGTCGACGGCGCTGTCGCAATTGATAAGCCTGTCGATCTGCGGTACGCGAAACATGATTGCCGGCACGCTCGCGGCTCCATCCGTTGCCACGAAGCGCATATGCTCGCCGGTCTTACCCACCACGGCGCGATCACACATCGTCACGCCCTCGGCAGCCAGCAGCGGCACCTTATTACCCTGGCCAAACGGCTCAAGGCGGGAAATCTGCTCGATGGTCTCGATATTCAATTCGGAAAGGTCAACCGTGGCGGCAACCTCGTCGGTGTCCTCAAAGTCCTCGGCGGGAAGCTCGGACAACACAGCGGAAAGACGTCGACGAAACTCATCGAGCTTAGATGCCTCGATGGTAACGCCCACCGCACCGGCATGTCCGCCGCGGCGAATCAGCAGGTCGGAGCAGCGCTCGACGGCTTCGAACAGGTTGACCTTGCCCACCGAGCGGCCCGAGCCATGTGCTATACCGTCCTCGATAGAGAAGAGCAACGCCGGCACGTGATATCGGTTGGTGAGGCGGCTCGCCACGATGCCCTTAACGCCCTCGTGCCAGCCTTCGCCGCCCACGACAATCGCGCGCCCGCCATCATAGGTCTCCTCGACCTTTGCCATGGCATCGCGCGTGAGCTCCGCCTCGATCTCGCGACGCTGACGGTTGATCTCCTCGAGCTCGGCCGCCAGCGCGCTTGCCTCGATAGGATCACGGGCAAGCAGCAGGTCGAGCGCCAGCTTGGGATCGGCCATGCGGCCGGCGGCGTTTAAGCGGGGAATGAGCGAAAACGACAGGCCGTCGGCCGTAATGGTAGAAAGGTCGGCCTTGGCAAGTGCGGCAAGCGCGATATAGCCGGGACGGGCCGTCACACGCATCTGTTGGATGCCCTCGGCGACCAGTGCGCGATTCTCGGGCGTGAGCGGCATCATGTCGGACACGGTACCCAGTGCCGCGACCTCTATCAGCGAGCGCCAATACGATGGCTTGCTCAAACGCTCGCTCAGGACCTGCACCAGCTTGAGCGCCACGCCGGCGCCGGCAAGTTCACGCGAAGGACCCTCGTCCTCGAGCTTAGGGTCGGTTAGGGGCACGCCCTGCGGCACCTGATCGGAGGGCTCGTGATGGTCCGTGACCACCAAATCGATCCCCAGGCTCTCCAGATAGGAAACCTCTTCTTTGGCGGCAATGCCGTTATCGACGGTCACGATCAGCTGGGGACGAGCGAGCTCGTTAACGCGGTCGAGCGCCGCGCGCGAAAGACCGTAGCCCTCGTCAAAGCGATGCGGGATGAATGGTGTGACATTGGCGCCAAACGTTCGCAGCGCCTCGGTCAACAGGCAGGTCGACGTAATACCGTCAACGTCAAAATCGCCGAAGACCGCAATGTGCTCGTGGTTGCGAATAGCACGCTCGACGCGGTCGGCAACGACCGACATGCCCGGGATAATGAGTGGGTCGGCCCAGTCGCGATCGAGCGAAGGCGTCAAAAATAGCTGTCCTTCCTCAATCGAGGCAATACCGTGCGCAACCATAATACGCGCCACCAGCCCGGGTATGCCCAGACCAGCCGAAAGCTCCTTTTCGAGCTCGGGATTTTGCTGAGCGACCGCCCAGCGATGTGTCGTCTTAAGCGATGACATAGGCGCCCACCCCCGATAGGGGCAGGTCGCCGCGATACCTCTCACGGTTCATAGCGATGAGTCCTCTGTGTATGCCCGCTTCGGCAGGCAGATCTGTTGAACGGATTTATTATACCGTGCGGCACGGACGCAGAGCCTCGCGGCACGCCCTGGTTTCGGTAAACGAGGCCGGTAATACCCTCGAAATAATCGAGCGTTTCAGCCGCGCGGACACATACGAGCGTCTAGCATAACCATACAAACGAGTTCGCGGATAATGGGAGTCACGGGGCATATGAAGCAATGGGTTGGACTGGGAAAGTTCCTCGCAGGGCATATGCAGGTCATCGTTCCGATTTGCGTAACGCTCGGCGTGCTCTTTCCCCAGCAGATAGGCATACTCAAGCCCATCGTTCCCCCCCTCTTCGCCTTAATGCCGTTCCAAGGCGCGCTCAGTAACACCTTCCACCAGGTAGCTGAGGTGTTCCGCCGTCCGCTGCACTTGATTTTGGCGCTGCTCGTCTCGGCGGTGCTTATTCCCATAGCAGCTTATGCCATGGGATCGCTGTTCTTTGGCTCCAACCCCAACCTTGTCTGCGGCATCGTGCTCGAGTACAGCGTACCCGTGGCGGTCACTGCCTTTATGTGGATTAGCATGTTCGGCGGCAACGGCCCGCTCGCACTCACCATCATCCTGACGTCCTCGATTATATCGCCCGTGACGATTCCGTTCACGCTCAAGCTCCTGCTGGGTGCCACCGTCGCAATCGATGTTCCGAGCATGATGCAGAACATGGCCTTTATGATCGCCATCCCCGCCGTGCTCGGCATCGTGATCAACGAGCTCACGCGTGGATGGGGACACGAGAAGCTCTCCCCCGCGCTCTCGCCCGCCTGCAAGTTCATGATGATGGGCGTTATCGCCTCCAACTCCACCGCCATGAGCGAGTACGTGCTGCACATGAACGCGGTGCGCCTGGAAGTCGCCCTCTTTATTTTGACCTTCGCCATCAGCGGCTTTGTCGTCGGCATTCTGGTCGCCCGCGCACTGCATCTGCCATATAGCGAGACGACCACCATGTGCTTTACCTGCGGCATGCGTAACATCTCTTCGGGCGCCGTCATCGCCACGCAGTACTTTCCGGGCGAAGTCGTGTTTCCCGTCATGTGCGGAACGCTGTTTCAGCAGGTACTCGCCTCGTTTATCGGGCACCTCTTTGAGCGTCTAACCGGCGAGGAGCGCGCCGCCCAGCGCAAGCGGGTCGAGGCCGGCCGCGACGCCATGGCCCGCTAGACTGTCCGCATTACGCGGGTGTTAGTCCTGCTATTCGAGCGTTTCCAGATGCGCACGCAGGCGCTCAGCATCGATATCGAGCGTTGTCTCGGCATTGACCTGGGCCAAACGATAGCCGACAAAGTAGGGCGAAACCACCCAACGCGGCAGTGCCTTGGCAATGGTCCGACCGCCCAGGTGATAGAAGAACAAGTTGTACGACTCTGCACGACCACCGTGGTGCTCGTTCAGGATATAGCGCAGAGCCACCTGGATCGCATCGGCGAAGAGATCCGCCTCGGCTTGGTCTCTCGTGTCATCGCTGGCAGCGATTCCCTGCGGGGCTGAAACATTGGCCACAAAGAACCCCATAATCGGTTCGGTTGAGATGTTGACCGAGATTCTCTCCTGTTGCCAGACATTTATGCCTTCGAAATTGGCGGAAGTCAGCGAAGCATAACCGTTTTCCTGCTCCAAACCCACAATCTGCATGTGCGGATGAACGAGACTACCGCCCGAGAGCGGACCCTTGTTCTTGTACATGAGAACGCTGCGATACTGTCGAGAGTCAATCATCCGCTGCCAGCAATCCAGAGCAAACCGCATAACATGATGCAGCTCGACCTTGTCGACGCTCTTCTTATCGACCTGACCGGCCTGGCTGGACAGCTGGTGCTCACGCTTGTCGAGAGCGTCGTTTCGGCGATCAAGGGACTCCTCGCGCTGCATCACACGGTTCTCGAGCGTACGAATCTCGCTCTTACGCTGCTTGTCCTCGGCCTCGGCGGCCTGCTTATTCTTGATGATCTCCTCTTTAGCCTCGAGCAGAGCCTCT
>CAJMSV010000123.1 GCA_905216175.1 uncultured bacterium | reverse complement strand
AGAGCCTGCGGCGGCAAAGGCGGCGAGCTCCATGTCGACGATTTGGTCACTATCGGCTGCGGCGCGCATACCGGCGACCCACTCGCCGGTGAAGGGGTCGACAACGTTGCCGCAGGCGTTGACCGAGACCACGGCGCCCACCTTGATGGGGCCGAGCGCCAACGCGGCAGCGCCACGGCCGGCCTTCATGCAGGTAGCGGGGCCCATGAGCTTACCCACGGTAGCGCCCGTGCCGGCGCCCACGTTGCCCTGTTCGAGCTTGGTGGGGGTGTGGTCGAGTGCCTCGCGCACGGCGGCGATGCCGGCTTCAATGTCGGGGCGAACGGTGGGATCGCCAAAGGCGAGGTCGAAGATACAGCTGGAGCACACGATAGGCACCTGCGTGGGGCCGACGGGAAGGCCGATGCCGCGGCTCTCAAGCTCGCGAGCGACGCCGCTTGCAGCTTCGAGGCCAAAGGCCGATCCACCCGAAAGGCAGACGGCGTGGACCTTGTCGACGGTGTTCTCGGGTCGCAGTAGGTCGGTTTCGCGCGAAGCGGGAGCACCGCCGCGAACGTCACCGCCGCCGGTGGCGCCCTCGGGTGCCACGATTACGGTGCAACCGGTGCCGGCCTCCTCGTCCGTATAGTTGCCATAGCAAAAGCCATCGACATCGCAGACGTCAATGGCCTCGAGCAGTGTATCCATGTTTAACTCCTATCGGTTTTCCGCCGCGCCTTGTGCCCGGTCGGGATCCGTACGGTACGCCAAAATTGTAGGCGCCGGGGGATGCCCAGCGCCAGATGCAATTACGAGAGTTTTTGAATCGCGCGCGCGACGCGGGCGATGGGTAGGCCCACCACGTTATAGAAGTCGCCCGAAATATCGTGCACGAGCATGCGTCCTCCTGTGCCCTGAATGCCGTAGGCGCCGGCCTTGTCCATGGGTTCACCCGAGGCGACGTAGTGCTCGATCTGCTCGTCGGTGAGCTCGTAGAACGTCACGTCGGTCACATCGACAAAGGACAGGCTCTCGGCGGCATGCGGGGCGGCCGTATCGCCTGCCTTAACGATGCAGACGCCGGTTGCGACCTGGTGCGTGCGGCCCGAAAGCTCACGGAGCATCGTGCGCGCCTCGTCCTCGGTTGCCGGCTTGCCCAGAATCTTGCCGTCAAAGGTGACGATGGTGTCGGCCGCGACCGTCAGCTCATTGGGCTCGGCATACTCGGCAGCAACGGCAGCCGCTTTGGCGCGTGCCAAGCGCTCGACAAGCGTGAGCGGGGCCTCGCCATCAAAGGGCGTTTCGTCGATATCCGCGGGAATCACGCGAATGTTGTAGCTTGCCTCGCGCATCAGCTCTACGCGGCGCGGCGATTGCGAAGCCAAAATCATAGTTGGATGCCCTCGGCGACCTTCTCGACGGCCTTGTCGCCGGCGAGCGTGCGCAGCAGCTCAAGCGCAAAGGGGAGCGACTGGGCCATGCCGCCGGCGGTGATGATGTTGCCGTCATGCGTAACCTTCTCGCCGGTATAGGCGCCTTCGGGGAAGCTTTTCTCAAAGCCAGGGAAGCACGTGGCGTGGCGCCCCTCGAGCAGGTCGAGCTCGCCCAGGATAAACGGGGCGGCGCAGATGGCGGCGACGTGCTTGGTCGCGGCGAACTCGCAGACCACGTCGCAGACACGCTGATCTGCGCGCAGATTGGTGGCACCTGGTAGGCCGCCGGGCAGCACGACGCAGTCGTACTCGTCAAAGTTGATCTCATCAAAGAGTGCATCGCAGGTCACGGGGATCTGCAGCGAGCTTACGACCTCACGCGTGGGCATGATCGAGACGAGCGTGGCACGCACGCCGCCGCGACGCATGACATCGACCATGGTCAAGCATTCAATAGTTTCAAAGCCATCGGCGGCGAGAACGGCAACGCTGGGCATGAGGGTTCCTTTCATAGGCGGCATACAATTAGCCGTCTTATACCCCGAAGACCTCCGCTTGCCACGCTCGATTTCCCATTGTTTAAAAAGGGACGGGGCTATTTTAGCTACCCCATTTGCAGGGTAGCTAAAATAGCCCCGTCCGAATTAGCTACCCTCACCCATCCTCAACAATCTCAATCTGTAACATCTAGACCAACTTTTGACCCCTAACTGTTACAGATCAAGACAAACGGAAACCGCCCCGACAAAACGTCTAAATCTGTAACATCTACGGACCAAAACCGGGTCTTACTGTTACAGATCGAGAGAGTCCCCAACAGCACCGCCCCGTTCGGGGAACGACCGCCACAGGTACGGCGGGCAGAGGCTCACTTTTTCCTCGGTTTTTTCTTGACGGAATCTCACCTGTTGTAGTACTTTGTCCCAGTCTAAAAACGCGTGGACTTTTCTGGGCGCTAGCCACCTTTTTGCCACGCAACCGAGCAGTCGGTTGCGTGGCTTTTTTCGTCTTGGCAGCAGGTACCACATGCACCGCCAGAAGACCGCACGAGCCCACCTTCCGACTGCAGGGAACAGACGCACGAGACGTGCATCTGCAAGACAGCAGACGGAAGGGAGCCTAATGGCAGGAACAAACACAATCAAGCAACAGGCCGCCGGGGCAGGAGCCACGGGCGCGGGACAGGCCAAGGCGGCGCTCCAGGTCTTTGCGGGCGGCGCCTGCTACGGCGCGATGGCCACGACCTACAAGCTCGCCTACGCCGCGGGCTTCACCTCGGCACAGGTGGTGGCGAGCCAGGCGTGGTTCGGCTGCCTCTTCTTCGCCCTCGCCACGCTCGCAGGGCACGCACTCGGGCACCGCTGGCAGCGCGTGGGCTGGAAGCTCGCCCTCAAGCTCTTGGGCCTGGGAGCCCTCACCTGCCTCACCTCAATCCTCTACTGCTACGCCATGAGCGTACTGCCCGCCCCGGTGGCGCTCACGCTCCTCTTCCAGTTCACGTGGCTGGGGCTCGTATGGCAGCCCGTCATGACGCGCCGGCCGCCGAGGCTCCTCCAAGTGGCCTCCGCCCTGGTCATCGTCTTCGGAACGGTGTTCGCCAGCGGCGTCTACAAGACCGGTGTCACCGGGTACGACCCCGTGGCCCTGCTCTGCGCGCTGGGGGCGGCCGTGTCCTGCTCCCGCTTTGTCACCCTCTCCGGCTAGGTTGAGGCCCCCTGCTCGTCCGAGCAGCGTGGCGTCATCGTATGCGCGGGCTCCGTGGTCATGTCGCTCACAGTGTGCCCGGACTACGTCGTCTCGGGCGTCCTCGCCCAGGGCATCCTACCCTTTGCCGTCATCGCCGGCTTCTTTGGCATGCTCTGCCCGGTCCTGCTCTTCGGCATGGGCTCTCCGCACCTGCCTGCGGGCCTCTCCACTGTCATGGCCGCCGCGGAACTCCCCGCCGGCCTGCTCATCGCCATGATCGTCCTCGGCGAGCCGCTCGGCGTCGTCGAGTGGCTGGGCGTCGCCATCATCCTCGCCGGCGTGTGCCTGGCACAGGCTCCCTCCCTGGTCGAAGGCCGGGAAGCACGTCGCGCCGCCGCAGGACAAGCCGTCAGCTAGTCATCCCTTCACAGGCGGCCCGCGCGCATCAGGGAAAGGGCCACGGGCCCGGCGCGCGAGGCCGCAAGGACGTTATAAAGCGTCCCCCGCAGAGATGGGGGCGCCAGAGAGAAGGAGGCACCATGCCATTTCCAAAAGGGTTCCTTTGGGGAGGAGCCACCGCCGCCAACCAATGCGAGGGAGGTTATGACGAGGGCGGCCGCGGCCTTGCCAACGTCGACGTCATCCCACACGGGCCGGAGCGCAACGACGTAAGCCGCGGCCTGAGGCGCATGCTCGACTTTGAGCCCGGGTACTACTACCCGGCCCAGACGGGCATCGACTTCTACCACCACTACCGCGAGGACATAGCCCTCTTCGCGGAGATGGGCTTTAAGGTCTTTCGCCTCTCTATCGCCTGGAGCCGCATCTTCCCCAATGGCGACGAGGAGGAGCCCAACGAGGCCGGGCTCGCCTTCTACGAGGACGTGTTCCGCTGCTGCCGCGAGCACGGGATCGAGCCCCTCGTGACCATCACGCACTTCGACTGCCCCATCCACCTCGTCAAGAAGTACGGCGCCTGGCGAAACCGCACCCTTATCGAGCTCTACAAGCGGCTTGTGACGGTGCTCTTCAACCGCTACCGCGGCCTCGTGCGCTGGTGGATCACGTTCAACGAGATGAACATGATCTTGCACCGTCCCTTCATGGGTGCCGGCATCGTCCTCGAGCCCGGGGAGAATGCCCGCGAGGCCGAGTACCGCGCCGCGCACAACGAGCTCGAGGCGAGCACCAGGGCCACAAAGATCGCCCACGAGGACGATACGAAGAACAAGGAAGGCAGCCTGCTCGCCGCCGGAAGCAACTACCCCTACTCCTACCGCCCT
>CAJMSV010000122.1 GCA_905216175.1 uncultured bacterium | reverse complement strand
TCTCCATGATCCAGGGCGCCGTCGGCCAGAAGCTCTCCAAGCGCCACGGCGCCACCTCGGGGGAGCAGTACCGCGACGCCGGCTACCTGTCCGACGCCTTCGTCAACTACCTGGCGTTGCTCGGCTGGTCGCTCGACGGCGAGACTACAATCATCCCGCGCGATGTTCTGGCCAGTAAGTTTTCGCTCGACCGCATCTCCAAGAACCCGGCGACCTTCGACCCCAAGAAGCTCGACTGGGTCAATGCCGAGTACATCAACGGCATGACCGATGCCCAGTTTGCCGACGAGATCATGGTCCCCGAGCTGCACGAGGCAGGCCTCATCGAGGGTAATGTCGAGTACGGCGAGGACTGGATCGACGCGCTTGCCGCTATCGTCAAGCCGCGCACTAAGATGCCGGCCGACGCCGTGACCGTCGCCGCTCCCATCTTTGCCACGGCCGAGACGCTCGAGTATGACGAGAAATCCGTCAACAAGGGCCTGGCCAAGGAGGGCATGGGTGCCATTCTGGACGCCGCCAAGGCCGCACTCGAGGGTGTGGACGAGTGGACGGCCGCCAACATCGACGCTGCGCTTGAGCCGCTGCCTGAGCAGATGGACCTCAAGAAGCGCGTGGTGTTCCAGGCCGTGCGCGTCGCCGTCAGCGGCAACATGGTGAGCCCTCCGCTGGGCGAGACCATGGCGCTCGTCGGCCGCGACGACTGCCTGGCGCGCATCGACCGCGCCCGCACGATGGCGCTGTAATCGCTGCGCAAACGTATGTATTCGAGCCCCGTTCACTCAGAGCGGGGCTCTTGTTTCTGTAGACGTATGGGATAGGAGGTGCTGGGGCCATGGCCGAGCAACTTTCGCTGTTTGGTTCGTCGGAACCGGAGGAGACTCCGGCGGCGCCGGCATCCGCTACTGCCCCGGCCAAGCCCGTGTCCGCACCTGAGCCCATCGCCGCCTACGCGAGCGTGGTTCTCGACATCCCCACCCGTGCGCTGTCCGAACCGTTTGCTTACGGTATCCCCCGGTCCCTTGCTAACGAGGCGCAGATCGGATCCACGGTCCTAGTCCACTTTGGTAGCCGTGCCGCTGCGGGCTATATCGTCGACATTGCGCCTGAGCTAGGCGACCTGCAAGGCAACAGCGCCCTCGACCCCGCGCGCATAAAAGCCATCGAGGCTATCCTCAGCAAACCGCACTTTACTGTCGAGGCTACCCGCATCGCACGCTGGATGCGACGCGAGTATGTCGCGACGCTTTCCGAGTGCCTGCGTTTGTTCTTGCCCCCGGGTGGAAGTCCGCGCGTGGTCAAGGGCGACGACGGCGTGTGGGCCGTTGAGCGCCCCGCCGTCAAACCCATCCAAAACCGCTGGGTCATGCTCACGCCCGAGGGCTTCGACTATACGCCTCCCAAAACGGCGGTCCGCCAGCGTCAGCTCATCGAGGCACTGCGGTGCGGCCCGGTCACGACGCGCGACCTCAACCTTCTCTACAACTGTATGTCGGCGACCATTAAGGCGCTCGAAAAACGCGGCGTCGTGGTGGTGGAAGAGCGGCGTGCGTGGCGCGGCTGCATCGAGCAGACCACGCTGTCCTCGGCAAACGGTAAGGCGCCGGTCTCCCTTACCAACGGCCAGCAACAGGCACTCGCGCAGATTGAGCGCGCCCGTCTGGACGCCCACGGAGACGTGGTCCTTGTCGACGGCGTCACCGGCTCCGGCAAAACCGAGGTTTACCTTTCGGCGATTGAGCGCGTGCTGGCGGCCGGCCGTTCGGCTTGCGTGCTGGTGCCCGAGATCTCGCTGACGGCCCAGACCGTCGGCCGCTTTCGCTCGCGCTTTGGCGAGACGGTTGCCGTGTTCCATTCGCGCCTTTCGGCCGGCGAGCGTCTGGACCAGTGGGATATGGTCGCCAGCGGTGCGGCCCGCGTGGTTGTCGGCGCCCGCTCAGCGCTCTTTTGCCCGCTCAGCGACTTGGGCCTCATCATCATCGACGAGGAGCACGAGACCAGTTACAAGCAGGGTTCCAGCCCGCGCTGCCATGCGCGTGAAGTGGCGGCCGGGATGGCGCGGCGCTACCGCTGCCCGCTCGTGTTGGGCTCCGCCACGCCCTCGGCCGAGGCCCTCGACCGCTGCCGCCGTGGCACGTATAACGGTGCCACCTGGACGCGCGTCGAGATGCCCGAGCGCCCGGGACACGCCGTGCTGCCGACAGTCCGCATTGCCGACCTGCGCCGCGAGTTCTCGCACGGCAGCCGCTCTATGTTCTCAAAACCCTTGATGGAAGGTCTGGAGCGTGTGGTCGAGCGCCGCGAGAAGGCCGTGCTTCTGCATAACCGCCGTGGCTTTGCGCCGTTCCTGATGTGCCGCGAGTGCGGCTGCGTGCCCACCTGCAACCACTGCTCCACCGCGCTTACGTATCACGAGCGCACGCACACGCTGCAGTGTCATACATGCGGTTCTTCTTGGCGCGTGCAGCCCTATCCGGCCCCCACGAGTCGCTGTCCCAAATGTGGCAGTCGCTACCTGGCAAAAATGGGCCTGGGCACGCAGCAGATCGAGGACGCACTGCACCAGATGTTGCCCGAGGACGTCGTCATTATTCGCATGGATGCCGATTCCACGCGCGGAAAGGACGCGCACAAAAAGCTGCTCGAACAGTTCGATGCCGCCGATTGCGCGGTGCTGCTGGGCACTCAGATGATCGCCAAGGGCCTCGACTTTCCCGAGGTCACGCTCGTGGGCGTGGGCAATGCTGACTTCGCCCTCTAGCTGCCGGACTTCCGCGCAGGGGAGCGCGCCTACGATTTGCTGGAGCAGGTTGCGGGCCGTGCCGGTCGCGGCGATCGCCCCGGCGAGGTGATCATCCAGACCTATCTGCCCGAGGACCCGGTCATTCGCGCCGTCGCTGAGCATGACCGTTCGATCTTTACCGACTACGACCTGGACCAGCGCCGCGACGCGCTGTACCCGCCGTTTGTTCGCCTGGTCAACATCTTGGTGTGGTCGGCGAACCGAGACGAAGCGCAAGACTACATCGGTCGCATCGCGAAACTCCTCAAGCGCCGCTGGCATGCCGCCGCGCCCGACTTTTTGCGGGCGGGGAGTGCCGTGCCGCAGGTGCTGGGCCCGGCTTCGTGTGTAATCGAGAGAGCCAAGGACCGTTATCGCTTCCACCTGCTTGTGAAGTCGCCCGTAGGGTACCATGTCTCTGATGATATCGACGCCTGCCTCAAAGAGGTGGGCTCTGTGCGCGGCGTGAGCGTGAGCGTTGACGTCGACGCCTATGATTTGATGTAACAACCCGAAAGGATGGCCATGGAAGCCAACGGAATCGTACTGTCGCCTGACCCTCGTCTGCGCCAGGAGTGCGCCGTCATCGAGGAGATCACCCCGGCGATCGAGGCGCTTGCCGAGAAGATGAAGAAGATGATGTTCGAGAACGGCGGTTGCGGCCTAGCTGCCCCGCAGATCGGCGAGCTCATTCAGCTCGTCACCATCGACTGCGACTACAGCGACAAAAACGACTACGACCCGTACGTGCTCATTAATCCCGTCATTGTTGAGCAGAGCGACCATCTGGTGCCCTTTAGCGAGGGCTGCCTGTCTATCCCAGGCATTAGCTGCGAGATCGAGCGTCCCGACCATGTCGTCGTCGAGGCGTACGACTTGGACGCTAACCTGATTCGCTATGAGGCCACGGGCGATCTGTTCTGCGTGTGCCTGCAGCACGAGATTGATCACCTGCACGGCAACACCATGTTCGAGCGACTGAAGCCCATGCAGAGGCTCAAGGCCGTCAAGGAGTACCAGGACGCCCTGGCCCGCGGCGCTCGACCGGGCGAGACGGAGTAGGTTTGTCCGTCCCCGGGGCGCCCGCCTATATCATCCCGTGCTCAAACATTCTCGCTGCGCTGCGAATCTGCGCGCGGGACGATATAGGCGGGCGTCCCGGGGACTACGTTGACGCTGCTTGTCTCGCCCGGGTGCCGTCGGGCCAGGGAGGGGCGTCTTCGCTGATAGGTGCTTTGCTGAAAGAGCTGCTTTTATTGCGGCTCTTTCTTTGGTTTTGGGTATATTTGTTTTTGTTGAATTGTTATTGCGGATGGTCTGGGCACTTGGCTTTCCGCTGTTGTTTGTAGCCGTCTCGGCTCATTATTGAGAGGAGACTTACTTTTATGCGTATTGTGTTTATGGGTACGCCTGATTTTGCTGTGCCTTCGCTGGTTTCGCTTGTTGAGGCTGGCAATGAGATTGCGCTTGTTGTTACTCGTCCTGATGCTGTTCGTGGGCGTGGTAAGAAGCTTGAGCCGTCTCCTGTTAAGGCTAAAGCGCTTGAGCTTGGTCTGCCCGTTGTTGAGGCTAATCGTATGACGCCTGAGGTTGATGAGGCTCTCCAAGCTGCGCAAGCAGATATCTTCTGTGTGGCTGCTTATGGCTGCATTTTGCCTGATGACGTGCTGCATATGGCGCCGCTTGG
>CAJMSV010000121.1 GCA_905216175.1 uncultured bacterium | reverse complement strand
TCGAGCGCGGATAGACCACGTCGGCGCCCGTACCCAACTCCACGACGTGCCTGCCTCCGGCGTTGACCGCGGCCCAACCCGAGGCCTGGTCGCAGCCGACCGCGCCGCCCGAGACCACTGTCACCCCCGCTTCCACGGCAACCTTGGCCGCAAGCTCCGCGACGGCAAGACCGTAGGGAGACGCCTTGCGCGCACCGATAATCGAGAGCGCCGGCGTCGAAAGCACCTCCGGGTCGCCGCGCACGAACAGCGTTTGCGGCACATCGGGAAGTTCCAGAACAGTTGCGGGGAACAGGCCATCCCCGGGATGCAGTTCATAGCGGGCCTCACCCATCATTGGTCCCTCCTTCCCTGGTACATCGCCGCCTCGAGTACGTGGTCCTGCGTCACCTGCTCGCTCTCGGCGACGTCGGCGATTGTGCGCGCGATACGCACCAGGCGCACGATGCCGCGGCCCGTGAGATGCGTGCGTTTGGACAGACCGAGCACACACTTCTCCGCCGCATCATCGAGCTCGAAGGTCGAAACGACGCCGTCAATGGACCGCGTCTCGTCATCGTCGGCCTCGGCATCCGCATCGTCCATACGGGATTCGCGCCAGGCGCGAAAAGCGCGACCGCGCACAACGTAGTCACGTAACTCAGCTGACGACATACCCTCCGCACCCTCGATAATCACGTGGGGGTCGGGACGGGTCACATCGATCATCATGTCGATACGGTCGGCCAAAGGACCGCGCAGTTTAGACCGATAGCGCTCGACCATCGCCGCCGAGCAGCGACACGGCACCTCGCGATCGCCCAAAAAGCCGCAGGGGCAGGGATTACTCGCAGCCAGCAGCTGAAAGCGCGACGGGAAGGTAAAGGCCCCGTCGACGCGTACGATCCTGACGTAGCCGCGTTCGATGGGCTGACGCAGTGTCTGCAGCACACCAGTGGGAAACTCGGCAAGCTCGTCCAAAAAGAGCACGCCGCCATGAGCCAGGCTGATCTCACCCGGATGCACCGGGCGCCCGCCGCCAATGAGGCCAGCCGTTGAAATGCTGTGGTGGGGACTGCGGAAGGGCCGGTGCCCCGCCAACAAGCCATCAATGTTCTCACCCAAAACCGAATGGATGCACAGCGCCTCCTGTTGATCCTCAACGGAAAGCTCGGGCAGGATGCCGGTCATACGGCGTGCGAGCATCGTCTTGCCCGATCCCGGAGACCCGATCATGAGCAAGCCGAGTTCTCCTGCCGCCGCAAGCGCCATGCCGCGTTTAGCGACTTCCTGCCCCAGCACGTCTGCATAGTCGAGCTCGGGCTCAAAGGTCGCCTCGACACCCTCGGAATCCAAGTAGTGCCGTGCGGCATCGCCCATGCCGTGAGCAAGCTGAGACAGATGGTCGATAAAGCCGCAATCCACGCCCGCGAGTGGCACATGCTGGTCGGACCTGCCGGCGATAAAAGACAGCCCCATGTCACGAGCCAATAGCTGAAACGCCACCTCGCCTTTGACAGGAAGCACCGTGCCGTCCAAGCCAAGCTCACCAGCGATAAGACAACGATCGAGGTTGTCGCGGGGAATCTGACCATCGGCCGCCAATACCGCGATGGCAATGGGCAGATCAAAGCCGCTACCGGTCTTGCGAATATCGCCGGGCGCCAGATTGACCGTAATGCCCGAGCGCGGGATCTCGAACCCGGCGGAGCGCATCGCACAGCGAATACGACCACGTGACTCCATCACCTCCATACTCGGGATGCCGAGCATCTGAATGCCCGGAACGCCGCCGGCAAGCGAGACCTCGACCGTGACGGGAAATGCCTCGACGCCGCGGATGCAGGCCGCGTGAACGGCAAACGTCTCGAACGCCATCACGACACCTGCCAATCGAACGCGTTGTACTGGTGCTCGATCTCGGCGATATGCCCGCCGCGGATGGTGACGCCCACGGCATCGAAGCGGATCGCCTTGAGCGGATAATGCTCCATGAGATAGCAACTTGCGATGCGGCGGTAGCGGCGTTGCTTTTGGGCGTCCACGGCCTCCTCGGGAAAGACCCGCGTGTTGCAATCCAGTGCGACGCGTCTGGTCTTGACCTCGGCCATCACCACGACATCGTCAAGCTCATCGAGCAGCACCAGATCAGCCTCGCCCTCGGTGCAACGATAACCCTGTTCCAGCAAGGTGTAGCCGCGCTCGTTAAAGTAGTCGATGGTGATCAGCTCGCCCAGCATACCCAGCTCGCGGGGGCTGAGCCCCTTGATAAACTCGGGCGTCATCGCCCCGCAGTCGAGCTCACCGTTTTCCCAACGCTCCTTGAGCTGCTGCGTCTTGCTCTTTTTGCTTGCGGCACTCATGGGGTCTCCTTTCCCGCACACTGCAGTGCCCCGATGATGAGGGCACCTTTCATGCGGGTAAGTACCGGAAGCAAACCAAAAGCTGACCAAATGCCGTCAAAAAACGGGCCGTACGCAACAATGGTGTTGCATACGGCCCGCTACCAGCAGGTTTATAAAACCCCAGAGGTCCCTGTCTCCACAATTGACCTAGAAAAGGCGCTCAGTCTGCAGAAAGTTTCCGCAAAAGCTCACGCGGTGCAGTGAACAAAGTCCATGTTTGCGAATGGCCTCGATGTGCTCGGGGCTTGCGTAGCCTTTCGATTCGGCCAAATGGTACTCGGGATACTCGGCATCGTACTCGACCATCATCTCGTCACGCGTGACCTTTGCCATGATGGATGCTGCCGCGATGCAGGCGATTTTGGCATCGCCCTTCACCACGTCGCGCTCGTTGGGAACGGCGCCTAAGGGGTTCCCGTCCATGAGGACGCAGTCGGGCTCGAGTCCCGTATCGGCCACCGCGCCCGCGACGGCAGCGCGGATGGCGCGGGCCATGCCCATATCGTCGATATCCGCAGGCGCAATATGGCAAAAACCGATCGCCGTCGCCACCTCGGCAATCTTCACTGAGAGCAACTCGCGGCGCGCGGGTGTGAGCTTTTTGGAATCGTTGATGCCCCAGATGCGAGGCTCCATCGGAAGACACACGGCACACACGGTCAAGGGACCCGCTACCGAGCCACGGCCCACCTCGTCGACACCCACGACAACGCCATCGCCGCCGAGCTCATGCATAAGCTCGTACATGCCGTTGACGCGCTCGCGCTCGGCAAGCTCCTTGGCATGACGCTTAAGGGCACGCTCGCAAGCCTTGATCACCTGCTGGCGCGGATCCTCGCGATAATGCTCCACGAGGGCGGGAATCTCCTCAAACGTAGCGCTCGCCAGCTCGCCGGCAACTTGCGATGCCGAAACCGAGCTCGTCATATTGGCCATACCAGGCCCTCCTTGCATGCAAATCAGATAAAAAGAAGGGCCACCCGAAGGTGACCCTTACGTCCAAACGAGTGGACAGACGCTGCGATCTTCTTAGCGCTTCTCGGGGATGCGAGCAGCCTTGCCCACCTTGTCGCGGAGGTAGTACAGCTTGGCGCGACGGACGCGACCATGACGAACGACCTCGAGCTTGGCGATCTTGGGGCTGTGAAGCGGGAAGGTACGCTCAACACCGACGCCGAAGGAAATCTTGCGGACGGTGAAGGTCTCGCGGGCACCGGCGCCGGCCATGCGGATGACGTCACCCTGGAAAACCTGGATGCGCTCGCGGTCGCCTTCCTTAATGCGGTAGTGAACCTTGACGTTGTCGGCAACGCGGACCTGCGGGATGTCCTCGCGGATCTGCTGACGCTCGATTGCGCGGATGTAATCCATGTGCAATTCCTTACTCTTCTAGAGGTGCCGTACCACCTTGGCCGGCACGTAGTTGAACAAACGTATTCGAGTATACACGCGCGGGTTTCCGCTGCAAGAACAATTTTTTACGCAGACAAAAAGACAAAACCCGCACATGATAACCGCCCGTCTCACGAATGAGACGGGCGGCATGAAGGGGACTACGCTAGGCGTCTAAACCCATAACGTTAGGCGGAACGCTTGGCCTCGAGCTTTGCCTGGGCGGCAGCAAGACGTGCGAGGGGTACGCGATAGGGCGAACAGGACACATAGTCCACGTCGGCCACGTTAAACAGGCCCTTGATGGACTTAGGGTCGCCGCCGTGCTCGCCGCACACGCCAAAGTGCATGTCGGGGTTGGTGGCGTGACCCTTCTCCACGGCCATGCGCACGAGCTCGAGTACCGCCGCGTCGATGGTCTCGAAGGGATTGTCCTTCAGGATCTTCTTGTGCATGTACAGCGGGATGAACTTGGCCTCGGCATCGTCGCGTGAGAAGCCGAAGGTGGTCTGGGTGAGGTCGTTGGTGCCAAAGCAGAAGAAGTCTGCGTGATGGGCGATCTCGTCGGCGACCATACAGGCGCGCGGCAACTCGAGCATAGTACCCATGGGAATGTTGAGCTCGACGCCTTCCTCAGCGGAAACCTCTGCGATCACGCGCTCGATAACCTCGCGGGTCTGGACATGCTCGGCCTACGCGGCGTGCGCCTGTCCGTCGTCTTTAGCGATCTGCCGCTCATGCAGGTTCGCGCCGTCGCCG
>CAJMSV010000120.1 GCA_905216175.1 uncultured bacterium | reverse complement strand
TCCCCCCCCAGAGCGAGCGCACCAAGGCGCCCCTGGGCAACATCTCGAAGCCGGCTGATGTAACTGCCGTTGCAAAAGCGCGGGGCTGGACTTGAATCCAGCCCCGCTCTTTTGTAGGGATGGGGATGCGCTTTGATGCAGGCTCTCTTGGAGGCCCTGGGTTCGTTACGCGAGCTCGGCTCCGAGGGCCTTGCAAGCGGTCTCGCCCTCGTCGTCGGGCGCGTCGTAGCAGATGGTGGAGTCCACGACGTTGACGCCCGCCTCGTCGGCGTCCGCCTTCCAGTTGTCCATCCATTCGCCCTCGGCCCACGAATAAGAGCCAAAGAGGACGACCTTCTTGTCGCCGAGGGTCTCCTTGACCTCATCCCACATGGGCTGGAACTCATCGTATTCAAGCTCCTCGGAACCCATGGCGGGGCAGCCGAAGGCGAAGGCATCATATTCGGCGACCTTGTCGGCAGAGAAGTCGGCGCAGGAGATGACCTCTGCCTCGGCGCCGGCACCGGTTGCGCCCTCGGCAACGAAGTTTGCCATGGCCTCGGTGTTGCCTGTACCGCTCCAGTAGACGACTGCGATCTTGCTCATATGTCTTCCTTTCGGTTGTGCGGCGTGCGGCCGCGTTTTGTATGCTCTATCGGGTTGCCTGGACAAGTTGTCCCAGAGTGCAGCCCTGTTGATAGATGTAGGTAAGGTATTGCGTGCATGCGCGATAGGAATCGAAGGTCGTGAGCGCCTGCTCAACGTTTGTGTATACCTTCCATGCGCCAAAGACCTTATTGTATTCGCCGTGCTGGACGATAAACTGATGGACATCTTCGTAGGGATAGCCCAAAAAATAGCCAATTTCGTGGGGGAACTCGCACATGCACCCCGTATCGCAGTGCCTATTTCGCGCGAGCGCGCAGACGCTGCCGTCATAGGCGCTCTCTGCGGCATTGCTGCTTGCCAGCGTGATGCGCGCGACGAGATGCACCAGGGACGCGGGCAGGTTGTGGACATCGTAACCTTCGGCGGCAAGCGCCGTCGTGGCGCGGGGGTCGGAGAGGTATCGCATGAGGTCTGCAGGGCGGTACACATAGATGAGCGCTCCGCAGGGGCGCCAGACCAAAACGCTCATATGGATCCCGAGTGGCTGGAGCTCGCGGTTGCATTGGGCTATGACGGCGAGCAGGCGAGAGCGTCGCTCTTCGATATGGGCGGCGCTGGGTTTTCCGTTTTGGTTGGCGTAAACGCCGGGATAGGTAAAGAGCGAAGCCGGCTTGATACCTGCGAGCGTAGGGGAGCAGTTGCGCACGACAGCCGTTTGGTATGTTGGGATGTCAATGGTTCGAGTCACGATGCCCCTTTCGGGTCCTCAGTTGTTAACCTAGGAAAACTTATACACGAAAGTAAGCCATGGTCAACAAAAAAGTTTGAAGAGGGAAACTAATTGACCGAACAGACATGATTTTGGGTTAAGATGGGGACACCCCATGGGGGTATCTAGATAGGGCTACTTGAAAGGGGAACGCATGAGTGACTTGCTCAGCCCTGCGAATTTCATCGTGCTGGCCGTCATTGCCGTCGGCATGTTTTTTGGACTGCGTCGCATTGCCGCTTCGACACACGGGAAGAGTTGTTGCAGCGATGGTGCGAGCGGCAAGAAGGCCAAAAAGGTTGTTGTGGTGGATACCGATGCGTCACACTATCCCTATAGCGATGAGCTGCTCATCGGCGGCATGAGCTGTGACGGCTGCGCTCAGAACGTGGCCAATGCCCTCAATGCACTGGATGGCGTGTGGGCAACGGTGACGTATGCGGACCACACGGCACGCGTGCGCTCTAAGCAGCCGGTGGATCGTGATGTCCTCGAGACGGCCGTGAAAGACGCGGGCTACTACGTCATGACGCTGTAAGCGTCGCTCTGGATGCGCTTCCTTGGCTAGGCTCGTCCGCGCAGTTCGATGTCTTGGATGTCGTCGAAGTCGATGGCGATGTCTCGGAGCTTGAGGAGCTTGAAGGCGGGGAGCGCCTCGTCGAGGATGCCGGTGCGGCTGCGATAGCCGTATGTATCGTAATAGGTGACACGAACCAAGTCGCCACGTTTGAGACCCTCGAGTTTTTTAGAAAGCACGAGGGCTTTTTCTTCCGTGAGCTCACGTTTTGGCTCGACGGTGATTTCCTGCTTGCGCACGAGTTCGTAGTATCCCGTGAGGGCGGCAAAGGGCATAAACTGTGCGGCGCGGTTGGCGCGCACGGCACCGTTGGCAGTGAGGTTGGGGTCGGCTGCGCGGCGTCTGCCCTCGGGGTCCGCCAGGCGCTCGAAGGCGGTCGGCGGGCGCACGGGCTGTTGTTTGGGTTTAGGCACGGTGTCCTCCAACTTGTTCGTTGCGTTCGCGCGCGGTGGCGCCGGCGGTAAAGCTTAATCCCTTGACGAGCGCGTTCTTGCCGTACTTGCCTTTCACGGCCAGGACGGCGCGCGCCAGGTCGCGCTCGCGCTCATCGGCCTCGATATCGCTGAACAGATCGATGGTGGCAAATTCCTCGGGCATGAGGTTGCCAAATCCCAGGTTGATGCGCTTGACCGGTCGTTTGGGATCGACAGTCTGCGCCCAGAGCTCATCGAAATAGCCCATGATCTTCTTAAACGAATTGGTACGCTCGCTCAGCTTTCGCGAGGCGTTAGAGTGCGCAAAGAGTGCGGCATAGCCACCGCGCGGTTTGCCGCCATGCTCTCCCACAAAGATGCCATCGATTGCCTGCGCTTCGCGCACCAGGCGACGCCGTTCGTCATCGCGCTGGACGGGCTTGGGCGCACGGGGCGCGAGCTCGGGGCCGGCGGTTGCGGTGGGTTCGATACTCGATGTGCTCGAGCGCAGGTGCCCGCATCCGTCCACATACTGCGCTGTACCGCTGGCGTCGAGGCGGCGTATGTCGGCGCGTTCGCTCGCGTAGCCCACAAAGAGCGAGATGCTGTCGCAGACCACGTGCTTATCGACCAAGTCTAAAACGGCGTTGTCGACCATCTCGCGCAAGACGGTATAGGCCTGTTCGTAGGCATAACCCTTCGAGAGCACCTGTCCTGTGGTGGTCGAAGTTGCTTGCGGGCGATAGGCTTGGATATCGGCGATGGTTGTCGGCTCGCGCCCGAAGGCATGGTCGATGAGATATTCGGCATTGACGCCGAGCTCGTCGTAAAGCAGGTTTTCGTCGAGCGCCGCGACGCCCATCAGATCGTAGACGCCGTATTTCTCGAGGCGGGCTGCCACGCCGGGACCGATGCCCCAGATATCGGTGATGGGACGATGGGGCCAGATCTCCTTGCGAAAGGTCTCGTCGTCGAGTATGCCGATGCGGCTGGGTACGTGCTTGGCGGTGATATCGAGTGCAACTTTGGCCTGGAATAGGTTGGGGCCGATGCCGACCGTCGCCGTGATGCCGGTGCGCGCGAGGACCTCGTCGCGCAGCGTGCAGGCGAACCCTTCCGCATCTGTGTGATAGAGGTCCAGATAGGGCGTCACGTCGATAAAGCATTCATCGATTGAATAGACGTGAATGTCTTGCGGACTTACGTATTCCAGATAGATGCCGTAGATTTGCGCCGACACCTCCATATAGTGCTGCATGCGCGGTACGGCCGTGATGTAGTCGATGCCATCGGGAATCTCGAATAGGCGGCAGCGATTGTGAATCCCTAAGTCCTTCATGGCCTGCGTGATGGCGAGGCAGATGGTCGTGCGCCCGCGCGATTCGTCGGCAACGACCAGGTTGGTGGTGAGCGGATCGAGCCCACGGTCGACGCACTCGACGCTGGCATAAAACGTCTTGAGGTCGATGCAGATATAGGTGTGCTGCTCGTGCGCCATCCGTGTCCTTTCATCAAACACATGTTCTTATCGAATACCTGTTCGATAATACCCGCTCGTCCGGACGTCGTCAAAACCTGTCAAAAAGGGACTGGTTTGTTTTGGTAGGTATGGTCGTGCGGTTGGATCGGGTTTTAACGCAGCTCTAAAGAGTGCGAAACAGCTCGGAAAACCTCGCTTCGTAGCATGAGCCTAACGATTGATACCGCCTATACGCACGGAAGGGTTGTGGAAAAGATGGTCAATTATGGGTTTGGTATGCCGACGCGCCTTGTTGCGGATGGAGACGTGGCTCGCTGGTGCGGACGATTGGTCGCTCACTACGGTGGCACCAAGGCGCTGGTCGTGTTGGGCGGTGACAAACATACGCACGATGAGCTCGTCTCGGCGGCGCTCGGCTCGCTTGATCGAGCTCTGCTCGAACGCGTGCTTTTTCGCTGCGGCTTGGTCGGGGGCGATGGGGGAGACGATTTGGTCGATGAGGCCGTAGCCCTGGCGACCGACGAAGGCGTGGACTTTGTCCTGGCGATTGGCGATGCCGATGCTGCCGGCTTTGCGCGCGAGCTCGCGCGTCGCATGGCGGCGCTCGATGCCGGCGAAGACGGCTTTGTGCCATATGGATGCAATGTCTCGGAGGGCCCAGTGACTGCTTACGAGGGCCACGGCGAGGATGCCGATTTTGCCATTGTCGCGGCCGACCTGC
>CAJMSV010000119.1 GCA_905216175.1 uncultured bacterium | reverse complement strand
GTGGGTATGAGCGACGAGGAACTCGACGCCCTGTGCGACGAGGACGACAACCTCGCGGGCTTTGGTGACGTTGAGCCCGGTTTCCGCAGCGGCTTTGTGGCCCTGGTCGGTCGTCCCAACGCTGGCAAGTCTACGCTGCTTAATGCCTGCTATGGCAAAAAGGTCACCATCACCTCGCCGGTGGCCCAGACGACCCGCCGCCGCATGCGCGCCGTCGTCAACCGTCCCGGCTACCAGCTGGTCTTTGTCGATACCCCGGGTATTCATAAGCCCAAGGACGGCCTGGGGTCCGAGCTCAACAAGAGCGCACTGTTCGAGTTGAACGATGTCGACGTCGTCGCGTTTTTGATTGATGCCACCAAGCCGATCGGCAGGGGAGACGCTTGGGTTGCCGAGCGCGTCAGATGCGCTCGTTCCAAGAAGGTCCTGGTGCTCACCAAGGCCGATGAGGCCGACCCCGCACAGGTCATGGAGCAGCTTAAGGCTGCCCACGAGCTTATGGAATATGACGACGAGATTGTGACGTCGTCGGTTAAGAACTTCAACGTCGATGCCTTTATAGAGACCGTTGCGCACTTTTTGCCTGAGGGTCCGCGTTGGTTCCCCGAGGACATGGGTACCGACGCTTCCGATGAGACGCTCGTTGCCGAGTTTGTGCGCGAGAAGGTCTTGCGCCGCACCCGTGATGAGATCCCGCACTCCGTTGGCGTGATTTGCGATGCGCTCGAGCAGACCAAGAAGGTACTGCGCGTGCACGCCACCATTTACGTCGAGCGCGAGGGCCAAAAGGGCATCATCATCGGTAAGGGCGGCGAGATGATTAAGCATATCGGTATCGACGCCCGTCGCGATCTTGAGCGCATTTTTGGCACGCAGGTCTTTTTGGAGCTGGACGTGAAGGTCAAGGCCGGCTGGCGTGACGACGAGGCCCAGATTCGCCGCTTTGGCTATAACGCCGAGGACTAAGGGCGCGCGGCGCGCATGGCAGGCTCCCGGACATATCGTACGAAGGTGCTCGTCCTCGATAAGACCAAGCTCAAAGAGACGGACCTGATCTTGACGATGCTTGACGAGCAGGGTCGGCAGGTTCGTGCCGTGGCAAAGGGCGCCCGCAAACCCGGCGGGCGCCTGGCTGCGCGCTGCGAGCTGTTCTGTACCGTTGATATGCTGCTCGCGCATGGACGGTCGCTCGACGTGGTTTCCCAGGCCGAGCTTATGGAGGCGCCGCTCGGCGCTGCGCCCGATTACGAGACGACCTGCGCCGCAAGCGCGATCGCCGAGGTCGCGCGTGTGTGCTCGTTCGAGGACGCCGAGGACCCGTTTACCTTTGCCATCACGCAGCGAGCGCTTACCCTGGCGGGCAGCGGGATCGACACGGCGCATATGGATCTACTTGTGGCGGCATATGTCTTTAAGCTGCTGTCGCACATTGGCTATCGACCAGATTTTTCGGCCTGCGTGCTGTGCGGAGATCCCATGCTGTCGTATTTTTCACCACAGGCGGGCGGGCTCATGTGCGGATCGTGCGCGTCGAGCGTTCCGGGTGCCGAGCTGGTATCGACTGGTGAGGTCGCATGGCTGCGCGCCCTCATGTCCATGACCTTCGATGCGCTTATGGCCGAGCGAATCGACCCGCATACGGCGGCATTCTTGCTTGGGCTTTCGCATGTTTGGGCTGCGACGCACACCGATCAGCGCCTCCGTGCGATGGAATTCATGTTGGGTCGGTGATGATGCGCAGGCGCGGGCTGCTTGTGGTAACATATCGGCCTGTTGGTACCTCGACCTTGGTTGCTCGCTCCACCGGCGGCTTCCCAGTCCGAGGCGAATCGAGTCGCCCGTGGGCGACGCAAAACGAAAGGTGAAACAATGACTGTTTCCAAAGAGCGCAAGGCTGAGCTGACTGCCCAGTTCGGTAACACTCCGGTCGACACCGGCAACCCCAAGGTTCAGGTCGCCATCCTGTCCGAGCGCATCAAGGAGCTGACCGAGCACATGAAGTCCCACCAGAAGGACTTCCACACCCGTCGTGGCCTGCTCATGCTCGTCGGCCGTCGTCGTCGTCTTCTCTCCTACATCAAGAAGAACGACATCGTCGAGTACCGTGAGCTGATCAAGGCTCTGGGCATCCGCGACAACATCCAGTAGGATTTGTACATGCTAAGAGCGTCCTGCGCAGCGGGGCGCTCTTTTTGTGTAAGGGCGCGAACAATCACGCTCTGAAGCGTGGCGGGGGCAGGGGGCCCGCGTCACATGAGAAGCCCGCAGGCAAGGGGCCTGTGGGGTAAAGGAGAACAATGACACTCGTATCCAAGACCTTTGAGTTGTACGGCAAGACCTACACCTTTGAGTCGGGCGAACTTGCCAAGCAGGCCACCGGCGCCTGCCTGGTCAAGCAGGGCGATACCACGATGCTCGACACCGTGGTCGTCTCCAAGGAGCGCAAGAACTACGACTTCTTCCCGCTGACCGTCGACTTCAACGAGAAGATGTACGCCGCCGGCCGCATTCCGGGTGGCTACCTCAAGCGTGAGGGCCGTCCCAGCGAGAAGGCCACGCTCACCGCGCGCATGATCGACCGTCCGATTCGCCCGAGCTTCCCGGACGGCTTCCGCAACGAGGTGCACATCGTCGCCACCTCGCTCGTCGCCGACCAGGTCAACCCCTTCGACGTCATCAACGTTATGGGTGCTTCCCTTGCCATGACGCTTGGCGGCGTGCCCTTCGAGGGTCCGCTTGCCTGCGTGCGCATCGGCCGTAACGTGGAGACCGGCGAGTTTATCGTCAACCCCACCTACGAGGAGCGCGAGAACTCCGATCTGGACCTGGAGCTGGGCGGCTCTGCCGACTTCATCTCGATGGTCGCGGCCGGCTACGAGGAGATCTCCGAGGACGACATGCTCGCCGCCATGAAGTTAGGCCAGGAGGCCCTTGCTGCCTTCTGCCAGGCTCAGGACGAGTTCGTTGCCGAGTGGGAGCAGGTCAACGGCCCCATCGTCAAGAAGGAGTACCCGCTCGACCAGCCCGTCGAGGAGGTCCAGGAGCGCATCTTCGCCCACTACGACGAGATGGCAGCCGCCCTTCGCGACGCCGACAAGCTCTCCCGTATCGGTAAGGTCGAGGCTCTGAAGGAGTCCATCCGTGCCGAGTTCACCGAGGAGGAGCAGGCCGCTTGGGAGCGCGAGATCCCTGTGGCGCTCAAGAAGCTCGAGAAGAAGGCCATGCGCACCATGGTCGTCGAGACCGGTGAGCGCGTCGACGGCCGTGCCGCCGACGAGATCCGTCCCATCATGGTGAAGGACAACTACCTGCCGCTCGTTCACGGCTCCGGCCTGTTCCAGCGTGGCCAGACCCAGGTGCTTTCCGTCCTGTCGCTCGGTATGCTCAACGAGGGCCAGCGCTTGGACACCATCGAGCCCACCGAGGGCAAGCGCTACATGCACCACTACAACTTCCCGCCGTTCTGCACCGGCGAGACCGGCCGCATGGGCAGCCCCAAGCGCCGCGAGATCGGTCACGGCAACCTGGCAGAGCGCGCTCTGCTTCCGGTGCTCCCCGACGAGAACGAGTTCCCCTACGCCATCCGCGTCGTCTCCGAGGTCATGGAGTCTAACGGCTCCTCTTCGATGGCTTCGACCTGCGGCTCCACGCTCGCCCTTATGGACGGCGGCGTGCCCATTAAGCGCCCGGTCTCCGGTATCGCCATGGGCCTGATCCAGGAGGAGGGCAAGACCGTGGTCCTGTCCGACATCCAGGGTCTCGAGGACTTCCTGGGCGACATGGACTTTAAGGTCACCGGCACCTCCGAGGGCATCACCGCCCTGCAGATGGACAACAAGGCCACCGGCCTCACCTTCGACATCCTGGCCCGCGCCCTGCAGCAGGCCAAGGAGGGTCGCGCCTTCATCCTGCAGAAGATGCTCGATGTGATTCCCGAGCCGCGCCACACCACACGCAGCACCGCCCCGCGTATCGTCTCCATCCAGGTTCCGACCGACAAGATCCGCGACGTCATCGGTTCCGGCGGTAAGGTTATCCGCGGCATCCAGGACGAGACCGGCGCTTCGGTCGACATCCAGGAGGATGGTACCGTCTTTGTCGGCGGCACCGGCGAGTCCGTCGACCAGGCCGTCGAGCGCATCAAGCTCATCATCAAGGTTCCCGAGCCGGGCGAGGAGTACACCGGTCGCGTGGTCTCCATCCAGCCCTTCGGCGCCATCGTCAACCTGCTGCCCGGCAAGGACGGCCTGCTGCACATCTCCCGCGGTGCCAAGGGTCGCGTGGAGAAGGTCGAGGACGTCCTCAACGTTGGAGACGAGGTCAAGGTCGTCGTCATCGAGGTCGACGATCGCGGCAAGATCTCGCTCGATCGTCTTGACAAGCCCGAGGCCCCGGCTCGCGCCGAGGGTGCTTCCGAGGGCGACGGCGAGCACTTCCAGCGCCGTGAGCGTCCGCGTCGCGAGCGCTCCGAGCGCAGCGACCGTCCGCGCCGTCCCGGTGACAACGGAGGCCGCAAGCCCCGCCGTCACCACGACGCCGAGTAACAGCTAAACATAAGCAGATCAACAAGGGCGACTCCTAAGGGGGTCGCCCTTTTGCTTGCGCCCGGGAGGGCCGCATATGAAGTTTCCTGCTCTACAGTCCTGCGCAAGACGGAAAGCACTTTAAGTGCTTTCCTTTGCGTGCGGAACT
>CAJMSV010000118.1 GCA_905216175.1 uncultured bacterium | reverse complement strand
CTCCCTTCTTCGGTATCTTCCTCCGTGGGTTGTTCCGGGGGGGGGGTTTTTGCTTTCCTTTGTTTATTTGTGTTTTCTTCTTTTTCTTGTTTTTTTGCCTCTCCCGCCACCACACAGACCGCAGGGACGGGAGAAGCTATACTACTCTCAGTAGTTAAGGGTCGCGGAAACGCCGCGTCACCGCTCTCAACAGGAGGTCTTTGTTTATGGCAGATCAGAAGCCGGTTGTCGGGATCATCATGGGCTCCAAGTCCGATCTGGGCGTTATGGAAGGTTGCACCGCCGAGCTCGAGGCGCTGGGCGTGCCCTATGAGCTCGTGATTGCAAGCGCGCACCGCACGCCGGCGAAGGTCCATGAGTGGGCCTCGACTGCTGCCGACCGCGGTATCAAGGTGATTATCGCTGCTGCCGGCAAGGCTGCTCACCTGGGCGGCGTCGTGGCTGCGTTTACGCCGCTGCCGGTCATCGGCGTGCCTATGAAGACGAGCGATCTGGGTGGTATGGACTCGCTGCTGTCGATGGTGCAGATGCCTTCGGGCGTGCCCGTTGCCTGTGTGGCCATCAACGGTGCCAAGAACGCTGCCATTTACGCCACGCAGATCCTGGGCGCCTGCGACCCCGAGTACCGCAAGGTTATCGAGAAGATGAAGCAGGAGATGGCTGACGCCTAAGCGCTCTGCCAGTCCATTTGCAGCATAAGGAGAGCCATGTCCGACTATCAGGGAAAGCGTTTTTCGGCTTCTCGGATTTCCGATCCAGCCAAGTCGGGAGCAGCCCGCGCGCCGCAGCAGGGTCGGACATCCTCTCCTCAACAGCCGCGCGCGCCGCGCCCCGTGACGCCGGCGAAGCATCGCCGTCAGGATACGCCTGCTGCATATCGCCCTTCGTCATACAGTACGGCCAAGAAGTCACCTCGCTCTTCGGCGCATGCCGCGCCATCGAGCTATACCGAGCCGCCGCGCAAAAAGCGCCGCTCCGTCATTCCCATTCTGCTCATCATCATCGGCATTGGCCTGATCGTTGCTGCGGCCGCCATCTTTATCAACGCGCAGATTGGCTACAAGCAGGCGAGCGAGTCGTATCAAAAAATCGAAAAGCAATATGTGAGCGACAAGGACGCCAGTGGCGTGCCAATTGTCGACTTCAATGCGCTGGCCCAGACAAATCCCGAGGTTGTGGGTTGGATTTACGCGCCCGGCACCAACATCAACTACCCCGTGGTGCAGACCAACAACAACTCCAAGTACCTCAACACGCTGTTCGACGGTACGGCCAATGCCTCGGGAGCCATCTTCCTGGATAGCGACGACACCGCGCCGGGCATGGTGGATCAGCAGACCACGATTTACGGTCATCATATGAACGACGGTTCGATGTTCAACGTGATTTCGGATACGACCGATCAGGCGACGTTCGACAGCATGGAATACGTGTACTACATCACGCGTGATGCGACGTATAAGTTGCGCCCGCTGGCGACCAAGGTGGTCGAGGACACGTATGCCAAGGCGCGCACGCCCAACTTTGAGGGCGATGACGGACTGAAGAATTACCTGTCCGAGATGCTCGACGGTGCCTCGGCCGTGGCGAGCGATGCCACCGATCGTGCCGCTTCGGCAACCAAGATCGTAACGCTTGTGACTTGCCGTTCGCTGTCATTTAGCAATACGCGCGCAGTCATGGTACTCACGCCGGTCGAGGAATAAGTGGTTCGAGAGTAGCTAAAAGAGCCCCGTCCCAAAAAGACTACCCTGGAAATCAAAAGGAGAAATGATGCTTGAAAGCGGCAAATCGATGCCTTCGGTTGATGCTTGGCTGCGCGAAGCCAAGGCCGATGTTTCGGCGGCTGATTGTGGGATGTACCTGACACACAGCGGCGTGGTGCGTGCGACGCCCAAGGCCGAGGTGCGTGGGGTCGAGACAGATGGTGTGGCGCCTGGGCATAAGGTGGGCGGCATGGTGTTTGGCTTCGATGCCGAAAAGGTGCAGGCCGCTATCGAGGCAACGCGCGCGATGCCGGGTATCGGCTATGTGCGCGTGTGGCTGGCGAGTGGCGAGCTTACCGTGGGCGACGACATCATGCTCGTACTCATTGGCGGAGACATTCGCCCGCATGTCGTCGATGCGCTGCAGGCGCTCGTCGGTGCCATCAAAAATGAGTGTGTGAGCGAGGTCGAGCGCGAGGCGTAAGGCCGGCAGCAGCACTCGCCAACAAAAAGCCCGCTGGCAGTTCAATCAGTCTGCCAGCGGGCTTTTCTGTGCGTTGAAAAATCTCGGCATTGCGTGGCGCTACACGCGCGTCGCATCCTTGGGGCTCATGGTCATGCTCTGGAAGCGGTTCTCCATGTAATCGTTATCGAAATACTTGCCGTAGAACTGCGCGACGGGAATATCCGGCTCCGTGCCGTTGACGCGCTGGTACCAGTAGTCGAGCGACTGTAGCGTCATGACGCCGTCGACCAGCATAATGACGGTAAAGATGACGGTAGCCGAGTAGCGACTCTTCCACGGAATCATGTTGATGAGCTTGAGCAACCTCGGCAGCAGCAGCTTGATCCAGATGAGGCCACCCAGGCCCCACATGCAGGCAAACGGCGTGCATGTGCGTCCCCCGGTCAATACCGCGATGGGATCGGGCATGCCGAATAGCCTAATGTGTGAATAGCTCCACGACACCACGCCAAATGAGGTCTGCATAAACCAGCCTACAAACACCTCGAAAGCGCCGCCGATCAGGGCACTTACTAGGAAAATGATCAGAGGATTCTTTTTATAGAAGCGGTTGAGCGCCATGGTCATGAGCACCGCGCCAAATCCGTAGATGGGGCTAAAGGGGCCAAATAGCATACCGGCACGGTCCTGATAGACGCCGGGATCGACGACGACCATATGCCAGACTTCCTCGAGAATGAGACCTAACACGCTGCAGACGAAGAATACCCAGAACAGGTTGAAGTAGTTGAGCTTGATGTAGCCCTCGCCGGTTTCGTCGCGGCCGAGCATGCCCTCGGCGGCGGCGTCGCGGTCGAGCATCTCCTGCAGGCGGCGCTGCAGTTCGCGCTCCTGGCGAAGCGTAGGATCGACGGTGGCTGAAAGCGCGATGAGGATACCGAGCTGAATAGCGGGACGAAGCAAGAAGAGCCCGATACCTTGGAGCATCACGTCGACCAAAAGCTCGACGACGGTGAATGCAATAAGGATATAGGACAGGCGGGCGGCGTTGCGGCGCTGGTTTCTGATAAGGTCCAGGCCAAAGATGATCAGGATGACGGCACTTGCCGCAGAGAGCATGATGCCGGCGACGATGAGTCCAACCGCGACGAGCGTGTTGTCGCCGAGCTTGGCGGCGGCGTTGCCGTTAATGAGCGCGGTGATGACCTGCCACATAAAGGCGGCGCCCGACGGGAGTGTGCCCACGCCGGACAGGATGCACAGGACGGCGTACACCTTAATGATGAGGGGAATCTTCTTGACCTCCGTGGCGCTGGGGACGCTGGGGTCGAGTTCGTTTCGATCCATACAGAACCTTTCTCGCTTTGTCCTAGGTTACAAGGATACGCCGCCAACCTGCCAAAAGACAGGACGAACGTCCCAATTGCAATAATGCAACCCTCAACGGTGGACGCGGCGGCCACCTGGGGGCGTGGGCGCTTGCACTGGACAGACCAATAAAATGTTTGGCCGCAAAACGGATTATTAGCTCGGTGGGCTTTTAAAAAGCGCTGCTCATGCGCGGGGGAGCGCGTCGCGCCGTGCGTATAATAAGGCGGGTAACGCCAAAATACGAGGCTCTGAGGGGATGCCATGTCTCAAGAAACCATCCGCGCGGCCGAGCGTGCCGCGGGACAGGTGAACGCCATGTCGACGTATGATCCGGACTCTGACCAGCTGCATGAGGAATGCGGCGTTTTTGGTGTCTGGGCGCCCGATCGCGACGTGGCTCGACTGACGTACTTTGGCCTGCGTGCATTGCAGCACCGTGGCCAAGAATCGGCGGGAATCGCCGTGGGTGACGGCGGCACGGTTATGGTTCGCAAGGACCTGGGCCTGCTCGACCGCGTGTTCTCCAATGCCGACTTGTCGACGCTCTCCGGTCAGCTGGCCGTGGGTCATGTGCGCTACGGCACCGCCGGCGCCAAGAGCTGGGAAGCCTCTCAGCCGCACCTCTCTACCATCAATAGTGTCATTATCGCGCTCGCGCACAACGGCACCCTCGTCAACACCGACGAGCTGCGCCGCCAGCTGATCGAGCTGGGCGTGCCGTTCCTCTCCAACTCGGATTCCGAGGTCGCGACCAAACTTATCGGCTACTTTACTCAGCGTACAGGCCATCTGCGCGAGGGCATTCGCAAGACCATGGAGCTTGTGCGCGGCGGCTACGCCATGACGCTCATCAACGAGCAGGCGCTCTACGCATTCCGCGACCCGCATGGCATTCGCCCGCTCGTGCTGGGCAAGCTGGTGGACGAGGGTCTGGCCCAGGCCGCTGCCGCATCCGTTTCGCAGCTGCCCTCGCAAGACGGCGCCACGACGGTCGACTCCGCCGTCCATGTCACGCGCGCCGGCGGCTGGGTCGTTGCTTCTGAGACCTGCGCACTCGACATCGTGGGCGCCGAGTACGTCCGTGACGTCCGTCCCGGCGAGATCTTGCGCATCAGCGCCGAGGGTCTGGTATCCGAGCAGGGCGTGCCTGCAGCCGAAGAGCCCGCCAACTGCATCTTTGAGCAGGTCTACTTCGCCCGTCCCGACTCCATCATGAACGGCAAGAGCGTTTACGCCTGCCGTTACGACTTGGGGCGTCAGCTGGCACATGAGGA
>CAJMSV010000117.1 GCA_905216175.1 uncultured bacterium | reverse complement strand
GACGTCGAGGACGTCGAGGTGCTCGACGGCGCCTTCATCTCGAACGCCATGCGTCCGGAGTAATGCAATAGATGGCGTGGCGGCTGGAGGGGTCTGGTCCCCTGTGGCCGCCACGCCCTGTCCACGTTCAGAGGGGAAATAGACGCCTCGCATGTTGAAGTACACGCTCAAACGTATAGGCGCGATGGTTCCGGTGATGCTCATCATCTCGGTCGTCGAGTTTTTGATTATCTATCTCACACCGGGTGACCCGGCCTCTTCGATGCTCGGCATGGAGGCTTCGGCCGACCAGATCGAGCGCGTCAACGATAGCCTGGGACTCAACGAGCCGCTGCCGCAGCGCTACGTTGAGTGGATGGGCGGCGTGCTTACCGGCGACCTGGGCGATTCGTATTTTATGCGCCAGCCCGTCACGCAGG
This sequence comes from uncultured bacterium, assembly GCA_905216175.1. Taxonomy (GTDB): domain Bacteria; phylum Actinomycetota; class Coriobacteriia; order Coriobacteriales; family Coriobacteriaceae; genus Collinsella. Next base: position 4,543 of record CAJMSV010000117.1, on the reverse strand, counting down.
CGATCGCCGAGCACTTTGGCCCCACGCTATCGCTCGCGCTTCTGGCACAGCTCATCGCGCTGTTGATTTCGCTGCCCTGCGGCGTCGTCGCTGCCCTCAAACATGGGTCGCGCACCGACGCGGCCTTGCGTGTCGTTGCTCTTTTGGGCGTGGCGATACCCGGCTTTTTGATGGCGCTCATGCTTATGTGGCTGTTTGCCGTCACGTTGCGTGTGTTCCCGGTGGCCGGCTATGCGCCGCTATCGAAGGGCTGGTTCAGCCATTTACGCTATCTTGCGTTGCCGGCCATATCGCTTGGATGCGTGCAGGCGGCCCTGCTCATGCGCATGACCCGTTCGAGCGTTATCGAAGCCATGCAGCTTGACTGCGTCAAGACGGCGCGTGCCAAGGGCGTCTCCGAGGTTCGCGTGGTGCTGGCCCATGCCCTGCGCAACGCAGCGCTGCCGATTCTCACCTCGGTCGGCTATTCTTTTGGCGCCCTGATTACGGGCGCCGTGGTGACTGAGACCATTTTTAACATTCCCGGTTTGGGCCAGCTGGTCACGAGCTCTATCGAGCGTCGCGACTATCCGGTGATTCAGGGCGTGCTTCTGGTCATCGCCTTGTTGAATTCGGTGATCAATCTGGTCGTCGACCTTGCCTACGGCGCTTTTGACCCGCGCGCTCGCAAATGGGGCGATGCGTGATGGCAAACGTTAAGAAGGCTCTTGCCAACAAGGGGTTTGTGGTCGGCGGCTGCATTTTCCTGGCGATTGCGCTGATCGCGCTCGTCGGTCCGCTGGTGTGGACGGTTGATCCCAATGCGCAGGAAATGGCGTTGCGACTTTCGGCACCTTCGCCCGCGCATCCCTTTGGCTGCGATGACTTTGGCCGCGACTTGCTTGCCCGCGTCATCGCAGGCGCGCGCGTGTCGCTTGGCGTTGGCATTGCCGTCACGCTTGCGACGAGTGCGCTCGGCTTGGTGATTGGCGCCTATGCGTGCTACAACGAGAGACTCGATCATATTCTCATGCGCATCTGCGACGGCCTTATGTCCATTCCGGGCGTGCTTTTGGCTATCGCACTCATGGCCATGATGGGCGCCTCGGTCTGGAACGTCATCATCGCGCTCTCCATCGTCTATACGCCCAGCATGGCGCGCATCGTGCGCGCGCGTGCGATGGTGGTCAAGGAGGAACCCTTTGTGGAGGCCCTGCGCGTGCAGGGCGCCTCGACCGCGCGCATCGTGTGGCTGCATATCGTGCCCAACGTTATGGCACCCTTCCTGGTGCAGGCGACCTTTGTCTTTGCCGAGGCCGTGCTCTCGGAGGCCGCCCTCTCGTTTCTGGGCCTGGGCATCAAAGCGCCTGACGCCAGCTGGGGGAACATCCTGCAGGCGGGCAAGAACGTGATGCGCAAAGCCTGGTGGATGATCTTCTTCCCAGCAGCGGCCATCATCGCGAGCGTGCTTTCGCTGAACCTTGCCGGCGACGGCCTGCGCGACGCCCTCGACCCCAAGACCAAGGAGGACTAGTCCATGGCTCAGCATCTTTTGGACGTGCGCGACCTCTGCATCTCGTTTGTGGGCCGCGATGGCAGCGCGCTGGAAGCCGTCAACAAACTCAACCTACATATCGATGCCGGCGAGATCGGTGGTGTTGTCGGCGAGTCCGGCTGCGGTAAGTCGGTGTTTGCCCAGAGTGTCATGCGCCTATTGGAGCATGAACAGAAGATGGCCTATACCGGTCAGATTCTCTTTGACGGGGAGGACCTGCTCGCGCGCCCGCTCAAGCGCATGCGCGAGGTGCGCGGCTGCGACATCGCCATGATCTTCCAGGACCCGTTGTCCTCGCTCAACCCCGTCATGACGGTCGGGGCCCAGGTCGTCGAGGCCGTGCGGGCCCACCGTAAGGTGAGCCGACGCGAAGCCCGCAACGAGGCTCTATCGCTGTTGGAGCGTGTGGGAATTCGAGATGCCGCGGCTCGCTTCGACATGTATCCGGGCGATTTTAGCGGCGGCATGCGCCAGCGCGTGATGATCGCCATGGCGCTCGCCGGGCACCCGCGCCTGCTTATCGCCGACGAGCCCACCACGGCACTCGACACCACCACCCAAAAGCAGATCCTCGACCTACTGCGCGACCTCAACCGCACCGAGAACATGGCGGTGCTTTTTATCAGCCATGATTTGGGTGTCGTCACGAGCATCTGCTCGCGCGTGCACGTCATGTATCTGGGCCAAATCGTAGAAGAGATCGACGCCTGCGGCCTTATGGAGCGCCCGAGTCACCCCTATGCCCAGGGGCTCATTGCGAGCATTCCGCCGCTCGAAGGCGAGCGAGTTGACACGCTGGCGGATATTCCGGGCACAGTGCCGCCGCTTACGGCAATACCCTGTGGATGCCGCTTTGCGCCTCGTTGCGCCCGGGCGGACGAGCGTTGCCGTGCGCAGGAGCCTCCGCTGGTTGCCGTGAATGCGTGCGACCGGTCTAAATGCTGGCTTGTCGAGAAAGGGGAGTGCCATGGCTGTTGATAGCGAAGCCCTGCTTAGGGTCTCACATCTGACTAAAACTTATCCCATGCCGGGCTCAGGTTTTAAGCGTCAGGCCTTTACCGCTGTGGACGATCGGTCGTTTGAGATCGCGCCGGGCGAGGTCTATGGCCTGGTTGGCGAATCCGGATCGGGCAAGTCGACGACTGGACGCCTGATCTGTGGTCTCGAGCGTGCGGATTCCGGCTCGATTGTCTATCGCGGGCACGTCCTCGCCACGATGTCGGAGCGCGAACGCAAGCCGTTTCGCCGCGAGATCCAGCTGGTATTCCAGGATAGCTCTACGGCTTTTGACCCGCGCAACCGTGTCGGCCGCATTTTGGAGGAGCCGCTGATTATCGCTGGCGTGCGCGATGCGGATGAGCGCCATGGGCGCGCGCTTTCGGCCCTGGCCTCGGTCGGTCTTCTGGCAGAGCATTATGACCGCTATCCGCATGACCTTTCGGGGGGACAGCGTCAGCGACTCAATCTGGCACGGGCGCTTATTTGCGAGCCGCGCCTTGTGGTATGCGACGAGCCGGTCTCGGCGCTTGACGTGTCCGTTCAGGCCCAAGTGCTCAACTTGCTTCGCGACCTGCAGCGCACGACGGGCGTGGCGCTGCTGTTTATCACGCATGATATGCGTGTGGTTCGGCATATGTCCGACCGGATTGGCGTGCTCTACCACGGTCGTCTTGTCGAGGAAGGCGCGGCCGAGGACGTGATTGCGCACCCGAGCGATCCGTATACGCAGGAGCTTATCGACGCCATTCCCTAGAGGATGCTTCCTTTTGAGTATGGCGTGGGTTCGTTGTTTAATTGTCGGTATTTCGGTGCAAGAGAGGGGAACTACTATGGCCGATATCGAGGAACAGCCGCTGCCGCGCACGTTTGAGGAGTTCAACGAGCAACGCAAGGCGGCGTTTATTCGCGTCAAGGATTACAAACAGGCGGGCAATCGCCTGGTCGGCTTTTTGTGCAGCTACACGCCGCTCGAGATTATCGATGCCGCGGGGGCTGCGAGCGTGGCGCTGTGCGGCACGTCCGTCGAGGTGATTCCCGAGGCCGAGAAGGTGCTGCCGGCAAATCTCTGTCCGCTCATCAAGTCGACGTACGGCTTTGCCTACTCGCAAAAGTGCCCGTTTACGTACTTTAGCGACATGATCATCGGTGAGACCACCTGCGACGGCAAGAAGAAGATGTACGAGTTACTCAACGAGCTCAAGCGCACGCACATTCTGCACCTGCCGCAGGGTCGCGATCGCGCCTACGAACGTGAAGGCTGGTACGAGGAGTGTCGCCTGCTCAAGGAGGAGCTTGAGGGCTTCTACGGCATCACGATTACCGACGACGACCTACGTGCTGCCGTCCGTCGTCGCAACCGCTTGCGTGCGGCCCAGCTCGAGATGTTTGCGCTGCAGGCCAACCAGCCGGCGGCCATGAGCGGCGTCGACCTGATGAGTACCATGTTTGCCGGTACGTTCAGCTTTGATATCGAGGCCTATACGCAGCAGCTGGAGCAAAAGGTCGTCAAGCTGCGCGAGGCCTACGACGCGGGCGAGCGCCCGGGTGCGGCGGATGCCAAGCGCATCCTGATCACCGGTTGCCCGGTGGGCGGCGTGATCAACAAGATCGGTCGCACCATCGAGTCCAACGGCGGCGTGGTCGTGTGCATGGATGACTGCTCGGGCGAGCGCACGGCGGCCATGATGATCGACCCGGAGGCTCCCGACATCCTTCGCGCCATCGCCGACCGCTACCTGGATATCAACTGCTCGGTCATGACGCCCAGCGACGGTCGTATGGAAAACACGCTGGCCATGTGCGAGAAGTATCACGTCGATGGCGTAGTGGAGAGCGTGCTCCAGGCGGGCCACACCTTTATCGTGGAGAGTGCGCGCATGCAGGAGGCTGTCGAGGGTGCGGGTATTCCGTATATGAAGATCGAGACCGACTACAGCAACGGCGACCTGGGCCAGATCGAGACCCGCATCGCAGCCTTCATAGAAACCCTGTAGGTGACGGTATGTGACA
>CAJMSV010000116.1 GCA_905216175.1 uncultured bacterium | reverse complement strand
TGGGCACCGGGCGCGGCTCGGCAGCTCCCGGGGGATAGCCGCCCTGAACACTTGTAGTACCGATGGTCTGCGCGCTCATATCTAGCTCGCTTGCCTGGGGTTTAGTTTTATTCGGTTCACGATACCGCTACCCCGCACCCCTCTCAACCCATCCCCAAGATAGGTTATTGGACTAATTGATCAGGGGTATTTATCTCAAGCCTTAGGCATTTGCTCGATAGATAAAAATGAGGCATACATGAAGCTCTCGATGATTACATGCCCCGTCACGGGTACCATAGGCGGGTACACCGTGACCAAGGAGACAACGATGAAGCAAATCGATACGGCCCAGCTCGACATCACCGCCTGTCAGGCTCAAGCTGCCGAATACCACGCCCGTGGCTTTAACTGCGCGCAGGCCGTCGCCTGCACGCTCGCGCCTGCCGTCGGACTCGACCCCCAGGTCGCCTTTACCCTCACCGAGGGTTTTGGCGCCGGCATGGGCGGCATGACCGAAACCTGCGGCGCCATCTCGGGCGCCGTGGCCATCATGGGGTTTGTAATGAGCGACGGCATGGAAAACCCCAAGACTAAGGGCCAGACCTACAAGCTGTCGCGCGAAATCGCCAAGCGTTTTGGCGAGAAGAACACGACAACCGTCTGTGGCACGCTCAAGGGCATCGGATCGGACAAGGGTCCGCTCCGCAGCTGCCCCGGCTGCATCGACGATGCCGTCGAAATCGCCTGTGATGTGCTAAAGCGGCTCGCAGAGTAAACGGCAGCAACATAAAACGACGGCCGGCTCGCTTGGGATCCATCCAATAGTACGCCGGCCGTCGCCGTTAGAACTCGGCAAATGCGGAAGCGCCGACCTCAATCTCCTCGCGCCCCGCCATAAGCTCGCGCATCTTGGCGCAAAACGACTCCTGCTCCCCTGCCTTAAACACCAAGTGAAGTGTCACGGTATCCGCGTAATCGGTATCCGAAACCTTGGCACCCGAATCCTGGGCCAAGCGAAGCACCTGCTCATACTGCGGATAGGCCACATGCACGTCAACCGGCACGACACTCGTCATCTCGACGATCTGCCCGGACTCCTGAGCCGAGGCCACCGCCGCCTGCGTCGCCGCGGTATAGGCGCGCACCAAGCCACCAGGACCCAACAGCGTGCCACCAAAATAGCGCGTCACCACGCAGCAAACATTTTTGAGCCCCGCACCGCGCAGCACCTCGAGCGTCGGCATACCACTCGTGCGGCTCGGCTCACCATCATCGCTCTGGCGCTCGCGCCCATCGACCAAAATCCACGCGGGAACATTGTGTCGAGCGTCGTAATGACGCTTGCGAACCATCTCGATAAAGGCATTCGCCTCATCCTCGGACTCAATATGGACCAGTTGGGCAATAAACCGGCTCTTGCGGTCCACAAATTCGCCCGAAACCTCAATATTCGATTGCAGAGTAAAATAGCTGTCCAACAAAGCCCCTCAACAAAATAAAGCGCGGCAACAAACAGCCTCAATAATACGCAAAGACCGTACCGATAACCCCAGTAAATAGAACGGCAACACCGATGATCAGGCAAAAACAGCGAGATGCCAAGAACGGAACCGCCGATGATTCCGCAAACGAAAGCGAGAACCCGTCAGCGCGAGCAAGGTGCCTTGAAAGCCGAAATTGCAACAGCAATGAAAACGCCGATGACCAGGGGAAACAGCGAGACGGCGTCAGCTGAGTCGATTTGGCCCGAAAGAGGAGGGAGCACGCCTTATGGCGGCGACCGACGAATGAGCGCCAAATCGGCCAGCTGACGCCGTCGCAGCGTCAACAAGAAAGCTGAGTGGGCCTATAAGCCGGGTTCTGTCGTGAACGGTCATTTATCTTGTCTGCACGTTACCATGCAGCTCCACGCACGCTACCCGAACGCGGACCGGGCCGGCCCATAGCGTTCCTATTCGCGCTTGCTCCGGATGGGGCTTGCCAAGCCGCCGTGTTGCCACGGCGCTGGTGGTCTCTTACACCACCGTTTCAGCTTTTCCCTTTACGCCTTGCGGCGCAGGTGGGAGTCTTCTTTTCTGCGGCGCTTTCCGTCGGATCACTCCGCCCGGCCGTTAGCCGGCATCCCGCCCTCTGGAGCCCGGACTTTCCTCACGCGTGCTGCAAGCAGCACATCGCGCGACCGTCTGGCCCACTCAGCAGTGCAAGAGTGTAGCACACCGTTGCCGCAGGCAATGGCACAACACAAGCGTTCGACACGATAAACCAAGAACCACGCCATGCAGTACAATAGGGTTGTCGATGGGCAACGTCGTCAGTCGAGACGCGACCGCGCTCCGCACCCCTCCGTCTACTCGGTGCGCTCCCGCCTCCTCCCCGAGGCGGGATGTCGGCATTTTTTTCATGCACCGACAACCAAATAGCCTGTGGATGGCATGGGCAGCATCGTGCATCTCGGCACCAAATGCAAAAAGGGACCCGTCCAATACGGACGGGTCCCTTAAAACAAGTGATCGTCAAACCGATTTACTCGGCGTCGGTCTCCTCGTCCTTCTTCTCGGAAGGAAGCGGGGTAACCTCGATCTCGACGCCCAGAGTCTCAGCAGCAGACTTCATGGACAGGGAGATACGACGACGGTCGAGGTCGATCTCCATGACCTTGACCTGAACCTTGTCGCCCACGTGGGTGACCTGAGAAGGCTGATCGACGTGCTTGTTGGCCATCTCGGAGATGTGCACCAGGCCCTCGATGCCCTCGCCCAGATCGACGAAAGCGCCGAACGGGACAAGCTTGGTCACAGTGCCCTCGACGATAGCGCCGACGGGGTACTTCTTGACCAGTGCGCGCCACGGATCCTCGGTGGTCTGCTTGAGACCCAGGGAGATGCGCTCGCGGTTGAGGTCGACGTCGAGAACCTCGACCTCGCCCTCCTGGCCGACCTTGACAACCTCGGAAGGATGGATGACGTGGTTCCAGGAAAGCTCGGAGATGTGGATGAGGCCGTCGATACCGCCGAGGTCAACGAAGGCGCCGAAGTCGACGATGGAGGAAACGGTGCCCTGGAGACGCATACCAGACTTGAGCTTGGACAGGATCTCGGAGCGCTCGGCCTTACGGGACTCCTCGAGAACGACGCGACGGGAGAGGACGACGTTGTTGCGGTTGCGGTCCATCTCGATGACGCGAGCCTCGATGCGGGTGCCCATGTAGGAGGTGAGGTCCTTGACGCGACGGAGGTCGACGAGGGAAGCGGGCAGGAAGCCACGCAGGCCGATGTCGAGGATCAGGCCGCCCTTGACAACCTCGATAACCTCGCCCTCGACGTTCTCGCCGGAGTTGAACTTCTCCTCGATGCGGTTCCAAGCACGCTCGTACTCGGCACGCTTCTTGGACAGGACCAGACGACCGTCCTTGTCCTCCTTCTGGAGAACCAGAGCCTCGATGGGATCACCGAGTGCAACGATGTCTGCAGGGTTAGCGTCCTTGCGGATGGACAGCTCGCGGACCGGGATAACGCCCTCGGACTTGAATCCGATGTCAACGAGCACCTCGTCATGCTCGATCTTAACGACAGTGCCGTTAACGAGATCGCCCTCATCAAAGTCGGTAATCGTACCGTCGATGAGGTTGTTCATCTCCTCCTCGTTGACATCGTCAAGAGAGAAAATGGACGAGTTCTGAATCTCACTCAAAGGTGGACCCCTTTCGAACTACGGGGCCCCGATTGCTAGGACCTACAGAAGGGTGCGACAAGCACACAACGTTTAGGAACACTCGGGAGCCGACAGATACTAATGTGACGCTTATGCAATCACGTTCGTATAGGTTACGGGGAAATGAGTTCGATTTCAAGCGTGAACTGCGATTTTTTACTCGTGTGGAGACTTTTTCGTAATCTTATGAACACACGTCTCCGCAACTGGACGATAACCAGCTAGGCATTCGGCTTTGGGGTAAAGTATCCGGAGCCAACGATTCTAGATCGATTTTTCGAGAAAGGTGCCCGCGTGCTCAAAGCAGTCGTTTTCGATATGGACGAGACGCTTCTCAGCATCAACCTCAACGCGTTCATCCTTCGCTATTTTAAGGATGTCTCTTCGATGCTCGCGGATATCGGGCGCCGCAGCCGCGGTGGCACGATGGCACGCCTCGGCACCATCCTGGTCGACCTCAACGCCAATCGCCGCAGCGGCACGGACAACCGCACCAATCTTGAGTTTTACCAAGAAGAGGTCGAGCGCCGATGCGGGATCCGCCTCTCCGATCCCCTCATCTACGAGGCGTTTACCTACTACGACCGCGAAGTTCTTCCGTACAAGAACGACGATGTCATTAACGCCCACGCCATGCCGGGCGCACACGCCGCGCTCCAGGCCGTACAGGACGCCGGGCTGCGTTGCGCGCTCTTTACCACCCCCAGCTTTCCCCAGGGGGCCATCGAGTGCCGCATGGGTTGGGGCGACCTGGCCGACGCTCCCTTTGAGCTCGTCACGCACATGGGAAACACCACCCGCTGCAAGCCCGATGCCACCTACTATCTCGAGCAGCTTCAGGTGATGGGACTCGAGCCACACGAGGTCCTTATGGTGGGCAACGACCCCAAGCGCGACTTCCCCAGTCCCGCCTGCGGCATTCAAACTGCCTATGTTGGCCAGGGAAAACCCGGCCGAGCCACCTGGCGCGGAACCATGGAAGACTTCGCCCGCGATTTCAACGCCGTAGTAGAAGCCTTCTACGAACACCAAGTAGCCGACGAACTGTCCTAGCAAACTTGGGTCTTGCCGATCATGATGTTGAGGATCTCGACGTCGGTATCTTTCATACCCACACGGCCCACGTAGCCCATGCTGGCGATTGTCTGCTCAACGGTATCTTGGATCAGGCCCTCGCCGGCGCGGAAGCCGCGACCCTGCATGGCCATATCATGGCCCAGAATCGCCGCATCGACGGCAGCGGAGGTCTTGGCGGGGCAGGTCGCCTTGGCGCCGTCGCGCGCGCTGGCGGGCGGGGTGCCGGGCGTGAGCGAGGGGGGGGCGCCGGTCGGGTGGCGCGGG
>CAJMSV010000115.1 GCA_905216175.1 uncultured bacterium | reverse complement strand
GCGGCGGTCCAGTCGAAGTGGGCCCGTGCTGCTGAGCGCAAGGAGATCCTGGCGGCGCGGACTGCTCAGGTTGCTGACTTCTCGTAAGGGTCACTGGGGGGGGCGCGGTTTGGGGCATTGCTCGCTACTGCGAACAGTCCTGCTCGCACGAAGGCCACATTAAGTGGCCTTCGGCTCGTGCGGAATCTACGAAAATCTCGACCCGTCCCCTCGGGCCGGAGCTACGGTGACTTTGCTGCGAATCTTCGCGCCCGTTGAGCGACGCGTCCCACTCATAAGCCTTAGGTCGGTGGGCTGATGTGTTGCGTCCCTGATGGCTACAGGGTTGAAATGAAGGTGGACAGGCGATTTAGGCCTTCGTCCAGATCTTGGTCGGAGACGCAGTAGCTGAGGCGGACGTGGCCTTCGGTGCCGAAACAGTCGCCCGGGACTAGGGCTACGATGGCCTCTTTGATGGCTTTGATGCAGAAGTCTTCGCTGGTTAGGCCGAACTTTTTGATGCTTGGGAAAGTGTAGAAGGCTCCTGCGGGCTCTACTACGTCGAGGCCCATGGCGTCTAAGGCTGCGAGTACGCGTTCGCGACGGGCTCGATAGACTTCGAGCATGGGGGTTGGGTCGACGGTGAGGGCTCGGGCTGCGGCGTCCATCTCGAAGGAGACGACGCTCGATACTAGGTATTGGTGAGCTTTTGCGATCTCGGCGATGACGGGGGCCGCGGCTGCGAGCCAACCCAGGCGCCAGCCGGTCATAGCCCAGGGCTTGGAGAAGCTCTCGATGACGACCGTCTGCTCGCGCAGCTCCGGGTGTCGCTGGGCGAAGCGCTCGTAGCCATCCACATAGACCAGGCGGTTGTATACGTCGTCGCAGACCACGTAGATGCCCGCCTGCTCCGCCACGTGTGCCACGGCGTCGAGCGATGCCGCGTCGAGGATGCATCCCGTAGGATTGTTGGGCGAGCAGATGACGATAGCCTTGGTCGCCGGCGTTACGCAGGCACGAAGTGCGTCCTCGTCAATCTGGAATTGCGTAGGCTCCGTATCCAAAAAGACCGCTTTGGCGTGATTGGCCACGACGATGCTCTCGTACAGGCCAAAGGCCGGCGTTGGGATAATGACCTCGTCTCCGGGGTTGAGCATAGCCATGAATGTTGCCGACAGGGCCTCGGTCGCGCCGTCGGTCAGGATGACCTCGTCGGCCGAAAACGTAAGGCCCGCATCCCCCATGTAGGCAGACAGCGCCTCGCGCAGAGCGGGGCGACCGTTGTTGGGCGGATAGTGCGTGTCGCCGCGGTCCAACGAAGCGGTCACCTCGGCGCTAATCATATCGGGCGTGGAAAAATCGGGCTCGCCGAGCGCGAGCGCAATGCATCCCGGATGCTGAGCGGCGAGCGCGTTGATTCGGCGGATGCCGGAGGGCTTGAGCGTGGCAAGCGAGGTATTCATGGGCAAGCGCATGGCGTTCCTTTCGTAAGGGTTGCACTAGGATAGCGCGGCGGACCGCCACCAGACGGTGTAACCTAAACGGAAACCATCCGGAAAGGAGGCGGCATGGAGACGACCGCACGCGGCGACGTACCAAAAACGCTGCATAACATCGCGTTTGTCAGTATTCCCGAGAGCGCCGATCTTGAGTTTTTGCTCTGGGACCTGCAGGATGCCATCGCGGCCTATGCTCAGCTTTCCGGCACCGCGCTCCCCCGCCCGATCGATTTGGAGGCGGATGGCGCCGATGCAGTCGATGGCATGGTGCTCGCTGTTGATGATGCATTTGACGATGAGGCGATGATCGCTGTCGAGCAGATACTCGATCGCCTTGGGAATACAGAGACACGCATCTATGTCGTCGTCCAGGCCGCGTCCAAAAACAACAAGCAGGCGGACGAAGTTCTCGACCGCCTGTATCGGGCATGTCTTCTACGTGACCTGCCATGGTGCGACGGCGTTGTCATCTGTGCCAGCAGCGGCATTGCAGCGCTTCGCCACTCCCCGCGCATGGGCCTCTTGCGACGGCCATTTTCGGAAGCGATGGATAAGCTCGTGGGCGCCGTGCGCATGGGCTGCTCCATTGAGCATGCGCAGCTACTTGGCGGTGGCAATGCCGGTAGCGTCGATGCCGACGGTATGGTGCGCGCCAAGCCCACCGTGCCCGCACCGATCTGGCATGCCATCATGAAACGCCTCGGCACCCGCGCCCAATCAGATATCTAAATTACAGAGCACCCCAGTCAACTGCCTCGCGCCAGCGCTCAACAAGACGCTCCAGGCGCCAAGCCGCGTTAGCGGGACTAGTTGACGGCAATACGACAGCGGGCAGGCCTGTCCGCTCCTGTAGATAGCGCTTATAGAGACGCCCCGCCGTACCTCCGTTACACACCACCAGCTCAATAGGCGCGTTGCCCGTAATGCGCTCGATATGTGCCGGCACAACGTTTTTAATGCTGGCGTCACTCGAGCCCTTGATGTCGCAGCTCTCGATTACATCCCACAGGGCCACGCCGCCGTTCAGCAGCATGGAGCGCTTGGCGGCAATCGAGGCATCGAGCGTCGCGGACTCACCGCTTGCCAAAGGGTCACCCTCGTTGGGCGGCACGGGCACACCGAGGCACGCGGCCATCACGCGCCAAAAGCGATTCTGAGGGTTGCCGTAATAAAAGGCATTGGCGCGCGAAAGCACCGAGGGAAACGAGCCCAACACCAAAACGCGCGAGCGCTCGTCAAACACGGGTTCAAACCCATGCTCAATATGTTGATAGCCCTCATCAGACGCGGCCATGGGCTAGGCCCTCAACAGATAGCGCACTTCGTAGGGCGCAAGCTCAAGGGAGCCCGTCAGCTCGACCGTGGGCACGCCGTCGGCAAGCAGGTCGACGAAGGAGCCGTTGAGTTCGCCGGCGCCAAAGGTATAGGGCTCGTTCACGGCATTGACCGCCACGAGCACCGTCGCGTCATCGCAGGCGCGCTCGAACAGCAGCTGCTTGTTCTGGATCACCACGTTGCGGTACGCGCCATAGTTGAGGGCACGGGCCGCCGCGTCGTCGGTCAAGCGCAGGTGCGTGAGCTTCGTGATGAACGCCGTCAGCTCGTTGGGCGCAGGCTCATCGAGCGCAGGGCGCAGCGCCCAGTCGCCATCGGGGCCGCCCTTTTCGCCGGCAATTCCCCACTCGCTGCCGTAGTAGACGCACGGGATGCCCGGCATGCCAAAGAGCATGCCATAGGCGGGACGCAGACAGGACTTGTCGGTGAGGATGCTTGCCAGGCGCGGCACGTCGTGGTTGTCGACAAACGACAGAAGGTGCTTGCCACGGTAGATGCACCACGGATCGCCGCCAAACTGGCGGTGCAACGAGTGCGCGATCTCGAACATGTTGACCGAGTTAAAGCTGGAGTACAGGCCCTTGTAACACTCGTAGTTGGTGCAGGAGTCGAGCATCTCGTCGTTGACGATCTGGTTGTAGTCGCCGTGGAGCGTCTCGCCGATCAGCACAAAGTCGGGCTTGAGCTCACGGGTAAAGGCGTGCAGGCGGCGCATAAAGTCGCGGTCGAGCATATAGGCAACGTCCAGACGCAGGCCGTCGACGCCAAAGACCTCGGCCCAGCGGCGCACGGACTCAAGCAGGTAATCGACCACGGCAGGGTTTTGCAAGTTGAGCTTCACGAGCTCAAAATGGCCTTCCCAACCCTCGTACCAAAAGCCGTCGCCGTAGCAGGAGTCGCCATCAAAGCTAATGTGGAACCAGTCCTTGTAGGGCGAGTCCCATTTGCGCTCCTGCACATCGCGGAAGGCCCAAAAGCCGCGCCCGACGTGGTTGAAGACGGCGTCGAGTGCCGCGCGGCTCCCGTGGGCATGCAGCGTCTCGCACACGGCGGCAAAGGCGGCATCCCCACCCAGGCGTCGATCGATATGGCGTAGGCTACGCGTATCGTAGCCATGGCTATCGGACTCGAGCGGCGGGTTGATGAGCACAGCGCCAACGTCGAGTTCCTGCAGGTAGTCGGCCCATTGGGCGATCTTCATGATGGGCGCATCGGGGTTTGGCGCGGCGTTGACAGCCTGGGCGAGCTCATCCTCGGCAACGGGTGCGGCGTTTTCGCGCGGAGCTCCACAAAAGCCCAGCGGATAGATCTGATAGAACGTCGTCTCGTATGCCCACATAGCAACCTCCCGGTAAGCTCAACACAACGACATCCATTGTATGCCCGGCTTGTGTTCTCTTCCCCAAATTAAGTTGCGGTGTAATATTTCCTGCCTGGGCCTTCAGTGGCCTTAAACAGGAACTATTCCACCGCAACTGATGAGGGGACGTGATTAGGCAACGGGCTTTGCGCGGCGTATGGCTGGGAATAGCACCGTGATGGCGAGGATGACGCCTACGACGGCGATCGCCCCGCCCACGAAGCCGATCCAGGCGATACCGGGACCCGAAACCACGGCGCCGCCGATCGCGGTACCCGTGCCAATACCGAGGTTAAACAGGCCCGAGAAGATCGACATGGCGACGGCCGATGAATCTGCCGACGTGTGCTTGATGAGCTCGGCCTGAAACGCCACGTTAAAGGCCGTGGCGCAGCAACCCCACAGTGCGCAGACGGCAAGCACTGTCACGAGCGACGATGCGGCCGGCCCCATGAGCAGCAGGGCCACCGGCACGCCGGAGAGCGTGATAGCCAAGAACGGGAAGCGATGCCCATCGAACAGGCGGCCAAACAGCCAGCTTCCGAGCAGACCGGAGCAGCCGAACGCCGTCAGCGTCATGGTGATAGCGCTTGCGTCGACATGGGCGACCTGAGCCAGGAAAGGCTCGATATAGCTATAGCCCGTGTAAAAGCCAGTTGCCATGAACACCGTGACCGCATAGAGCGCGGTCAGTAACGGGTTCTTGAGCAGCTCGGGCAGTTGCTTGACGGTAAAGCGCTCGCCCGCCGGCATGGTTGGAAACACGGTCGCCTGGTAGACGACCGCGACAGCAGACAGTGCTCCGACCACGGCAAACGTCATACGCCAGCCCACGGCCAGGCCAATGGCGCGGCCGAGCGGCAGGCCGAAGATCTGTGCGAAGGAAGCGCCCCTGGCGCTCAAGCTGATGGCGAGCGC
>CAJMSV010000114.1 GCA_905216175.1 uncultured bacterium | reverse complement strand
ATCGGAGGCCGTCACACCAAAGACCGTCTTGAAATCGTAGGTTACCAGCATAATAACGATCGCATCCCGCGCCTTATGGGCCTCGAGCAGCATCGGCAGTGCGCGGATGCCGTTAAGATTGGTGTTCAGATGGCACATGTCGTCGCGTACCGTCGTGCGGCCGTTGAGGCCTTCTTCAATTACATGCCAGCCCTCGCCTAAGTCACGTTGGGCCACGCCGCACCAGCGCACATCCTGCGCATAGCGCACCGCGGTGCCGTCGCGCATGCCCGCCGGATCGTAACCATAGGTGTTGCTGTCGCCAAAGCATAGAACGTTTTTCATCGTAAGCCCCTCGCTCAGTAAAAAACCGACGGAAGCAGCCTCTCCCGCCGGCTCGACCCATCTGTCAGCACGTACCGATTACAGGTACTTGCGCCAGTCGTCCTCGTCCTCATCATCCTCGGTAGCAGCTTGGATCTGCTCGGCGGCGCGAGCTGCCGCAGCGCGAGCGGCAACCTGGGCATAGGACTCCTCGTTGCGCTCGGGGAAGTTTGCCAGCACGTGCTCGAACTTGGCAAAATCCTCATCCCAGCGCGTAGAAGGCACGGCAAAGAAGACTTGCTTGACCTTAAAGTCGCCCGACGCAAGCTCCTTGCGGAAGAGCTCGGCCACGGCCTCTGCGTCAAAGCCGTTGTTGTCGCAGCCCCAAGCGCCCAGCACGAGCTTCTCGCGACCTAGCTCGTCGCAGATGGCAAGCACAAAGCGAATGCGGTCGCGCAGGGCATCCAGCAGAGCATCGTCGCTCACGCGATACTCCTGGCGGGCGCGCTTAACGTTGGGCGCGGCGGCCACGATCACGTCGGCGTATGCATGCACGTGGTTGCGGTCGAAGCGCACCGCAGGCACCACCAGCGCACGGTTTCGGTAAAGCTCGCAGTTGATGTTGCGGCGACGGTTCTCGCCGTACCATTTGCGCTGCTTATCGAGAACGTTGTACAGATACGAATCGGCACAGAGCGTGGCCTCCTGACCCAGATAGCCCTGGATGTAGCCGCCGCCCGGGTTGGTGAACGAGGCAAAGGCGAGTACGGCCATGTCGCAGAATTGCGCGTAGCCTCGGCCGTTATCCAGAATGGCCTGCGTGGCAGAGGCGTCGAGCACGGTGACCTCGGGCAGGGCCGCAGCGGGCTCCTCGGCGGGCTCGGACTCGGCTTCGGCGGCCTCCTCGACGGGCTCGGGCGCCACCTCGGTATCGACTGCAGCCGGCGCCACCTCGGTATCGACTGCAGCCTCGACCTCGGCGGCCTCAGACTCCTCGGCAACCTGTTCCTCGGCAGCGTCGGCCGCGTGGGCCTTGGCCTGCATCGCCGCGATAAATCCGGCAGGCATGCCATCGAACTCGCGCACGCCGGCAAGCGAGCGCTCGATATCCTTGGCGCACGCTTCGGACACAGTCGCCACGTGACGCTCGGCGGCCTTGGCACGGGCCTCGCGCTTGGGATTGGGCTGCCCTGCGCGATTGGGTCTGCGGTTACGGTTCCTGTTGTCGACGTCTGCCATAAGTGGTCACCTTTCTCGGTCTCTGCCGCTATCGGCTTTTCCATCCATGATACCCCGCCGTGTACAAAAAAGACGGCCCCGAAGGACCGCCTTCCGTATCGATTTACACGTGCGGCAAGCACCGCTGCAATTTGGCACTAGTCGCGACGACCAAGGATGTTCAGGATGCGCAGGAACACGTTGATGATGTCCACGAACAGGTTGGATGCCATGAGCACGGCGTTGGGCAGTGTGGGCGGCACCGTCGTGGCCACATAGGTGTCGTAGCCAATAAAGCCAGCGAACACCACGATCACGATCAGGTCGGTGATGGACTGCGAGACACCCATAAACATCAGCACGATCTCGACCAGAATCGTGGCAAGCAGGATGCCAAAACCAATGCCGTACACACGCTGGAAGAACTTGGGGAAGGTCACGCCCAGCGCACCAAAGACAAAGGTGATGGCGGCCGTGGCGATAAAGGCAGTGTTGATGGTGGGCAGGTCGTAATTGGCAAGGCCAAACGACGCGGTCAGGCCAAAGGTACTCGCAAAGATTACGTAGCCCACAAGGGACAGACCCACAGACTGCTTGCCCGCGGCGGCCGACATCATGACCATGCCGACGATGGTCAAAATAAACGAGCCAAAGACCAGCGGCAAGGCGGCGCCGCTCATCATCATGCGGGCAAACGCCATGGTGCTCGTAAAGTAAGCACCGGCACCCATGGCGCAAAAGCCCAAAAAGATCAGGGCAGACATGGCAAGGTTGTACGCACGCGGCGACATCTCCTTGGCACGGCTTGCGCCGGTCTCAATGGGGCCGTTCTGATAACCCTGGATATCGTTCATAATATCGTCCTTTCAAAAGCGCCGCGACAGCGCCGTAGGTGACAAGATTCCTGCCATTGTACCCGAATGCCGCGCGCTCTTACCTGCGGCGCCCACTCTCGAGCGTACGGTCGAATGCCCACACCCACCAACGCATCAGATGGGCCTGCGAGCCATCCGGTCGCTCGCGCGCCTGTTCTTCCAGATACAGTTCGGTCGCATGCCCACCAAAACGAACCTTATACGTTGCCGTACGAATGCCGTGAACCGTTAGGCCAAAACCGGTGGATGAGACAATCTCGTCGATCGTAAAACAGCGACCGTCGACCCAGCAGACGGTAACCGGCACGACTTGTCCGCCCGCGAGGATGCGGGCCACGACGTCCACATACTGCTTGTGCACGCGTCGAGTTTTACCATCTGTCTGTCGATATTCCATGCCTCCTATTATCGAACGCATGTTTGCATATTGTAAAGCGAACAGACTGTGGTTTTGGGATGTTGGGGCGCGCGCACGTGTCCTCATGGCGTGCTAGCAAAAAGAACACCCGCGGTCAACAGGGCAAATATTCAATGTTAGTGCCAAAAAATTCACTTCTCCCATCAGAACTCGGTAAAGAAACCCGCAGGAGGTGATACGATTTATCATGTTTTTGTAACGTGCCTGCAAACTTCGAGAAAGCCCATATATGGACGTAACGTTCTCAGCCTTCCTCGGCCAAATTGTGTCGAACCCAGTCCTTGCCGTCACCGTGATCCTCGCGCTCGGCGCCATCTTCGTCAATGGATGGACCGACGCGCCCAACGCCATCGCGACCTGCGTCACCACGCGTTGCATGCCCGCCCGCGCCGCCATTCTCATGAGCGCCGCATTCAACTTCCTCGGCGTGCTCATCATGACGCACTTTAACGCGAGCGTCGCCAACACCATCTCACATATCGTCGACTTTGGCGGAAACAGCACCATGGCGCTCGCGTGCCTCTGCGCGGCGCTGTTCTCCATCGTCGTCTACGGCGCCACAGCGTCGCGTTTTGGCATCCCCACCTCGCAAAGCCACAGCCTTATCGCCGGCCTGACCGGTGCCGCTATCGCCCTCGGCGGCGCGAGCAGCGTCAACGTCCACGAGTGGATGAAGGTCATCTACGGCCTGGCACTCTCCATCGGCCTGGGCTTTGTCATGGGCTGGATCCTGTGCAAGCTCGTCTCGATTCTTTTCGCCGCCGCCAACAGGCGACGCGCCAACGTCTTCTTTAAATACGCTCAGATCGCGAGCGCTGCGGCCATGAGCTTTATGCACGGCGCGCAGGATGGACAGAAGTTCATCGGCGTGCTCTTTTTAGGTGTCGCCTTCGCCAGCGGGCAGACGAGCGTCGGCGACGCCGGCATCCCCATCTGGATCATGCTGCTGTGCTCGGCCACCATGGGTATCGGCACCAGCGTGGGCGGTGAGCGCATCATCAAGTCCGTCGGCCAGAGCATGGTTAAGCTCGAGAAGTATCAGGGCTTCTCCGCCGACCTGGCGGGCGCCGCAAACCTGCTACTTGCCACCCTTACCGGCATCCCCGTGTCCTCCACGCACATCAAGACCTGCGCCATTATGGGTGTCGGTGCCGTCAAGCGCCTCTCGGCGATCAACTTCGGTGTCGTCAAGGACATGATGTTCACCTGGTTCTTCACCTTCCCCGCCTGCGGACTCATCAGCTTTGTCATGGCCAAGCTGTTCATGATGTTCATCTAGTCAAACCGAACGTCCATCCGGACCGCAATACCTCGCCCACCCGTCTTCGCCTCGAAAGGACCCACTCATGGCAAAGAAACCCGATTCGTTCTACTTTGACAACTACGTCGCCTGCGCCGACCTCGCCGTTCAGGCAGCCGAGCTGCTCACCAAGATTTTTGAGAACTTTGACCCCACGCAGATCCACGACATGCTCGATAAGATGCATGCGATTGAGCATGCGGCAGACAAGAAGCACCACGAGCTCGAAGACGCCTTGCTCACCGCCTTTATCACCCCGCTCGAGCGCGAGGATCTGGATCTGATGAGCTGCTCACTCGACACCGTGCTCGACCGCATCGAGGGCGTCGTGCAGCGCGTCTACTTCACCAACATCCAGAGCATCCATCCCGACGCCATCGTCATCGCTCACAAGGTGACTGACGCCTGCCGCGCCATGAAAGACCTGATGGTCGAGCTGCCCAACTACCGCAAGTCCAAGACCCTGCGCGAACTCGTCATCCAGATCAACACCATCGAGTCCGAAGCCGACGAGCTCTATATCAACGCCATGCGCAACCTGCACGTTAACGGCAAGGACCCGCTCGAGGTCATCGCCTGGCGTGACGTGTACGCCTTCCTGGAGTACTGCGCTGACTGCTGTGAGAATGTGGCCGATGTTGTGGATTCGATTGTCATGAAGAACAGTTAATTGGGGGTACGTATCCCGGCGGCGAAGGGCCGGCACCTGTTTGCTTTCTCACTCCAGCTGCGTGGCAGAGTCGTTCGAAAGTAAACAGGTGCCGGCCCTTCGCCTTACGTACCGCCATTGGGAACTTTGGCTGATAGTTATGGCGCAATGGGGGTTTGGCCGAGGGGGCCTTTAGTACCCAATTGAACACTTTGGCATTCGGTGGGCGTTTGGCTGAATGTTGCTTTGGGTACCCTTTTGCTTAGTTTTGGGTTGTTTTATTAGCTTTGGAGGCTCGTATGGGGTATTTGGATTTGGCTCAGGCTCGGTAT
>CAJMSV010000113.1 GCA_905216175.1 uncultured bacterium | reverse complement strand
TCACCATTGTCGGCCTAATCCGCGGTCTTTCATGCAGCAGGGGCTCTCAATGTTTTTATGTCCTGCTCATATCGTCTGGTCGGTGCGAAATGGGTAATACTAAAGAGTTATCCGACCAGATGGGAACCGATCGATGGCCTATATCGAATTTAAAGACGTCATCAAAGCATACGGCGAGGGCGACGCCCGCATCCACGCTCTCGACGGCGCGAGCTTTACGGTCGAGCGCGGCGAGCTCGCCATCATTTTGGGTGCTTCGGGTGCCGGCAAGACCACGGCGCTCAACATTCTGGGCGGCATGGATACGGCGACTTCCGGCACCGTGACGGTGGACGGGCGCGATGTGAGCTCCGCTAACGAGGCGCAGCTCATGGAATACCGCCGCGCCGACGTCGGCTTTGTCTTCCAGTTCTACAATCTGGTCCCCAACCTGACGGCGCTCGAAAATGTTGAGCTTGCGGCGCAAATCTGCCCTGATTCGCTCGATGCCGAGCAAACGCTTTGCCAGGTTGGCTTGGGTGAGCGCCTCGCCAACTTCCCCGCGCAGCTTTCGGGCGGCGAGCAGCAGCGCGTGTCCATTGCCCGCGCACTGGCAAAGAACCCCAAGCTGCTTTTGTGCGACGAGCCCACGGGCGCACTTGACTATAAAACCGGCAAGCAGATCTTGCAGCTGCTGCAGGACACTTGCCGCAAGCAGGGCATTACGGTCATCATCATCACCCACAACTCCGCGCTGGCGCCCATGGCCGATCGCCTGATCCGCTTTAAGAACGGTCGCGTGGAGAGCGAGACGGTCCAGCAAAATCCCGTGCCTATCGAGACGATCGAGTGGTAGCGCCCATGGACCAAGACCGCCAAAACAGCCTACGCCGCGACGCGCAGAACACGGAGCGCGAGCAGGATTTTACGACCTACCGCACTGCCCAAAGCTCAAACGATATGGTGCCGACGGTTTTTCGCCGTGGCATCTACCGCACAATCCGAGGCAGTCTTAAGCGCTTCTTGTCAATCGTGGTCATCACCGCGCTTGGCGTGAGCGTGATGTGCGGCCTTAAGGCGGGTTGCGAGGACCTGTGTGATTCGGTTGATGCCTACTTCGACCAGCAAAATGTCTATGACATTAACGTGCAGTCGACCTATGGCCTGACTGACGATGATCTCGACGTCATACAAGAGGTCGATGGCGTCGAAACGGCCGAGGGCATCTACACCGAGACCGCCTACACCGCCGTGGGTACAACGCGTGAGCGCGTGGTCGTGCAGAGTCTCTCCAAGGAGAACATCGATCAGCCGGTGCTCGTGAACGGCGATTTGCCCGAGAGCGCCGATGAGGTCGCGGTGACTTCGAAGTTCCTGAAGGCTTCGGGTAAAAAGCTCGGCGATACGGTGAGTTTTGCCGCCAATGACGCGAGCTCGTCGAACCAAAGCGCCAAGGATCAGTTTGCCGCGGGCGATTATACCATTACGGCCGAGGTCCTCGATCCCACTGATGTGAGCTCCGACTCGACAGTCAACGCCTTTCGCGCTGCTTCGGCGGCGGACTATAAGTTCTATGTGAGCGAGGACGCCGCGACATCTTCTTCCTACTCCGCGGTCCACGTGATCGTCGAGGGAGCCAAGGATCTCAACTCCTATTCGGATGCCTACGCGGCAAAGATCAATGAGGTCAAGGGCAATATAGAGAAGATCCGCGAGGAGCGTGAGAAGGCGCGCGCTCAGGAGCTGACGGTCGACACGCCGACAAGCTTGGATGCGGCCGAGCGCCAGGCGAATATGCTCTTTGGGATTGAGCAGGACAACATCAACCGCATGGCAGAGGGCAGTGAGGAGCGCGTGCAAGCGCAGACCGACCTGGATCAGCGCCGTGCCGCCGCCGACCAGCAGTTTGCCGATGCCCGCGCCGAGCTCTCTGACCTGGGCGAATGCACCTGGTACATCCAGGACCGCGGCAATATCGCAAGCTACTCGAGCGTGGAGAGCGATAGCTCGTCAATTGAGGCCATCGCCACGGTGTTTCCGTTCATCTTCTTTATCGTCGCCGTGCTCATCAGCCTCACCACCGCCACGCGTATGGTCGAGGAGGAGCGCACGCTTATTGGCCTGTACAAAGCGCTCGGCTATTCGCGCGGGCGTATTCTGTCCAAATACGTGGACTATGCGCTGTGGGCTTGTCTGATCGGCGGCGTGCTCGGCAACATCATCGGATTTGTGGGCCTGCCGCTGTTCTTGTTTACGGTGTTCGACGACATGTACTCGCTGCCCCAGATGTTGCTTTCGTACGACATCGTGTCCTCGATTGTTTCGGTGGCGCTGTTTGCCGTGGGCGTGGTGGGCGCCACGATTATCGCCTGCCGCCACGAGATGGCCGAGACCCCGGCCTCGCTCATGCGCCCCAAGGCCCCGCGCGCCGGCTCGCGTATCTTGCTCGAGCGCATCGGCTTTATCTGGCGCCGCATGGGCTTTTTGAACAAGGTGGCAGCACGTAACCTGTTCCGCTACAAAAAGCGCGCCTTTATGACCATCTTTGGCATCGCGTGCTGTACGGCGCGTGTGATTTGCGGCATGGGCATTCGTGATACGTCGGTCGCGCTTTCGCCCAAGCAGTACGGGCATATCACGCGCTATGACCTGCTGGCGGTTGCCAATCCCGACGATTTTTCGCAGACGTGCGCGGCGCTCGACGAGCGAAGCGCAGCCAAGGATTCCGACGTGACCGTGACTTCGACGCTGCCGATTATGACCGACAACGTCACCTTTACATTTGGCGGCAAGAGCGAGACCGTGCAGCTGATCGTGGTGCCCGATGACCGCACGAACGACCTGGACGACTACGTGCGTCTCGAGGATGAGTCCAAAGAGCCTCTATCTTTGCGCGACGGAGATGTGTATCTGAGCAAGAGTTCACAGCTGGTACTGGGGATTCAACCGGGCGATACGGCACACGTCCAGGATTCGTCGCTCAACGTAGCTAAGGTCAAAGTCAGCGACATTTCGCTCAACTATCTGGGCAACACGCTTTACATGACGCAGGGCACCTATGAGCGCGCGTTCGGTCGAAGCGCGCGCCTTAACGGCGTCTTTGTGCTGCTTAAGGGCTCGTCGGCCGATCAGATTGCGTTTAGCAAGAAGCTTAAGAGCGACGGTTGGCTCACCATCTCGAGCACGGCTGAACATTGGCAGAACTACGAGGCGAACTTTGCGATTATCAATTCCGTCGTGGTGCTCGTGACCTTTATGGCGGCGTGCCTGTCGTTTGTGGTGGTGTTTACGTTGTCCAACACGAATATCTCCGAGCGCGAGCGCGAGCTGGCGACCATCAAGGTGCTGGGCTTCCGCCGTGGCGAGGTGCATCACTACGTCAACAAGGAGACGCTGATTCTTACGGCAATTGGCGCCGCGCTGGGCGTGCCGCTGGGTGGCCTACTTGCCGAGAGCTTTACGTACATCCTGCAGATGCCGTCGCTGTACTTTGACGTCGAAGTCGAGCCACTGAGCTACGTGCTTGCCGTGGTACTTTCCTTCGGTTTTACGATTATCGTCAACCTCGCCACCAACCGAACTCTCAACAAGATCGACATGGTCGGCGCCCTCAAGAGCGCTGAGTAACCTGCCAAAAAGGGACAGGTTTATTTTGGCAGGTTTTATCTGGGCAAACGCCGGGCAGCCTATAGGTGGCCCGGCGTTTGTTGCTTTGCTATGCTTTGCTATCTTCTGCTCGCAAGCGTGGATGAGAAGCTCTCTTTAGCCTTCGAGATTGGGCTTGAATGGGTCGTATGCCACAAAACGGGCCTATCTACTACGTTTAATTGGATACCCTCAACTATGCCGGGAAAACGAAAAATAAAACCGCAGGTAGAAGGCCTGTCGATTTTCGAAAAAGGCGGTCATGGTTGGCCCCTTCGGGCTAAACGTAGTAAATAGGCCCTTTTCTTGGCGTGCGGTCAGCTCAATGCTTATCTCCGTGCCGGAACTGACCCAATTGTTTGTTAGTTGCGGTGATATACGGACTGTTTGGTGCTTTGGAGCCTCAAAACAGTCCCTATTCCACCACAACTTGGAAGGGGCGGCCGGTACCGGATGAGTGGTGCTGGCGGGTTAGGGCGGTTTAGGCCTGTTTGCGGTGCTTCCATTGCTTGCGGCACCAGCGCATGAGCGCCTTTATGACGGGAATCGTGATGAGGATGGCCCATGCGGGATGGGGCTGCCCCAGGCAAAGCCACATATAGAGAAACCATGCAATGGCGGCTGCTGGATAGACGCATTCAATGAGCTTTGACAAATGGCGTCGATCGATAAAGTCACCAATCGCGTAGTAGACGGGAACCAAAAAGACGAGCAAGAGTCCCGTAGCCCATGTGCCGTAGGCAATGCCGAGCACCAGGTAGGCGAGGGCGACGAGCGCGGGAAAGGGGAATTTGTTCCATGCGCGTCCGAGCCCGGTGTTGAAATGCTTGCCATGATGGTCGAGCTTGTCGTGTGCTTCCTTCCAGCTGGAAAACGTCTCGCCGTCGATGGTGACGGTGCCGTCGTCATTGGTATGCACACTATGTCCATCGTCCTCAAGCGTATCGATATGCAATCCGCCCGGCCCCACATGGACCTCTTCACCCTTGCGCTCGTTAGCTACATGAATGCCACTCCAGCCAACATGAACCTCTTCGCCTTTGTTGGGATCAATAACGTGGATGCCGCGCGCGAGGGAAATATCGACAAGTGGCTTATCGCTGCCATCAGCGTGCTCAGTAGAAGCCTCAGCCTCTTCAGCCTTATCTGAAGATTTGGTGCCGGCGTCGCTGTCTTGTGCCTCATCATCAGCCTGCGAGTCGTCAGTGCTATCCACCGCCTCCCCATACAACAGCTCATCCAGCGACACACCATACAGCGCGGCGAGCGCAATAAGGTTATCGGTATCGGGCGAGGATTCGCTGCGCTCCCATTTACTGACAGCCTGGCGGCTTACACCCAGCTGGGCGGCAAGCGCCTCCTGAGAAAGCCCGGCAGCCTTGCGGCGATCAACGAGCCGCTGCGCCATCGCAAGATCCATGACAGTTTCTTTCATGTGGTGACCGTAATCGAATGAGCCGAGTATGCCGAGAACACCCGGTAGCGACCGCCATTTCTAGATAGAATCTGCACCACCCCTACCGCCACTACC
>CAJMSV010000112.1 GCA_905216175.1 uncultured bacterium | reverse complement strand
GGTCTCATCTCTCTCATTTACTCTCTCGCTCGCTCCCCCCCTTCTCTCACCTACACTCACCGCTCCCCCTTCCCCTCCACTCACTCTCTCTCTTAAACATATATACCGCCCGTCCCCCCGCCCACGCCGGGCAAACCATCCCTTGTACTTTATCAAGGTAGAGTGTATGATTCTGAACGTTACATGACTCACTTTACTTAACTAAAGTGCCACCAAGGGGGAATACCATGAATACCGATATGTCTCGTCGTCAGTTTGTTGGTCTAGCCGGCTCGTTTGCCACGGTGCTTGGCCTTGGTCTTGTCGGCTGCGGCGGTGGTGCCGGCAAGGGCTCCGCTGCTGGCTCTGCCGCGGCCAAGGATGTGAAGGGCGCTGCGGAGTCCAAGAAGCTCGTGGTGGGCTTTGATAAGTCCTATCCTCCGTACGGCTTTGTGGGCGACGATGGCGAGTACACCGGCTTTGATCTCGATCTGGCCAAGGCTGTTGCCGATAAGCAGGGCTGGGAGGTCAAATACGAGGCCATCGACTGGGATGCCAAGGATACGCTGCTTAACTCGGGCGCCATCAACTGCATCTGGAACGGCTTTACCATGGAGGGCCGCGAGGACGACTACACGTTCTCCGAGCCGTACATGCTCAACGAGCAGGTGCTGGTGGTAAAGAAGGATGCGGGCATCAAGAGCTGGGACGATCTTGCCGGCAAGACCGTGATTACCCAGACCGATTCCGCTGCGCAGGATGTACTCGAGGGTGACCAGAAGGATCTGGCGGCGACGTTTGCCACGCTCGACACGATCGGCGAGTACAACACGGCCTTTATGCAGCTCGAGAGCGGCGCGGTCGATGCCGTGGCTTGCGACCTTTCGATTGCCCAGTATCAGCTTGCCGCCAAGTCCGATGCCTATACGCAGCTCGACAAGCCGCTGTCCAGCGAGCACTACGCTGTCGGCTTTAAGAAGGGCGACACCAGGTCGGCCGATGCCGTGACCGAGTCGCTCAAGGCACTCTACGAGGACGGCACGGTTAAGGACCTGTGCGATAAATACGCAGATTACGGTCTGTCCTTTGACAACTGGGTTCTGAAATAGCGGCTTTCCCAGGCACCCGATTTTGCCGTTCAAACCGTCGCTTGCGTACATTTAGTACGCGGCGCTCCTCTTTCACGGCAAACTCGGGCACCTGGAAAACCCGCTTTGACATTGGGTTCGCTGTTCTGTTGCTGTGAAAGAGAGGGTAGGTTGTCTATCCAAGTCATGATGCAGATGCTTGGCCAGGGTTTCTTGGTCAGTTTGCAGTTGTTTGTGCTGACGCTGTTGGGGTCGATTCCGCTGGGAATCCCCGTGGCGTTTATGCGCATGAGCAAAATCGCGCCGCTTCGCTGGATTGCGCGCATCTACATTTCGATCATGCGCGGTACGCCGCTCATGCTGCAGATGTTTGCCATCTACTTTGCCCCGTATTACGTGTTCGGCATTTCGCTCACGCCCGATTCCAAGTGGACGGCGTGCGTTGTGGCGTTCATCATCAACTACGCCGGTTACTTTGCCGAGATCTATCGCTCGGGCTTGCAGTCCATTCCTCGCGGTCAATACGAGGCTGCCGATGTGCTGGGCTACTCGCGCATGCAGACGTTTCTGTATATCGTGATGCCGCAGGTCGCCAAGCGTATTCTGCCGGCGATGGGCAACGAGATCATCACGCTGGTCAAGGACACGTCGCTGGCGTTTGCCATTGGCGTGGGTGAGATGTTCTCGACGGCCAAGGCGCTGGTCGCCTCGCAGGTGAGCATGGTGCCGTTTGCGATCGCGGCGCTAATCTACTGGGTCTTTAACTTCGTCGTCGAGATGCTGCTGGGCGCCGTCGAGAAAAAATTGGATTACTACCATGATTAATTCGGTAATGAATATATCGAACGCGCGTAAGGCGTTTGGCGGCAATGAGGTGCTCAAGGATATCTCGCTTGAGGTGAAGCGTGGCGAGGTCGTGGCGATTATCGGGCCTTCGGGTGGCGGCAAGTCCACGCTGCTGCGGTGTGCCACGCTGCTCGAGACACTCGACGGAGGCTCGCTCTCGTTTAGTGACCTTGCCGTTGCGACGGATGCGGGTTCGGGCGCGGTCTATGCGAAGGGCGATGTGCCCAAGCGGGCGCGCTCGCGATTCGGCCTGGTGTTCCAAAATTACAACCTGTTCCCGCACTATACCGTGATGAAAAACATCATCGATGCGCCGATTCGTGTGCTTAAGCGTCCGCGCGAGCAGGCGGAAGCCCGCGCTCACGAGCTGATTGCGCAAATGGGGCTGACGGGCAACGAGAACAAGGTGCCGTGTGAGCTTTCGGGCGGTCAGCAGCAGCGCGTGAGTATTGCCCGCGCCCTGGCGCTCGATCCGGAAATCTTATTCTTTGACGAGCCGACCTCGGCACTCGATCCCGAGCTGACGGCCGAGGTGCTGCGTGTCATTAAAGACCTTGCCGCGCAGAATATGACGATGGTGATCGTGACCCACGCAATGCAGTTTGCGCGCGATGTTGCCGATCGCGTGGTCTTTATGGATGGCGGCCGTATTGTCGAGGAGGGGCCTGCCGATCAGGTTATCGGCCATCCGCACGAGCAGCGCACGCGTGAGTTCTTGAGCCGTATCGAGGGATAGGCTCAGGTATTTACTCAACTATTAATTGAGGCGAAGCCGCCGCAGGTCTTACGGTCTGTGGCGGCTTTTTGTTTGTATCGACGGGGTTCAATAATCGCCTCACAAGCTTGTCTCTTCCTCTCGCCGCCTGTATTCATACGTGTGCCGAAAGGTGTGCATGGACAGCCGCCCGTGAGGGTAGGGTGGTGGCATAGGACATTTGGAGGGTGAGTCGGCTCGGCTGCCGACCATGCTGCTCCCGGGATGGCACCGACCGCGAACTCTCCCCGTTGGCGTCGCGCATTGCGCGCGGCCCTGCAAGGAGGTCATCATGGGTGCTCCCAAGACCGGTAACGTAAGGAACGTGGTGCTCGTAGGCCAAGGCGGGGTGGGCAAGACTTCACTCGCCGAGGCCATGCTCCACCTTTCCGGTAAGACCGCCCGTCTGGGCGGCCACGACGGCACCAAGCCCACGCTCGACTATGACCCTGAAGAGGTCAAGCGTTCATTCTCCATCTCGACGACCATTGCGCCGATCGACTGGAAGGGCGCGCGCATCAATGTGCTCGATGCCCCGTGCTACCCCGATTTTATCGGCGACGCCTTTGCCGCGATGAGCGTCTGCGAGACGGCTCTGTTTGTGGTCGACGCCGAGGCCGGCCCGCAGCCTACGACGGTTAAGCTCTGGTATGCCGCCGAGGACCTGCGCCTGGCGCGTGCGGTGTTCGTAAACCGCCTGTCGCGCTCCGAGGCCAGCTTTGCGACCACGATGGACCTGCTGCAGGAGCGCTTTGGCACGCGCCTGGGCGCCGTGACCCTTCCCTGGGGCGAGGGCGAGGACTTTGACGGCATCATCGACCTGGTGCGCATGAAGGCGCGCCATTGCAACGGCACCGAAGCCGTTGAGTCGGAGATTCCCGAGGAGTATCGTGCCCAGGCCGAGGAGGCCCATGACCATCTGTGCGAGTTGGTGGCCGAGGCCGACGATGAGCTGATGATGAAGTACTTGGAAGGCGAGGAGACGCTGACGCAGGAGGAGCTTGAAGGCCTGCTGTCGAAGGCGATTGCCGAGCGCATCTTTGTGCCGGTCTTTGCGGGCGATTGCATCAAGGAGCAGGGCGTCAACTCGCTGATGGACGACATCGCCACGTACTTCCCGGCGCCGACCGACTACGGCGAGATGCCGCTCATTGACGGCGATTCGCTCAAGATCTCGAGTGACGATGACCGCCCGGTGGCCTTTGTGTTTAAGACCCTGGCCGATCCTCAGCAGGGTCGCATCAGCTTTATCAAGGTGCTGACGGGCACGCTTGAGCCGGGCCTTGAGCTGATTAACGCCCGCACGCGCAAGAGCGATCGTCTGGCTCACCTGTATGTGATGTGCGGTCGCGACATGACCGAGGTCGGTCACGCCTACGCCGGCGATATCATCGTGGCGCCCAAGCTGGCTGCCGAGACGGGCGATACGCTCTCCATTACCGGCAAGGTTGAGGCGGCGGCGTTCAAGTTCCCCAACTCGCAGTACCGCATCGCCATCGAGGCCGAGAATCGTGGTGACGAGGAGAAGCTCTACACGTTTATCGAGAAGGCGTGCAAGGCCGATCCGACCATGAGCATCGACCGCGACGAGGAGACTGGTCAGACCATCATCTCTGCGGTGGGCGAGGCACAGGTTTCGGTGCTGCTCAACCGTCTGGAGGATCGCACCAAGGTCGTGGCCAAGAGCGTGCCGATCCGTATTCCGTATCGCGAGACCATTCGCCGCACGGCAAGCGCCCAGGGCCGCCACAAGAAGCAGACCGGCGGCGCCGGTCAGTATGGCGACTGTTGGCTGCGCGTTGAGCCGCTCATTGGGCCCGACGGCACGAGCGATGGCTATGAGTTTGTGGACGAGGTCGTAGGTGGCCGTATTCCGCGCTCGCTGATTCCCGCCGTGGACAAGGGTGTCCAGGAGACCATGAAGGACGGCATCATTGCCGGCTACCCGCTCACGGGCATTCGCGTGGCTGTGTACGACGGCTCGTATCACAGCGTCGACTCCAACGAGATGGCGTTTCGCGCGGCGGCTCGCATCGGCCTGCGCAAGGCATGCGCCGATGCCGACCCAGTGGTGCTGGAGCCCATCGAGGAAATCACGGTGACTATCCCCGAGAGCTACGCCGGCGCCGTGATGGGCGACATCTCGGCATCGCGCGGTCGCGTGACGGGCATGGAGACCGATGAGCGCGGCGACACCGTGGTCATCGCCCAGGCGCCGCTGGCCGAGCTGACGGATTATTCGACGCGTCTGCGCTCCATTACGCGCGGCACGGGCGACTTTACCATGAAGCCCGCGGGCTATGAGCAGGTGCCTTATGACGTTCAGACCAAGCTGGTCGAGCGCTATGAGGAGGGCCGCGCCAAGTAGCGTGGGGCTTTGCCTGCAACATGCATGCCGATGCAAGGGCCGCTCTGGGTAATCCGGGGCGGCCCTTTTTGATCCCTGGGGGACGGAGGAAGACGGATTATTGTAGGGTTGGGCAGCTTGGCCGGCCCTAGTCTCCCGAGGCCTGATTGCGGCCAGTGGCGTAGTCGATCTGCGCAT
>CAJMSV010000111.1 GCA_905216175.1 uncultured bacterium | reverse complement strand
TCGGCAAAACTCGCTCCTCATGACCCTTTTATATCTTGTGATGGAATAGTCCCTGTTTGCGGCAGAATAGGGCGATAGCAGGAACTTTTTTGCCGCAACTGATGGGAGGCTATCGTGGGTGACCGAGGCTTACGTAATGATTCGCGTGAGGTCCGTTGGGGCATTTTGGGCGCTGGGCACATTTCTCATCGATTTGCTTCGTCGCTCAAGAAGGGCGACGGGGCACGGCTGGTGGCTGCGGCCGGTCGCACTCCTGCACATGCCGAGGAATTTTGCCGAGCGTTTTCGATCGATGCTGCGCATGGCCATGCCTCGGCCGACGATAACGGCGATGCGGCTTATGACGCGCTGATTGCCGACCCCGATGTCGACGCAATCTACTTGGCTCTTCCGCATGGCATGCATACGCGTTGGGCCTGTCGCGCGCTGCGCGCCGGAAAGGCCGTGCTGTGCGAAAAGCCGGCCGTTTTGAGTGAGGAAGAGGCTCTCTCGATTGCCTCCGCCTCTCGCGAGCGCGGCGTGCTGTTTATGGAGGCGATGAAGAATCGGTTTTGCCCGATGCACACTCGCGTGAAGGACTTGCTTGCGTCGGGTGAGCTTGGCCGTATTGTCTCGATTGAAAGCGTGCAAAAGCTCGATTACGGCGAGTCTCCTTCGGGCTATCTGCTTGATCCGTTGCAGGGCGGCTGTCTATATGACATGGGCTGCTATGCAGTCGGTTGGTTTGAGGATTTACTCGCGGGCGCTTGCGAGGTTTCGTCCTGTGAAGTTCGCTGGCATGACGTATCGGGCGGTCGCGTCGATTGGACCGACGAGATCCATATGAGCGTCGGCGGTATACCCATTCATATGGTGTGCGACGGCAAAGCAACATATGAAAGCCGCTTAACGATTGCCTGTGAGCGGGGCTCGTTGGAAATCGAGCGGCTCCATCGCCCCGAGCTCGCTCATGTGAAGTATTCCGACGGTCGAGTCCTCGAAATCGATGCACCATTTGAAGTCGATGATTTTTACGGTGAGGTGTCGCATGCGGCGCAGCTCATTCAGGCGGGGAAGCTCGAAAGCCCCATCATGTCCCTAGCCGCCACACAGCGCTGTGCGCACATCATCGATGCGATTCGCTTGAAACTTTAGGGCGTGGGGGCATGGCGCCAGCGCTTGGAATGCCTGGAGGCCTTTGCTCCTGATGCCCCTTTTATAACTTGCGGTGGAATACGGTCTGTTTGCGCCAAAATAGGGCACCAATAGACCGTATTTCACCGCAACTGATGAGGAGGGAGCTGGAGATGCTGACGATCGGGTGTCATCTTTCGACGACGAAGGGCTATCGGGCAATGGGGGAGACGGCGTTGTCCATTGGCGCCAATACCTTTGCGTTCTTTACGCGCAACCCGCGCGGTGGCAAGGCAAAAGACCTTGACATGGATGACGTGGCGGCCCTGCGCGAGCTTATGGCGCAAAACGACTTTGGACCGCTCGTGGCTCATGCCCCGTATACCTATAACCCCTGCTCAACCAAAGAGCGGGCGCGCGAGTTTGCCCTGGAGGCCATGGCAGAGGACCTGCGGCGCATGGAGGCGCTGCCCGGCAACTACTACAACTTCCATCCCGGTGCGCATGTGGGGCAGGGCTCCGACGCCGGCATTCAGATGATTGTCGACACCCTGTGCCAGGTGATGTTTGAGGGCCAGCAGACGACGGTGCTGCTCGAGACCATGGCCGGCAAGGGTACCGAGGTGGGCCGCAGCTTTGAGGAACTGGCGTGCATTATCGAGGGCGTTGCCGCCAAGTGCCCAGAGCTGTCCGATAAGCTGGGCGTTTGTTTGGACACCTGCCATGTGAGCGATGCCGGCTACGACATCATCCATGATCTGGACGGCGTACTCGACGAGTTCGACCGCGTGGTGGGTATCGATCGCTTGCACGCCGTACACATCAACGATTCGAAGAACCCTTGTGGCGCCCATAAAGATCGTCACGAGTGCATCGGCAAGGGATACCTTGGCAGCGAGGAATTTGGTGGCGGTATGCAGGTTATGCAGAATATTGTATCGAATGGCCACTTGCGTTCGCTTCCGTTTATTTTGGAGACTCCGAACGAACTTGCAGGTTATGCAGCTGAAATTAGACTATTAAGGTCATTGCAGCAGTAATGACTGTCACAAAGTGGAGTATTCCATTCACGTTATGGGTTTGTTTCAATCAGTTTTCTCATTGCAGATTCGTAATTCCGGGTGCATAATAGCCAACAGTTTTTGCAGACCTCTGAATCAAACGAGGTCACCGGAAGGAGACTGATTATGAAGCTGAAGAAGCTTGGCGCATTTGCCGCCACGGGTGCTATGGCGCTCGCCCTTGTTCTGACGGGCTGCGGTTCGTCCAACGCCACCTCTGGTTCTGATGCCGGTTCCAGCAGCTCTGACGACGCTAAGGTCGAGAAGGTCGACGGCTCCAAGGAGTACGCGCTCGTCAAGGACGGCACGCTGACCGTCGGCACCTCTGCCGAGTACGCGCCGTTTGAGTATAAGGATGACAACGGCGACTACCAGGGCTTTGACCTTGAGCTCATCAAGGCTATCGGTGACAAGCTGGGTCTGGATGTCGAGTACGTCAACAACGACTTCGACACGCTGGTTCCGGGCGTCGCTTCGGGCGCCAAGTATGACGTCGCCATCGCGGCTATCACCGACACGCCCGAGCGTGAGAAGGAAGTCACTTTCTCTGATTCCTACTACATGGACGATCAGGCTATCGTGACCAAGGTCGATAACACCGACATCACGGCCGACAACTACAGCGAGAAGCTCAACAACGCCGACGCTACCATCATCGTCCAGTCTGGCTCAACCGCCGAGGCTTTTGCCCAGGAGAACTTCCCCAAGGCCAAGATCGTCCCCTACAAGGACGCCACCGAGTGCTTCAGCGCTCTGCAGTCCGATAAGGGCGACGCCGTAGTCACCAACCGCTCCGTTGCCAGCCAGCTGACCGCCGAGCAGTTCAACACCTGCCAGACCATCAAGCAGATCAGCACCGGCGAGGAGTACGCCATCGCCATCAACCAGGGCAACACCAAGCTCAAGGACGACATCAACCAGGCCATCAAGGACCTGACCGACGACGGTACCGTCGACGCCCTCATGGCTAAGTACAATATCAAGTAAAATAACTACTTGATTGCGCGCGGGCCCTTTCCGTTTTGGCGGAAAGGGCCTCTGCGCTTCTTGAATGGGCGTCATCCCGTCCCGTTATGTCGGCAACTTAAACGTTAGGAGCCACCTTGTCTCGATTGAACCAAGGAGCTATGGGCCAGAGCTATCCACTGCCCTCGATGCTCCAAAAGCTAGCCTGCGTCATGGCCGTGGCGCTCGCGCTGGTGTGCGCGGGGGCATATGCGCCCACGACCGCTCAGGCGCTTGAGACCGCAAAGATTACCGCCCGACCCAACACCGGTTCGGGCAGCGATGTGGTCGGCGGCACCGAGACGCGCATTACCTGGGAAGTTCAGGCCGATGCCGACGAGGAACTGAGCGGTCTTTCTTTGACGTTTGTCGACGGCACGACGTTTGGTACCGATGACACGCGATTGACGATGCTCTCGGGCGAGGACCTCATGGATCGTACGCCCATGAAGCCCACGTGCAAGGCTGACGGCCAGACGCTCAAGATTGACTTTGGCGAGACGGCGCCTGCCGGCGGCTTTTTCCGTGTCGAGGTTTACGGCGTGACCTTCCCCGTCGAGGGCGGCGATGAGGCCTTTAGCGGCACCTATACGCTCGCCGACGGGTCGACCAAGAAGATCTCCAAGATTCCGTCGGTGGAGATCAAGGGAGTGACGGCCTTCGATAACTTCCTGGCTGACCTTAAAGAGCAGCCGTGGGTCGAGGCGTGGAACTCCAATATGTTCCTGCGCCTGTTCCTGAACCCGGTCATTTTGGTCCAGAGCCTGCCGATCGTCTTCAAGGGCTTCCTTATGTCGCTCTCGATCGTGCTCGTGGCATTTCCGTTGGCCATTCCCTTTGGCTTTGCGCTGTCGCTCATGCGCATTTCCAAGTCGCGCATCCTTCGCTGCCTTGCCGGCATCTATGTGAATATCATCCGCGGCACGCCGGCGTTCTTGCAGATCTACATTGCGTTCTTTGGCTTGCCGCTGGCCGGTGTCAAAGTGGACGACTATGTGCTGGGTGTTATCGTCATGGCCATGAACTCGTCTGCGTACCTGTGCGAGATCTTCCGTGCCGGTATTCAGTCGATCCCCAAGGGTCAAAACGAGGCTGCTCGCTCGCTGGGCATGAATGCCTTCCAGACGCTGCTCTATGTCATGATTCCGCAGACGTTCCGCAATGTCCTGCCTACGCTGACCAGCGAGTTCATCCTGCTCTACAAGGACACGTCGCTGCTTGCCGCCGTGGGTGTCGTCGAGATCGTCATGAACGCCCGCACCATCGTGGCCACGACGGGCTCCATCACGCCGTATGTGGTTGCCGCTCTGTTCTATCTGGTCATTACCCTGCCGCTTGCGCGCTTGGTGAGCGGTCTTGAGGCGAGGCTTTTGGGCCCGGCCGAGCCCAAGCAGAAGCGTCCCGCCAAGAGCGCCGGACAGGTTGTCGCGACGCCCGCCGATCATATCGCCGGTCTGTAAGGAGGTCCTGTCATGAGTGAAACGAATTCCAACGAGGTCGTTGTCAGCATCAAGAACCTCCAAAAGGCTTTTGGCGATAACGTGGTCCTGCGTGATATCGATCTGGACGTGCACAAAGGTGAGGTCGTTGTGGTCCTGGGCCCCTCGGGCGCGGGCAAGTCGACGATGCTTCGCTGCATCAATCGCCTGGAGCGTCCCACGAGCGGCTCGATTGTCGTTGAGGGCGTGGATGTGTGTGCCAAGGGCGTCGACCTCAATAAGGTACGTACGCACTTGGGCATGGTGTTTCAGCAGTTCAACCTGTTCCCGCACCTGTCGGTTAAAAAGAACGTCATGCTTGCGCAGCAAAAGGTGCTCAAGCGCAGTAAGGAAGAGGCCGAGAAGATCGCCATCGAGGAGCTGACCAAGGTCGGCCTGGCCGAGCGCATCGATTTTATGCCGAGTCAGCTTTCGGGCGGCCAGCAGCAGCGCGTGGCCATCGCCCGCGCCCTGTCGATGAACCCGCACGTGATGCTCTTTGACGAGGCCACGTCGGCGCTCGACCCCGAGCTCGTCCGCGATGTATTGGGCGTCATGCGCGACCTGGCACGTGACGGTATGACCATGATCGTGGTGACCCACGAGATGGGCTTTGCTCGCGACGTCGCCGATCGCGTCGTCTTTATGGACGGCGGCGTTATCGTGGAAGAGGGCACGCCGAGCGAGGTCTTCGACCACCCCAAGAGCGAGCGCACCAAGGCGTTCTTGGCACGTTTTGCAGAAGGTAAGGCGGATAAGCTAATTGCTTGCTGCAGCCAAACCTGATTTCTGCACTCAACTGTTCTATTTGGCTAAGTTTGCTCGTTTTTCGA
>CAJMSV010000110.1 GCA_905216175.1 uncultured bacterium | reverse complement strand
CAGCGCCTGGGTCACTCGTTCGGCCTGCAGGATCACGAGCCGGGCGACGTCTCGCTCGTCAACGAGCAGGTTGTCGAGCCGGGCATGACCTTCTCCATCGAGCCGGGCATCTACCTCCCCGGTCACACCGGCGTCCGCATCGAGGACTTGGCCTTGGTGACCGAGTTCGGCGTCGAGATTCTCAACGCCTACCCCCACGATCCAGTCCGCCTAGACTAGGCAATGCGGCAAAGGGACAGCCCCTTTGCCGCATCACATGAATGTCGCCACAAAAACGGCCTATCTACTACGTTTAACCCGCATGGGTCGACCATAACCGACTTTTCGCAAAATCCGCAAGCCGTCTACCTGCGGTTTTAATTTCGCAATGTTCCGTGTGGTCGAGGGTAACCGGTCAAACGTAGTAGACAGGCCAATTTCATGGCAAGCGAGTCGACTCGGGGTACAGGGCAGCCTAATAAGCCCCGTCCCAAATTGACTGCTTTTGAGTTGCGGTGATATACGGCCTGTTTGAGGCTTCTGGCTTGTAAACCAGTCCGTATTTCACCGCAACTGATGAGGGGATGGGTTACCGGAGCAGGCCGGCCACTTCGCCGGCTAGGGTGATGGTGCCGGCTGCTACGAAGGGCTCGCCTGCGGCCTTGAAAGCTGCAAGGGCCTCGGAAACGCTGGAGTACACGCCTGCGAGCTTATCGGCATCAACGAGGGCAGCGAGCTCCTCCGCCGGCAGGGCGCGGTCGGAATCGGTCTGGGTCACGACTACGCGTGGAAAGGCGGGAAGCAGCACGGCGACGATGCCTGCCACGTCCTTGTCGGCCAGCGCAGCGCACAGCAGCGTGGGGCGATTTTCCACGCACGGATCGATCTCGTCCAGTGCGCTCACAAAGTTCTCGCAGCTCTGGGGGTTATGGCAGGCGTCGATCAGCTTGAGTGGATCGGTTCCCAGCACATCAAAGCGACCCGGCGTGGGGCAGCTCATAAGCGAAGCGTCGAGCACATCGTGGTCGAGCTCGCGGCCCAGATAGCCCTCGCACAGCATAATTGCGCACGCGGCATTCTGCGGCTGATACGCCGGCTTAACCATCCTCGACGTATAGATCGCACGCGGCGTGGTGCAGCTAAACTCCACCGTATCGCCCACGTGTGCCGGAAGTTTGGTCGTCGTATGGCTCACCACGAGCGGCACCACACCGCATTCGCGGCAACGGGCATCCATCACACGCTGAACGCTCGCCTCATGCGTACCCTCGCCCAAAACAACCAATCGACCAGGCTTAATAACCGCAGCCTTCTCCCCAGCAATGGCTTCGAGCGTATCGCCAAGGACCTTCATATGGTCGAGTCCAATGCCCGTAATGGCGACGGCCACGGGATCGGTCGCACTCGTAGCATCCCAGCGTCCGCCCATGCCAACCTCAAGCACGGCCACGTCCACGCAAGCCTCGGCAAACATAGTCAAACCAGCCACGGACAAAAGATCGAAGGGCGTAATAGAACGGAGCTCCTCGCCCGCCGCCTCACGACGTGCGTTGAGACGACGACCCGCCTCATACGCCGCAGAGACACCATGGGCAAAGACCTCGTCTGAGACGACCTTTCCGTCAATCTCCATGCGCTCGGGATAGCGCACCAGATGAGGCGACGTAAAGAGTGCCGTCTTAAGGCCCTCGCCACGAAGAATGGCAGCCGAGAATCGCGTCGTCGAGGTCTTTCCATTGGTACCGGCTATCTGGACGCAATCGTAGAACTCGTCAGGACGACCAAGCTCATCGAGCATCTCGACGACGGTCTCGAGCAGCGGCGTGGAATAACGCGCAATCCTGCCCGTATCGGCCGCAAGTGCAACAGCCTCATCAATAGAAAGCTCCGGAACCTCAAACGGCACCGAATACAACCCAGAACGCTTTGCCATAGCCAAAGTCCCCTCAACATAAAAAGAGGCCCGTAAGCAACAACGAGCCCCTCCCATTCAAAATATCAGCCAAACACCGCTTTGCAGCAGAATCAAGGCCACGACCAAGTGGCCCTACCGGGCAGATGCAGACAACATCGTAAACGAACTAGGAGCGGCCCGATGCTTTGCTCGCCGCAAGTTCCGCACGCAAAGGACAGCACTTAATGTGCTGTCCGTCTTGCGCAGGACTGTCCGCAGTGGAGAGCAAAGCATCGGGACGCGCCCCCAAGTTAGACCTACGAGAAGTCAGCAACCTGAGCAGTCAGTGCCGCCAGGATCTCCTTGAGCTCAGCTGCACGGTCCCTCTTCTTCTGGACCACGGCGGGCGCGGCCTTGGCCACAAAGCCCTCGTTGGCCAGTGTCTTCTCGCAGCCGGCGAGCTCCTTCTGGGCCGCGGCAATCTCCTTCTCCAGGCGTGCCTTCTCGGCCGAAAGGTCAACCTTGCCCTCGAGCACCACAAAGACCTCGACGCCGCTGTCAACAACGGCGATGCTCGCAGCCGGCTTCTCAACGTCGGTACCCATGACCAGCGAAGCCGTGTTTGCCAGCGGCTCAATCGTGGAGCGCAGGCTCTCGAGCTTCTCGATGTCCTCGACACCGGCACGCACGACCACGTCGAGCTCGGCCTTGGGGCTCAAGCGATAACGCGAACGGGTGGCGCGGGCGGCAGACACGACGGCGCGGCACAGCTCAAACGCGCGCTCGGCGTCCTCGTCGACATACTTGGCGTAGTCGGCGGGCTCGGGCCACTTGGCAATCATAAGTGCCTCGGCGCGGTCCACGTTGCCCTCGGCGTCCAGGTCGAGCACGCTCGCCGGCATGTTGTCCCAGATTTTCTCGGTGACAAACGGCTTAAGCGGGTGCATCAGGCGAATGGAGGTATCGAGCACAAAGATCAGGTTGCGCTGCGCCTGCAGACGGCCCTCGCCCTTCAGGCGGGCCTTGGTGACCTCGACGTACCAGTCGCAGACCTCGTTCCAGAAGAACTGCTGCACGCCGCGGGCCATGTCGCCAAAGGTGTAGTTCTCGATACCCTCGGTGACCATCTTCACGGCCTTTGCCAGGCGGCTGAACATCCAGGCGTCGGCCGGCGTCTCCACGACAGGCTCGCCGGGCGTGTAGCCCTCCATGTTCATAAGCAGGAAGCGGCTTGCGTTCCAGATCTTGGTCACAAACGACTTAGCCTGGTCGGTACGCGGGCTGTCGATAAGCTTCTTGGTCTTCTTATCGATGTTCGCATCGAACTTGACGTCCTGGTTGTTGGTGCACAGCGTCAGCAGGTTGTAGCGCATGGCATCGGCGCCGTACATGCCAATGAGGTCCATGGGGTCAACACCGTTGCCCTTGGACTTGGACATGCGGCTGCCGTCCTTGGCAAGAATCGTCGGGTAGATGACGACGTCCTTAAACGGCACCTCGTCCAGGAAGTACAGCGAGCTCATGACCATGCGGGCGACCCACAGCGCGATAATGTCGCGAGCGGTGACAAGCGC
This sequence comes from uncultured bacterium, assembly GCA_905216175.1. Taxonomy (GTDB): domain Bacteria; phylum Actinomycetota; class Coriobacteriia; order Coriobacteriales; family Coriobacteriaceae; genus Collinsella. The sequence continues at coordinate 2,085 of CAJMSV010000110.1, read as the reverse complement.
CGTCGTAGGGTGATGCCCCTCGAGCAGCTCCGGCTTTTGCGGCCAGCCCTGCGTGGCGAAGGTCCACAGCTGCGAGCTGAACCAGGTGTCCAGCACGTTCTCGTCCTGATGCACGTGATGGCCGCCGCACTTGGGGCACACGTCGGTGTCCTCGGTAAGGGCGTCCTCCCAGCCGCAGTCCTCGCAGTAGAACACGGGGATGCGATGGCCCCACCACAGCTGGCGCGAGATGCACCAGTCCTTGAGGTTCTCCATCCAAGTGGTGTAGGTCTGCGTCCAGCGCGCGGGGTGGAAGGTGACCTTGCCGGAGTTGACGGCGTCGAGCGCCGGCCCCTTGAGCTTGTCGACGGCGACGAACCACTGCTCGGACAGCCACGGCTCCAGCGCGGAGTCGCAACGGTAGCAATGCATGACGGAGTGGTCGAGGTCCTCGACGTGGTCGAGCAGGTCGTGCTCCTCGAACCACTTGATGACGGCCTCGCGGCACTCCTCGCGGGTCATGCCGGTGAACTCGCCGTAGCCCTCGACGACCACCGCGTGCTCGTCGAAGATGTTGATCTGCGGCAGGTCGTGGGCCTGACCCATAGCGTAATCGTTGGGGTCGTGGGCCGGGGTGACCTTAACGAAGCCGGAGCCAAAGTTGGCGTCGACATGCCAATCCTCAAAGATGGGGATCTCGCGGTCGACGATGGGCAGCTTGACGGTCTTACCCACGAAGGCGGCCTTCTCGGGATCCTTCGGGGAGACGGCAACACCCGTGTCGCCGAGCATGGTCTCGGGGCGCGTGGTGGCGACGACGATGTAGTCCTGGCCGTTGACCGGCTCGGTCAGCGGGTAGCGCAGGTGCCACAGGTGGCCCTTCTCGTCCTTATACTCGGCCTCGTCGTCCGAGATAGCGGTAGTGCAGTTGGGGCACCAGTTGACGATGCGCTTGCCGCGATAGATCAGACCGTCGTGGTACCAGTCGCAGAAGACCTTGCGCACGGCCTGGGCATAGTCCTCGTCCATGGTAAAGCGCTCGTTATCGAAGTCGACGGAGCAGCCCATGCGCTTGATCTGCTCGACGATGATGCCGCCGTACTCGTGGGTCCAGTCCCAGCAGGCGTCGACAAACTTGTCGCGACCAATCTCCAGGCGGCTAATGCCCTCGCTCTTGAGCTTCTTGTCGACCTTGGTCTGCGTGGCGATACCGGCGTGATCGGTTCCGAGCACCCAGCGCGTGGACTTGCCGCGCATGCGGGCCATACGAATGATGGCGTCCTGGATGGAGTCGTCGGTAGCGTGACCCATGTGAAGCTTGCCGGTAACGTTGGGAGGCGGGATGGTGACGGTGCAGTCGCCCACGCCCTCACGGCGCTTGTAGTAGCCGCCGTCGAGCCACTTCTGCAGGATCGCCGGCTCGTTGGTCGACGGATCGTAGTTCTTGGGCATCTCTTCCATATATCTCTCCCTGTCCCGCCGGCGTGTCCGCCTGCTTGGTTTTCGCTCGGTCAGGTCCTGGCTCGCACGAAGAGCACATTAAGTGCTCTTCGGCTCGTGCGGAACTCGCGATAAATCTCACAGGCCGCGCGCGGGCCCCTGTGGGCGAGCAAGCTGCGGAAACCCAGTCGGTCCAAAGTAATGTCGGCTGAAAGGAATTCTGGCTGATGATCTGTTCGCGACAAAGACTCGATAGGCGGCCCCTCTCTATGCCCTTTTATAAGTTGCGGTGAAATAGGGACTGAATTTGGGGTTGAATCGTTTAAACAGTCCCTATTTCACCGCAACTTATTTGAGGATGAAAAAGGCGGAGGCCCTGGAGAGGGACTCCGCCTTATATACAGGGGGCGATGTTATTCGCGAGCTGGGGGATTAGACCAGGCGGGCGTTGATCGTCTTGGCGATCTCGGCGGCGTCGGTGGAACACTTGACGGAGGCACGGAAGTCCTCGTCCATGAGCGCCTCGGCAACCTTAGACAGGATCTTGAGGTGCGTGGTGCCAGCCTGGGCACCCGGGTTGAGCAGCGCGATGGCCACGTTGACGGGAGCGCCGTCCATGGTGTCCCAACCGTTCACGCCGGACTCGTCCTTGACGACGATGACGGC
>CAJMSV010000109.1 GCA_905216175.1 uncultured bacterium | reverse complement strand
CCCCCCCCCCCCCCCCCCCCCCCCGCCCCCCCCCCCCCCCCCCCCCCCCCCCCCCCCCCCCCCCCCCCCCCCCGCCTCCCCCTTGTTTTGTTTCTAGCATTAGACGGCATTCGAGATCTTGGCGGCACAGCTCGCCTTGGCGCCGTCGCACACGATGCCGCCCACGTTACCGAGCGTGTTCGAGACGGTCGCGCCAATCTGTTCGCGCGTGCCACCGCACAGCCAGGTAATCGCAGCGCCGGCGCCGCACGCGGCGCAAATAGCACCGCAAAACGCCGAGAGCGCACCAATATAGCTCTTGATATGCACGGCGATAAGATCGGACAGCATCACGGCGCGCACCAGGCGCTCGTGGTCGCAACGCAGGTACTCGGCATACTCCATGACGGGCAATGCGCAGGTAATGCCCTGATTGCCCGAGCCGCACACAATGGCGACCGGCAGCGCGCAGCCGTTCATGCGGGCGTCGGACCCGGCGGCCGCACGGGCACGGGCACGGCAGGCGACGTCATCGGCACGAGCACCCAGCAGCGTGCGGCCCACCTCGGCGCCCCAAGCGTGCGCAAGGCCCTCGGCACTGATCGCGCCATTCAGCTCAATCTGACGCTCAACGGCAGCGCGGGCGTCCTCAATGTCGCCGTCCTCAATAAAGTCGATGATGGACTCAATCGACATGGGCGTGTCGGCCTTATCCGCCGCCCGCTCGGCCACCACACGCTCGGCGCAGGCGGCACACTCCCCCGCCGACTTGCCGCATACCGGAATACCGTCGAGCGTATGGCACGTGACATTGGTGTGATGATCGGTAATCTCGACGACCGCGGTATGGCCCCCGGCCGTGGCAGTCACCTTGATGTAGAGGTTGGGCACACCCTCGACAAGCGACACATCGCAGTAGCCGGCGTCGGCGAGGAGCTCGGCCACGCGTGCACGGTCTTCATCGTTAACGCTCTCGAGCACCTCGAGAGCGCTCTTAGCGTCGCCACCCACGGCACCCAGCACGGCTGCCGCCTCAATACCGTGCATACCACCCGAGTTGGGCACGGTCACGCTCTTAACGTTCTTGATGATGTTGCCCGAGCAGGCAACGTCCATATGATCGGGCTCGCAACCGAGCGTCTGGCTCGCCAGTGCCGCTGCATAGGCAACGGCAATGGGCTCGGTGCAGCCGAGCGCACAGACAAGCTCGCGGTTCAAAACATCGCAAAACGCGGCATCACGAAGGGAATCGGTAGGCATAGGTATCTCCTACTTGTATAACGGACTGGGCTCTCGAAAATAATTAGTTCTTTTATTTGATAACAATGCATCAAAAACCGCAACCATGGTTCCGGCAGACGGCGCTCAAGCGCAAACTGACGACATTCATTCACGAGAAGCCGGTCTTGTTGCATGCTAAAGCGTTTGACCAAAAAACGCCCGAGCGTTTACGCAAAAGTCGCGCTATCATGCAGTCGAACGCGGTAAACACCTTTAGCATTTGCGCCGCACAGACCAGAGAGGAACCATCCATGAAGATCGGTATCGGTAACGACCACGCCGCCGTCGAGCTCAAGAACATCATTTCCGAGCACCTGAAGGAGCGCGGCTGCGAGGTCGTGAACTTTGGCACCGACACCTCCGAGAGCTTTGACTACCCCATCGCCGGCTACAAGGTGGGTAAGGCCGTTGCCAACGGCGACGTCGACCTGGGCATCCTCATCTGTGGCACCGGTGTCGGGATTAGCCTGGCTGCCAACAAGGTCGAGGGCGTACGCGCCGTTGTGTGCTCCGAGCCCTTCAGCGCCAAGCTCTCTCGCATGCACAACAATACCAACGTGCTCGCCTTTGGCGCCCGCGTCGTGGGCTCCGAGCTCGCCAAGATGATCGTCGACGAGTGGCTCGACGCCGAGTTTGAGGGTGGTCGTCACGAGCGTCGCGTTAACCTCCTCAACGAGATCGATCACACGCGCGGCCTTAAGATCGTCGACGAAGCCTAAACTATTCAGTGCCACAAGCTAACAGCAGGGGCCCGCTCGGAACACATGACCGAGCGGGCCCCTGCATAGATTTTGGAATAAAAGGGCGCCGCGGATGGAGTTCCGCGGCGCCCAAGCCACACGCTAACAGCTTTAAGGAGTCAAAGCTGGTTTAGCCAAAGAAGCGCTTGATCTCAATCTCGGCGTTCTCCAAACAGTCGGAGCCGTGGATCACGTTGGCGTTGACATCGACGGCAAAGTCGCCGCGGATGGTACCAGGAGCAGCGTCAAGCGGGTTGGTAGCGCCCATGAGGGTGCGCATCTTAGCAACAGCGGAGAGACCGGAAACGACCATCTTGACGACCGGACCGCTCGTCATAAAGTCGCAGAGACCGCCAAAGAAGGGCTTGTCGGCCAGATGGGCGTAGTGCTCCTCGACGGTAGCGCGCTCGAGCGTGGTCATCTCCATGCGCTCGATGACAAGGCCGCTGCGCTCGATGCGAGCAACAATCTCGCCGATCTTGCGGTCACGCACGGCGTCGGGCTTAATCATGATGAAGGTCTTCTCGATAGCCATAAAAGTAGCCTTTCAAGTAGGTTCGCGCGTGCCCAAGTCCCATTCCGGCACCCGCCTGGACTGCATCGTAACAGAGTTTTAGCTGCAGTTAAACAAAAAGCTGTTTATTGAAACGTTGCAATTTATTGAAGCGTTCCATATGTGTCACTTCTGTTTCGAAGCCCGATTAGAGTACCATCCGACCGCCCATCAACCGCATCGAACAGAGCAGGCGGTCGGTTGCCGCCCGCGAACGTAACCCCTTCACAACCTGCCCAAAGGTCCTACAGAAGTTCTCGACAAGCCCCTCCCCCATAGCAACAAAATACGGGCGCCCACATCAGCAGGCGCCCGTAAAGCAAAAACGATTTATCAATAAATGGACAATGCGTCTTCAGCCAAACCTCTACTTTGCCCCGTGACCCATCTCGACGACCTTGGTTAGCGATCCAAACACACCTTCGTCGACCACGAGCTGCGCCTCGGCACGCTGCAGCTGCACGGCAACGGCGGCAGGGGCGGTGCCGCCCTCGGTCGTGCGCGCGGCGACAATCGACGGGATGTCGAGCGCCTCGGTAATGTCGTGCTCAAAGAGCGAGCTTGCCTCCTGGAACACCTCAAACGGCAGGTCCTCAAGATTGCAGCCGCGCTTCTCACACATCAGGACCAGATGGCCCACCACGGCGTGTGCCTCGCGGAACGGCAGACCACGCTTAGCCAGGTAATCGGCAACATCGGTGGCGGCAAGGTGTCCCACGCCGCACTCGCGCGCCATGGCATCCTCGTTGACGGTCCAAGTCGAAATCATACCGGCCATAACCGACAGGCACTGCATGAGCGTATGGGCGGTATCGAGCGCGCCCTCCTTGTCCTCCTGCAAGTCCTTGTTATAAGCGAGCGGCAAGCCCTTCATGGTCACGAGCAGCTGCACCAGGTTGCCATACACACGGCCGCTCTTGCCGCGGATAAGCTCGGCAAAGTCGGGATTCTTCTTCTGCGGCATGATGGACGAGCCGGTGGAGTACGAGTCGGAAAGCGTGATAAAGCCAAATTCGGAGCTCGACCACAGCACGATCTCCTCGGAAAGGCGCGACAGATGCATGGCCATGACTGAGCCGGCGTAATGCAGATCGAGCAGGAAATCGCGGTCGGAAACCGCATCGAGCGAGTTGGGAATCACACCCGCAAAGCCAAGTTCGGCAGCCGTCATCTGACGATCGAGCGGATAACTCGTGCCGGCAAGTGCGGCAGCACCCAGCGGGCAGTTGTCGGCGGCATCAAAGGCTGCCTTCAGGCGCGTAAAGTCGCGCGCGAACATCCAGGAATACGCCAGCAGATGATGCGACAGCAGCACGGGCTGAGCGTGCTGCATGTGCGTGTAGCCCGGCAGAATTACCTTGTCGTACTTCTTGGCCGCATCCACCAGCACATGGCGCAGCGCAAGATTGGCCTCCATGAGCTCCTTGGCCAGCGCCTTGACGCCCAGGCGTGTGTCGGTCGCCACCTGGTCGTTGCGCGAACGTCCGGTATGCAAGCGCTTACCGGCCTCGCCGATGCGACGCGTCAGCTCGCTCTCGATGGACATATGAATGTCTTCGTCGTTGATGTCGAAGGTGAAGTTGCCGGCATCGATATCCTGTTCGATTCCGGTCAGGCCCTTGGCAATCGCCTGCTCGTCCTCGGCACTGATGATGCCCTGGGCCGCCAGCATCTTGGCATGCGCCTTAGAGCCGGCGATATCCTGCTTATAGAGATGTTTGTCGACCGGCAGCGACGCGCCAAACTCCTGCGTGACCTCGGCCACGCCTGCCTCAAAACGACCGCCCCAAAGAGCCATGGAACCGTCCCCTTTCTCCAAATACCAAAACAAGCGCCCAAAGCAATGCGCCATATCGCTAAAGCGATTTTTCAACCGCTAGTTTTACACATACCCCACCGTGTGTGGAGCCATGTAGCTAATTTGCAAAGAAGTGACGCGCCATGCACTTGGCGCCCAACGTCTCCCTCCGGATGTTGCCCTGCGAACCATCGATCCAGGCCTTCAGGCTCATAGGGACGTCCTCGACCCTTGCAGCATCGAACTCGGGCGCGAGGGCAAATAAAGCATGCGCAATAGCATTGAACATAATGGATACTCCTCATATATATAGGCGCAGAGCCGCCAAATTGATAGAAGGAGCCCCGCCGGACAACCCCGGCGGGGCTCGGACTCAGCCGCAGACGCGGCATCATATATGCGGGCGGAACGTAGGGGCCACCGATGTTAAGAAGTGTCAGCAAGCATAACGAAAGGTAGGGACCCCGTGCGCCCGTTATGTATCACGCGGATGGGCCGCGCGGATACCAAGGGAAGGAGGCGCTAGGCCTGGGCGGCAGCAGAGCTGGGGCCCTGGACCTTTGCCCACGTCTTGAGCGACAGCGTATCGATCTCGATAAAGCCGGCGCTGGCCTTCTCGTCAAACGTGGTGTCGCGGTCGTAGGTAGCCAGACCGTAGTCGTAGAGGCTGAAGGGGCTCTTGCGGCCGACGACATGGCAGTTGCCCTTAAAGAACTTCAGACGGACAGTGCCGGTCACGAACTTCTGGGTATCGGCCATAAAGGCATCGAGCGCGTTTTTGAGCGGGCTGTACCACTGGCCGTTGTACACGGCGGTGGCCCAATCCTGCTCGAGCTTGATCTTGGTCTTGAGCAGGTCGCCCTCGACGCAGATGTCCTCGAGCGCCTTGTGGGCGGTGATGAGCGTCAGGGCTCCGGGGACCTCATAGCACTCGCGGCTCTTAAGGCCCACCAGGCGATCCTCGACCAGATCGAGACGGCCAAAGCCATTGTCGCCGGAGATCTTGTTGAGGGCGATGACGATCTCGGAGAGTTTCATCTTCTTGCCGTCTACGGCGACGGGCTTGCCGGCCTCAAACTCAACCTCGGTGTAGGTCGGGGTGTCCGGCGTGTCCTCGGGGTTCTTGGTCATAACCCAGGCGTCGTCGAGCGGCTCCATGCGGTCCATCTCCTCCCCGCAGCGCCGCAGC
>CAJMSV010000108.1 GCA_905216175.1 uncultured bacterium | reverse complement strand
AGGCCGACGGGAAGCCGGTCGACAACCTGGAAAACGTGCCGGGCTTCCCGATGATGCGCAATCTGGCGGGGGTGTTCGACGAGGAGCTGCTCCTCTAACTCAAATCGGGAGCGATCGACCGCAGCGAGTTGCTGGAATCCGTCCTGCATACCGTGCCGCTGAAACAGGTGAGCCGCGGCGTACAGGTCGAGTGGGAGGATACCGTCGTTCCGCGCTACAACGGTCAGCGCGCCCAGCGGGTAATGCGCGCGCCTGCGCCCGGCATCGAGACCGAGGCGGCGCGGCTGGCCGCTCTGCCGGAGGGAACGCAGCGCGACTGCGACCGCCTGATCCTCACCGGGGAGCGGGAGACGGCCCTGGAGCTGGCCGCCCTGGAGGCCGAGGAGGCCGCCACGGCGCCGCCGATGGCGGCGGTGATGTGGTCGTAACCCACGCCGATATCGGTCACCAGCGGCCCGAGCACATAGAACGGGGCGTTGTGGCACAGGCGCTTCTGCAGTTTCATGTTGGCGGCGATCTCGTCGAGCGCCATGTGGCCCGGCCCCTCGCCCATACCCTGGACGCCGGCGGCCCATGCGCGCTTGCACAGCTTGCCCAGCTCGATCATCTCGGCGGTCTCGGTGGCGTCGTTGGAGTCGTAGAGGCAGCCCGGGCGACAGGAGTCGCCGAGCGAAATCGTCACGTCGTACTCGTGGCAGATTTCGAGCAGCTCGTCGTAGAACTCATAGAACGGGTTCTCGTTACCGGTGACCTCCATCCAGCCAAACAGCAGCGAGCCGCCGCGGCTCACGATGTTCATGAGGCGGCCGGTCTCCTTAAAGGTCTTTGTGACCGACTTGTTGATGCCGCAGTGGATGGTCATAAAGTCCACGCCGTCCTCGGCGTGCGCGCGCACGACCTCGAACAGGTCGTCCTTGGTAAGCTTGACCAGCGGCTTTTCCATGTAGCCGATGGCGTCGTACATGGGGACGGTACCTACCATGAGCGGCGTCTCGTCGATGAGCTGCTGGCGGAACTGGCGCGTCTTGCCCGAGTTGGAGAGGTCCATGATGGCGTCGGCGCCAAAGTCCTCGGCGATCTTGACCTTCTTCCATTCCTCGGCGGCATCGGCCTTGTCGCCCGAGATGCCCAAGTTCACGTTGACCTTGGTGGACAGGCCCTCACCGACGCCAAAGGCGCGCATGCCTTTTTTGATGTGCACGATGTTGGCAGGTATGGCGATGCGGCCGTCGGCCACGCGCTCGCGGATGTACTCGGGGTCGCGCTGCTCGCGCTCGGCGACCTCCTTCATCTGCGGTGTGATCTGCCCGGCGCGGGCGAAGTCGATTTGCGTGACGAGCTTGGGCTCGGTCTGTGTGCTCATTGGCACGGCTCCCTTCGTTGGCATTACCCATATCAGGTTTGCGGGTCAGGGCGGGCGCGCCCAATCTCAGCCTGCCGTCTTGTCCTGCAAGCCCCCCGTTTATGTAATGGGCTCAAGTATAGCTCGAATGGGTACGATTGGCCTAACGAGCGTGCCTGTGAGGAGGCGAACATGGAAGACAAGCATCTATATCGAGAGACGCAATGGGATGTATCGGCCGAGGAAAGCCGTGCGCACCATGGCCTTGTCGCGATCGGTTTTGCGGTGCTTGCCGTGCTGGTGATTGCCTTTTGTATCTGGACGTTTGGTGGTCGCGGCGGCGCTGCATGGGAGTTCGAGGCTGATGATAGCCTACCGATTATGACGGTGAGGAGTACTGGCGGTAATGCCAATACGCTCGCCGTTCCGGGCGATTATTGGTACCCGTGCGATGAGTTTGTGCAGTTGCAGCTGAGTGGTGGGTCTATTCCTGGTGAGGAAATCGAACGCGTGACGTATGATGCGACGTTCAAAACGTTGACGGTGAAGCTCAAAGATCAAGGGGATGTGCCCACGACGATGGATATCGCGCTGACGGAATGGCGCCTGGAGCCCCCGTCGGGTGTTGCGGTGTCCGAGGTCGAGCACGTCAAGATTGTCTATCAGGACGGTTCGACAAACGGGATTGCAAAGGCCGACGGTCTAGCAGAATAGGTGTCGAGCCTAGCAGCCAATTCATAAAAGTTGCGGTGGAATAGTTCCTGATTGTGCGAAAAAGGCTCAAATAGGAATTATTCCACCGCAAGTTATATAGAGAAGGCTGAGCGGGTCAGTGTTGGGTGCCGGCTCTAGAGCATCTGTTCGTTGATGAACATGAGGGTGCCTAGGTATGAGAGCTCGGGGACGTGGCGATAGCCGATGTTGAATGCGGTAAGTTCGCTTGCATCCTCGAGCTTGTTTTCTGCCATCCACCGCACCATGGAGCCGCGCGCCTTTTTGCTGGCGGTCGACCGTTGGATGGGCTTCCCGTTGCGGATACCCTCGCCAAAGAGGCACGTGACGGCTGTGGCGTCGCCCGCGAGGTGGGGCAGAACGGCTTTGGCATACTCTACGCTGGCGAGGTTGACGATCGTGGTGTTTGAACCTGCCGGGGCGATAGCCCGCGCGAGCTTATCGCTCCAAAATGCGTAGAGGTCTCGGGCACCGTCGACGACAAGCTTCGCGCCCATCTCCAGCCGATACGGTTCGACGGCATGAAAGGGACGAACGCACCCGTAGAGGCCGGAGAGGATCCACAGATGGTCTTGCAGCCATGCGAGCTGCGCGGAATCCATCACCTCGGGTGCCATGCTCTGGTATTGAATGCCGTGATAGGACATGGCGGCAGGGGAGAGGTGACGGGCGAGTGCGGGATTGTCGAGATCGCCGCTTTTCAGGATGGGCCCGAACTCATGCAGGGTGTTGAGGCAAGGTCCCAGCAGTTTGTCACTCACGTTCCATAGCGCCTGCAGGCCGCCGCTGCCTTCATTTCGCTCAATATCTAGCAACGCGCGATGCAGTCGAGCCGTCTCGCGCACAAAGGGTGGGATGCCCAGGACTTCAAAAGCATCTTGGGCCGCGCGCATCTGCTTGGCGGGCGAAATGATGACCTGCAGCATGGGCTCTCCTCTGCCAAAAAAGTTGCGGTGGAATACGGTCTGTTTTGGCTGTTTATGGGCCAGTTTAGTCCGTATTTCACCGCAACTGATGAAGGGTTGGTTAGGCTCGCTCGATGAAGGCCTTGTAACCGCGATATGCCTCGTAGATGTCGGCCTTGTTGGCGACCTCCCACAGGGCGTGCATGGACAGGACGGCAACGCCGGAGTCGATGACGTTCATGCCGTACTTGGCCATGATGTAGGCGATGGTGCCGCCGCCACCAGCGTTGACGCGGCCGAGCTCGCAGGTCTGGAAGTCCACGCCGGCCTCGTCCATGATGTCGCGGACGAGGGCCACATACTCGGCGTCGGCGTCGTTAGAGCCGCCCTTGCCGCGGCTGCCCGTGTACTTGTTAAAGCACAGGCCGCGACCCATGAAGGCGGCGTTCTTGGTCTCGAACTTGCCGGCATAGCCCGGGTCGAAGCCGGCGGACACGTCGGAGGAGAGCATACGGCTGCGGGCGAGCGCGCGGCGCAGAGCCAGCGGGCTGTCCTCGCCGGCGAGCATCATGATCTCGGCGACGGTGTTCTCGAAGAAGCGACTCGTCATGCCGGTGGCACCCACGGAACCGATCTCCTCCTTGTCGACGATGAGCGTGATGCTCGTGCGCTCCACGTTGGTGACGTTGATCTGGGCGAGCATGGAGGGGTAGGCACAGACGCGGTCGTCATGGCCATAGCCCAGAATCATGGAGCGGTCGAGGCCCATGTCGCGGGCGGGGCCGGCGGGCACGACCTCGATCTCGGCGGAGAGGAAGTCCTCCTCCTCGACGTCGTACTGCTCCTTGAGGATATCCAGGAACATCTGCTTGACGGGCTCCTTGGGGGCGTCCTTGTCGTCCTCATCGAACTTGACGGGACGGCCGCCCACGATCACGTCGAGGATCTCGGCGTCGACGGCGTCTTTGGCAGGCTTAGACATCTGCTCGCTCGAGAGATGGATCAGCAGGTCGGAGATGGTAAAGACAGGATCGTCCGCCTTGTCGCCGATATTGATGTCGACGGTGGTACCGTCCTTTTTGCAGATGACGCCCACGAGTGCGAGCGGGGAGGCTACCCAGTGGTAGCTCTTGACGCCGCCGTAGTAGTGCGTGTCGAGGTAGGCCATGTCGCCGGCCTCGAAGGCGGGGTTCTGCTTAAGGTCTAGGCGCGGCGAGTCCACGTGAGCGCCCAGGATGTTAAAGCCCTGCTCGAGCGGGGCGTTGCCCAGGTTGACGAGCATGAGGTCCTTGCCGTGATTGGCGGCGTACACCTTGTCGCCTGCCTTGAGCTCGCGGCCTTCGGCGATCACGGTCTCCAGGTCGACGTATCCCGCCTCCTCGGCCATCTTGATGCCGGTCTTGACGCACAGGCGCTCGGTCTTGTTCTCGCTCAAAAACTGCTTATAGCCGCGGCAAAGCTCCTCGAGCTCTTCGACTTGCTGTGGCGTGTACTTTTTCCATGCGCAGGGACGCTCCATGACGCAGGCTCCTTTCGGATCGATCGTGCTGGTTGATGTACCGTGAGCCATCGTATCACGCGCGGGCTCGCGGCGGCAGGGGAGCTTGATGTGCAGTGGTCGCGGGGCGGGGAGCGTGTAAACTGGTGTGAGCAAACCGTGCCCAGCCCAAAGCGAGGTATTCAATATGTCTGACAAGCGCCGCACCTTTGCCGTTATCGACGGCAACTCGCTCATGCATCGCGCCTTCCACGCCGTGCCGCCGACCATGAACGCGCCGGACGGTCGCCCCACCAACGCGATCTTTGGCTTTCTGAACATGTTTCTCAAGATGATCGATGCCTTTAACCCCGACGGCGTCGTCGTGGCGTTTGACAAGGGTAAACCGCGCGTGCGCATGGAGATGCTGCCGCAGTATAAGGCGCAACGCCCGCCCATGGACCCCGATCTGCATGCGCAGTTCCCTATGATTAAGGAGCTGCTCGCCGCGCTCAACGTGCCGATTCTGCAGTCCGAGGGCTGGGAAGGCGATGACATCCTGGGAACCATGGCGCGCCTGGGTGAAGAGGCCGGCTGCGACATGCTACTGGTGACCGGCGACCGCGACATGTATCAACTCGTGACCGAGCACGTCAACGTGGTCTCGACCCGCAAGGGCCTGTCCGACGTGGCGATTATGACGCCCGAGAGCGTGGACGACCTGTATCACGGCATTACGCCGGCGCTCGTGCCCGATTTTTACGGTCTAAAGGGCGATACGTCCGACAACATCCCCGGTGTACCGGGCATCGGTCCCAAAAAGGCGAGTGCGCTCATTGCGAAGTACGGTAGCCTGGACGAAGTCATCGCGCATGCCGATGAGGTCAAGGGCAAGATGGGCGAGAACCTGCGTGCGCACATCGACGATGCGCTGCTGAGCCGCAAGGTCGCAACCATTCGCACCGATGCGCCCGTCGAGCTCGACTTTGACGAAACGTCCTTCCCGGCGTTTTCTGCCGACGAAGTGTCCGCGGCGCTGGGCACACTTGGTATCACCGCCATGCAGAACCGTTTCTTGGCGCTGATCGGCGGCGAGGGCGGGGCTACTGCTGCCTCCAGTGTGGTTGAGATACCTGCTATTG
>CAJMSV010000107.1 GCA_905216175.1 uncultured bacterium | reverse complement strand
GCAGGCCCCGCCGACCGATTGCAAGCGGTCGGCGGGGCCATTGTGGCTCTTGACAGCGGATTGGGTCATATGAGCGAAAACCCGTACACGCGAGCAAGGTGACGTGAAATGAAAGGGCGCAGACCTTATGGTCGCGCCCTTGAAATTGAACGTCAGATTGCCGCGTGTACGGGTTTGCAGCGTCGAGCCGTTACGCGGTTTGGTAAAACCGCGTAACAAATTACGCGAGTTTGGCGCCGACGATCTTTGCTGCTGCCGGCTTATCGAAGTTGCCGCCGGTGGCCTTGCCGAGTGCGCCCATAACCTGGCCCATCTGCTTCTTAGAGGTCGCGCCCAGCTCGGCGATGACCTGCTCGATCAGGTCCTCGAGCTCCTCGCCCGAAACCTGCGCGGGCAGCAGGCTCTCCAGAATCTTGACCTGCTCGGTCAGGTTGTCGGTACGCTCCTGGTCGGTACCGGCCTTAATGGACATCTCCAGCGTCTCACTCGTCTGCTTAATCAGACGCTTGATCATGCTGTTGACGTCTTCCTCGGTCACATCGCGACGCTCGTTGACCTCGATGTTCTTCACCTCGGCCTTAACCTGGCGAATGATAGACAGGCGAACCTTGTCCTTGGCCTTCATGGCCGCGATCATTTCCTTCTGCAGCTCTTCGTTGGTCATCTGCATATCCTCCTCAATAGCGTGGGCGGCACTCACGCGGGCACCGCCCCATGATTACTCAGTCGTCGACGAATCGTCGGTCGAACTCTTGATGACGCCCTTCAGGCTAACGTTGTACGGCACGTCCTTGGGCATGGGGTTAACGGTGATGTCGGCGTCCTTCTTGTACTGCTCCAGCCACTCGCTGTACGCGGTGCTTGCCGCCTGCGTCTTCACAACGTTGGAGACGTACTTCTTGATGTCCTTGGGCACCTGCTTAATGTCATCAACCTGATTATCGACATGGAAGTAGTCGGTGCACTTGATGATGTGATAACCATAGGTCGACTCGACGACGTCGCTCACATCGCCCTTGTTGAGCCCCTCGAGCGCCGCCTGGTAGCTGTCGACGAAGGTGGTGAGCTTGTCCCAGCCCACATCGCCCTTCTTGTCCTTGGAGCCGGTGTCGTCGGAATACTGCTTCACGGCGTCCTCAAAGCTCAGCTCGCCGGAGTTAATCTTGTCCAGGCACTCCTGCGCCTTGGCCTTGGCGGCGGCCTTGTCCTCGTCGGAAGCGTCAGAATCGACCTTGATCAGAATATTCGACGAGCGACGGGCGTCATTGTAGTTGGACAGGTTCTCGTTGATGTAATCGACAATCTCGCTGTCCTTGGGCTTGCTGGTGGGTGCCACGGCATCCTTGAGCTTTTGCTGCGCCAGGCTCTCCTTGAGCGAATCCTTGTAGGTGTCCTCGGTGTAGCCGTAGGTCTTAAGGGTCTTCTTGAAAGCCTTAGCGCCGCCGGCACTCTTGCACGCGTCCTTCCAAGCCTTCTCGACCTCGTCGTCCGACACCGTCACGCCGTTTTCCTTCTGCGCCTGCTGAAGCAGGATCTGCTGCGCGTAGGAGTCGATGAGCTGTTTGCGGTACTTCTTGGGCGTGAGGTCGTTGTCGACCAGGTACTGTGCCCAGTCCTTGTCCTTGGTGTAGCCGTAGGACGTGCGCATGCTCATGATCTGCTTGGTCACGGTGTCCTCGGTGAGGTTGGTGCCGTTGATAGTGGCAGCCACACCACCAGTGAGCTTATAGCCCGAGCTGGCGCTTTCGCTCTGCGACATCAGGCCGGAGCACGCCATGGCCGAGACGGAGAGCAGCATCGCCAGCACGCCGATGACCACCAGGACAATCTTGACGGTCTTGGACACATAGGTCTTGCGCTGCTTCTTGCGAGAGCTGGAGGCGGCGCGGGACCGTTGCTCGGGCGTCGGCGCGACCTCGGGGTTCTTTTTCTTATTTGCCATGTTTGGCCTTTCGCATCACGAATCGAACAAACGCCATTGTGTCACAACGCAGCCCCGCGGCACACCCGGCGCATGGGACACAGGTTAATCTGCACCATTTTGGTGCAAAGGGGATAGGTCTGGCGGTTGGCAGTTAGGGACGTTCCTTTTCTGCCGGCAGTTAGGGACGGTCCCCAGTGCCGGCCTTAAAAGTATCGACGGATGGCGTCGACCATGCCCTGCGGCATGGTCTGGCCGAGTACATCGGCTGCAGCGTCGGCATCCATAAAGATATTCATGAGCGCCTGAAGTGCCTCGACCTGACCGCCCGGCTCGGCAATGCCCAGGTTGATGACGATCTGCGCCGGCACCGGGGCGCCCATGCCCGCCATAGCGTTGAACGTCACAGGTGCGGCGGGCTTTACCACCGCGATATAGGGCTTGGCCACAAATCCCGGATCGGTATGCGGAATGGCGATGTTTGCCGCCGGCATAGCGAGACCCGTGGGATAGGCGTCCTCGCGCGCGCGGACGGCGTTGAGCCAACCCTCGGCAATGTAGCCGCGCGGCGCGAGCTCGCCCTCGAGTCGCGCAAACACCTCACCCGGCGTCGCGCACTCCCAATCAAAAAACACCAGCTCAGGCGTAAACAGCGCTTCGTTATCCGCCATGGGCCCACCTCTCTCACCTTGTCACCTGCGACGTTCTTTAACGACTAGTCACTGAAGAACGTCGCAGGTGACTACCTAAAACAAAGGATGGCCACTTGCGCCTTGGCGCCAATGACCACCCTGACTACTCGGCTAAATTGTACTGTGCGCTACTAGCCACGAGGCGCATCAATTGCGACCTTGCCGCTCTCCAGCACGTGAACGCGGCCGTCGGCGAGCATCTGCACGACCTCGGGATACAGCACATGCTCGATCGCGTGGATGTGCTCCTCGAGCGTGTCGACGTCCCAGCCCTCCTCGACAGCCAGCGCACGCTGGGCGATGATGGGGCCGTTGTCGTAAATCTCGTTGGCAAAGTGCACGGTCACGCCGGTTACCTTGACGCCGCGAGCAAACGCATCGTCGATCGCATGGGCGCCGGTAAAGCTCGGCAGCAGCGCAGGGTGTAGGTTGACCACGCGATTGGGGAACGCCGCCAGCAGCGGCGTGTGCACCATGCGCATGTAACCGGCCATCACCACGTACTCGCAGCCGCGCTCGAGCAGCTCATGCGCGATGATCTCGTCAGCCGCGATGGGGTCGGCATAGACATCCTTGGACAGCGTGAGTGTCTGGATGTCCGCACGCTCGGCGCGCTGCAAGCCCTTGGCCGAAGGACGGCTCGACACCACAAGCTCAATCGAGGCGTTGAGCTTGCCGACGGCGATCAGGTCGATCAGCGCCTGCAGGTTGGTACCCGAACCGCTGATGAGCACGCCGATCTTGAGCGGCTCAGCCGTATCGGTACCGGTCGGACGGGTATAGGGCACAAAGCCCAGGCCCTCGGCATCAGCCATCTGCTCGTTAGCGCTCATCGGAGTACACGACCTTACCGGAGCCCTCGACGCACTCGCCCACGCGGAACGGCTTCTCGCCTAGCGCGACCAGAGCCTCGGTCACGGCAGCCTCGTCCTCGGGGGCGACGATCAGGCACAGGCCGACGCCCATGTTGAAGGTCTTGCATGCCTCGTTGGGCGCGAGCTCGGCCTGACGCGACACGTAGGTGATGACGGGCGGAACATCCCAGCCCATCTGGGCGCCGTTGCGGGTGACCACGGCATCGACGTCGTCGGCGAGCGCGCGGTTGAGGTTCTCGGTAATACCGCCGCCGGTGATGTGGGCAATGGCATGAACGTTGGCGCCATTGCGCAGCAGCTCCAGAATCGGCTTGACGTAGATGCGCGTGGGAGCCAGCAGGGCGTCGGCCAGCGAAGCACCGCCGAGCTCCTCGAGCGGACGGCTTAGCTCCTCGGCCTTAGCGGCGGCCTCGGGCGTGCCCGGCTTGATGCCGTCGACACCGATAACCTTGCGCACGAGCGAGTAGCCGTTGGAGTGCACGCCGGTGGAGGGCAGGCCCAGGATCACATCGCCGGGGCGAACGTTCGCAGGGGCGAGCATCTTGGGACGATCGACATCAGCCTTGGTATAGCCGGCGAGGTCGTATTCGGCGGGAGCCATGACGCCCGGGTGCTCGGCCATCTCGCCGCCCACGAGCGCGCAGTCCGCGAGCTTACAGCCGTCGGCCACGCCCTTGATGATCTTTGCCATGTGCTCGGCCTCAATGTGACCGATGGCAACGTAATCCAGGAAGAACAGCGGCTCGGCGCCCGAAGCCAAAATGTCATTGACGCACATGGCGACCAGGTCCTGGCCCACCGTCTCGTGACGGTCCATAATCTGGGCGAGCACGAGCTTGGTGCCCACGCCGTCGGTGCCGCTGATCAGGATCGGGTCTTCCATATCCTTATGCGCGGCAGCCGAGAACAGGCCACCAAAGCCGCCGATGCCGCCGATAACCTCGGGGCGGTTGGTGTCCTTGACCATCTGCTTAATAGCGTCGACGGCGCGGCCGCCCTCGGCGGTATCGACGCCGGCGTCCTCATACGTCACATGCTTGCTGTCGCTCATCTGAGCCTTCCTCTCCCACTACCGTGACGCCGCGCGGGCGCCAAACGGTGCTCATAGTTGCGTTCATTTCGGCGCGCGCCATAACAGCACACGCCGTCATATCAACAAAACAGCAGGTAAAACCTACCAAAATAAACCTGTCCCCACATGGCAGGTTTTAGGCCTCGCCGTGCTCCTCTTCCCAGCTGCGGTCGTCGTATTTCTCGACCACGGCGTCGTCGTCAAAGTGCAGCGGCTTGTCCAGGTTGCGGGGCTTAAAGCCCTCCATGAACTTGTCGCGGCCAAAGCTCTCGGGAATCGCCACGGGGTAGCGTCCGGTAAAGCACGCATCGCAGTAACCGCCCTTGGGCATAACCTTCAGCAGGCCCTCGACCGAAAGGAAGGCCAGCGAATCGGCGCCGATGTACTCGCAGATCTCATCGACCGTCTTGTTGGCGCTGATAAGCTGCGACTGCACGTCGGTATCGATACCGTAGAAGCACGGCCAGATGACCTCGGGCGAGTTGATGCGGATGTGAATCTCCTTGGCGCCGGCGTTGCGCAGCATCTTGACGAGCTGCACCATGGTGGTGCCGCGGACGATGGAGTCGTCGATGACGACCAGGCGCTTGCCCTCGATGTTGTCACGCAGCGGGTTGAGCTTCATGCGCACGCCCATGGCACGCAGCTCCTGCGTGGGCTCGATAAACGTGCGTCCCACGTAGCGGTTCTTGATGAGGCCCTCGCCAAAGGGAATGCCGCTCTCGTGCGAATAGCCCTCCGCGGGCGGCAGGCCGGAGTCGGGCACGCCGATGACTAGGTCGGCCTCGACGGGCTCCTCATGTGCCAGCTGACGACCCATGTCATAACGGCAGGCGTAGACGCTCTTGCCGTTCATGATGGAATCGGGGCGGGCGAAGTAGACCTGCTCAAAGATGCAGTTAGCAGGCTCTTCGGCGGCAGGCACGCCCTGCTCGGACACAAGGCCCTCGGCGCTGATACGCAAAATCTCACCGGGACGGACATCACGGACATACTCGGCGCCCACGATATCGAGTGCGCAGGTCTCGGAGGCGACGACCCAGCCGCCGGCGCGGGTGACATGGGTGGTGGCGTCGACCGTCGCGGCGCCGTCCTGCGACGGCAGCTGCGAATCGGATGCGGCATCGGTCTGGTCCAGGCCCTCGTCCACCAGCTTGCCCAGTACAAGCGGGCGAATGCCGGGCGGATCGCGGAATGCGTA
>CAJMSV010000106.1 GCA_905216175.1 uncultured bacterium | reverse complement strand
CGGATTGCTCGTCACATCGGGGTCGTTGGCGACATCATAGATATATTTCCAGACGGCAGAATACTTCTTGACCACGGCGGTCGAAATCCAGCCCAGGAACTTATAACCCGGCACCGCCATCTCGGCATCAGTCGGCGAAGACTCAAGGGTCAAGGGGCTTTCATAAGAACCAGTTGGCTCATCCTGCGGGTCCCCTGTTGCCTCAACCGAAGTGTTCACGTGCGGGTAGTAATACGTGTACGTAGGGTCTGATCCATTCACCTTATTTTGCAGCAGGTTGCTTTCGTAACGACGCGTAGCGGCCTTCAGGATTGTGTTG
Organism: uncultured bacterium; assembly: GCA_905216175.1. Taxonomy (GTDB): domain Bacteria; phylum Actinomycetota; class Coriobacteriia; order Coriobacteriales; family Coriobacteriaceae; genus Collinsella. Next base: position 5,454 of record CAJMSV010000106.1, on the reverse strand, counting down.
TCCTTGTTGTAGAAGTTAACGTCTGTAGTAATCATCGCGCGAACGTAATACTTCGTATCGAGATCCAGCATCGTGCTTTCGATGGGATTTTTCACATACGTCCAGCAGCCATTGCCGCGCTCAAGCGTCCAGAAATTCAGGCGATAGCGATCATTCACCAGTTTGACCGTTACGTTCAGCGAAGCCGAAGTCCAGGTATCGCTTAGCGTTGCAGCGCCTGGAAAATCGGTATCGGCATAGAGGTCTTTTAGAGTATCGGCTCCCTTATCGTTTTTAACGTTGTGCGAGTACGCATTAAGGGGACTCACGACAAGGGTTTCCTTCGTGAAGCGCGTGTCACACGTTTCGTCATACCTATTCTTTATACCGTGGTCAACATGCTCCGGACCCCAGTGGACGACGTTTTCACGCACGAAGGTACTACCGAGGTTTTCCTCAAAGGGCGTTTGATAGCGATTCCAAACGGAACAAAGTAGCTTGCTGTCCGTAAACCCTTGGTTGGTATAAGCCCGAACGTAATAATCCACGCGGTACTCAAAGCGCGCCGTATAGGTGTGCAGCACGGTTAGATCGACATCGGCAGGGAGTGTATAGCTGGGGTCTCGGCTTACGCGGACCTCAACCGTGGACCCATCGGCGACCTGCTTGTTTTCGTACCAGCCCAGGAAGCGATACCCATCGGGCAGCTTGCCGCCCTCGGACAGGGGCGTACCGTCCGTGTCGCGCACCTGTACCGTGTAGACGCTGGTGCCGTCCCCGGCAGTCTGGACGTCGACTTTGGTTTTGCCAACGCCGTCACGTAGGGTCTCATTGTCGATTTTGTCCTGCTCATTGCCCTCGAACACCGTCATGATGTTCGACACGTAGTCGCTGTACACGGGATAGAAATCGGTGGGGCCGACCACGGCAATCTCGCTGCCCACGGGATAGAATGCTCCCTTGTTTTTCAGATCAGCCAGCTGATCTGAGGTAATGGCAGCATAGGCGCCATTCATGCTCTTATCGGCATTCGGCTGCGTGGTCCATCCAATAAACGTCGCGGTAGGCGGCAAGCCGCCGCGATCCGCGGGGGCAGCGGGCGTCAAACCGACGCCATAGCGGTACCAGTCCGTAGACTGATCGTGCGCCTTGCCGTCTTTCCAATTGAGCATCTCGCCCTTAACGTTATAGAACAGCACCTGCGCCTCGTATGAAGCGATAAAGAGGTCATTGCCCTTGAAGCCCTCACTCTCGGCATGATCCTTGCCGTTGTCGGCAGTGTAGATAGACGTCGCCTCGTGCTTCGTGTTGTCCTGAACGCGCTTGCCATCTTTCACCGCAGCGTCATCGGTCTTGCCGTCAAACCAGCTGTTGTCTTGTCCAATTCGATTCGCACGCACATCGCGCTCGCGGAACCAGCCCATAAAGCGGTAGCCGCCGTTCGCTTCGCTCAGCCCCGCAGGCTTTGCGGAGGTATCCTGCCTGAACGTCACCGAGGTATCGCCCTGGGCCAAGCCCTGAGCAGTTCCCGCCAGCACGGCACTCACGGCAAAGGCGTACGGATCCGTGGTCGCCTGGTCTTTGCCAAGTTTGGTCTTCTCGATTGTCGCGGTACCCGCGCCGGGAAAATCAATCGTCGCCTTAACGCTCTGGCCATGCACGGGGATATTCAGCCTGTAATCCATCGCCCACTCGTTGGCATGCGAACCGCCAAGGGCCTCATCGTTAGCGGTCGAGCGCATGGTGCCGGCGCAAAAGTCATAGTCGTGCTGTTCCCACAGCTCGCGCGTGGTGTAGCGCTCGTCATCCCACGGGCCGTAGCCGTCGCCCTTGGTGGTACCGTCGCCGCCAAACGAGGGGATCTTCTTTTTGGCAGGATTGCCCTGGCTATTGCCGGAAAGGCTCACACTCGGCTTAAAGTAACATTCGGTGACCGTGGCATCGCCCTTGTTGGCGCGCGCAGCAATACCGCCCAGGTTCACGTCGTTTTGGATGATGGGGATCACGGCGATGGGGTTGTACTGACGCGAGCTCAAGTCACCCGCAAAATGGCTGCGGACGAGCTCGTTGCCCTTTTCAGTCAAAATACGGCCCGCCAGGCCACCCGTCCACGCGCGCGTCACGGCGACAACACCCACGTACGACGCGGCATAGCTGTAGCACTGCGCCGTCGAGAAGCAGTCGATGATCTTGGCGTCGCCCGCCATGCAGCCCACAAAGCCCGAGGCGTACACGTTGTTGCCGCCCAGGGCGCCGACGGCCACATCGTATTTATTGGTGACGTCGGTCATGCCCTTCTCGGCAATCGAGCCATCCTCGTTGCGCGTAGGCGTCACGCGGCAATACTCGATGGTCGACTCCTTAACGTAGCCGGCAAACGCCGCCATATACAGGCCCTCGCCACCGATTGCCTGTACGCCCGAAGTCGTGTTGTTAACGGCGCGGCCACCACGGACCTCGCAGTTGTAGAGGGTGCAACCGTCGAGCTCGCCGGCAATCAGGCCTCCCTCAAAGCCCGCGTTGGTAATCACATTGAGCATGTTGTTGGCGCACGTAACGTGCAGGGTGCTCTCCATGACCATAACGTTATCGAAGTGTGTTTTGACGGCCTTGCCCACGATAATGCCGCCGCGGAAGTCAGCCCAAATGTTGGCGTCCTCGACAAGGAAGTTCTTGATGGTGGCGCCGTCGGTCTCAGCAAAGAAGCCCGTATCGCGCTCGGGGTCCAAGACCTTATTCTCGTAGTTCAGGCCCTTCACGGTATGGTTTTGACCGTCAAAGACGCCCTTAAAGGGATGTTCTTTGTTGCCAAAGGAGAGGTGCTTGACTGTATCCGCAACAATGGCGTTCATATCATCATCGTTAAGAACGATATCGTTATCGAGATAGACGCGCCACTGCGATGTGTCGCGCTGACGCGACAGCGCGACACACGCCAAGAAGTCGTTCCTGTTTGTGATATGGAATTCGGTCTGTTCCTCGGCATGCGCTGCCGCCGGCAGCACCATAACGCAGCAAAGGGCAATCGCCGCGACGGCAACCAGCTTGCTGAGCACACCTCGGTTTCTGTTCTTGATCTCCATGGGCTGGTTCGCCTCCGGCCAGCCCGCGGCGTCGAGCACGTCGAGGACAGTATCGTTTGCCTGCTGGTTTTTGGCCTGCACGGCCTGGACGTCGATATCGAGTTTGAATGAGCCACCGCGCGCGGCATCGTTGTAGTCGCCCACAAAGCGCAGCGAATCCATGAGACTCTCCGTCATGGCACCGGGGTCGAGCATGCCGCCACGACCAGCCAATCCGCGGTAGTAGTACCACCCATCGCCGCCATCGATCCACGGGGACCCCTCGCCCGCGTTCACGTGAAAGGCGACGTTGCCCGAGGCATCCGCACTCGTACCGTCGGGTGCCACTGACGTCATGCGCAGACGAGCGCGAACGTACTCAGGCTGCGCGCCGGCGTTCTCCACGCGCACAATGCGGCTAATGTCAGAGCCCCCGGCCTTGGTGTCGGGATAGCCCCCGTGCTCGTCAGCCTCAAACGGAATCTCCTCGCCCTGCTCGTTGAGGGTGTATTCGCAGACTCGTACCTTCACGCTGCCAAACGATAGGACGTTGTTCGCCGGGACCATATCAACGGTAAAAGCCAGCGTGCCACACAGGCACGCCAGGGCAAACAGCGCCATCGCGGCAAGCGCCAAGGTGCGTTTCTGATTGTCGGAAAGATTGTTGAGCATTACGTTCGCCAATCGTCGATCAAAGGGGGATCGAGATCCCGACCCGAATATAGGGGTTGGGGAGCGGGTCGGGATCTCGGTGGAAGGGGTGGGATTACTACATACAGTTAGCCCAATCCCTGGCAGCAGCCAAGGCAGACGCAGACGAACCCTCAGGGGTCCCGTCTGCCGCGTAAATGAAGCAGTTGACATCCATCGTCGCAGGATTGGAGAAATCCTTTTGCTCGGTCTCCTTGGGCGTAGTCACCTGGCTGAACAGCTCGCCAGTCCACTTATCCTCAGTCTTGCTGGCAATAAGCGGAGTAGCCTCGGTTCCTCCACCAATATAAACAAAAAGGCCACCGAGATAATGAGTCGGCTCGCCCGCAACGGTGCTCGCATCAACGGCCTGCCAACCAGAGTTAATGGTGAAGTAAGTCGTCTTGGAATCATCGGTCCCGGCAGGCGCCGTCTTGTTGTTCACGAAGACGTACACATATGCATCCTCGGATCCCTTGCCGATACCGACATTAGGATTCTTGGCAACAGACACGCCGGGGGCGAGCTTAGAGTCCTTAACCCACTTGGTCTCGGTCAGGTTGCCGTTGACCTTATCGGGGTCAGTCGGAATTGGCTGCCCCGGTTTGTCGGGATCGGTAGTTGGCTTGTTGATGCCCGCAGTGGTGAAGTTGTTGGTCAGGCTCGACTGCGCCGTCAGCCAGGCGTAGGTGCCCACGCCGGCGGCCAGCACCAGCAGCAGCAAGGCGGCAACGATGCCGTAGCGCTTTTTCTTCTTGTTCTCCATAGTTCTCTTCCTTTCGAGAATCGCCTTCCCCGGCAACGGCCCTTGCCGCCGCCGGCACCTCTCCCTGCCGCTATGGACGCCGCTCCCTCGCATGCGCGCGGGCATGCTTGTCCGCAGGCTCGTCGGGAACCATCCGATCGAGCACAATCGACGCCGCGACCAGCAGCGCCAGAACGGCCGCCACAACAAGCAAACCGGGCATCGTCGTGCAATATGCGTTAACGAAGCCCAGGTAAGGGACACAAAGAGAGACGACACCGATCACGCGTGAAAAAGGCGTCTGCTCGGCGTCGTGCACGATGGTTCCATCTGCATTTTTGTTTGCGATTCCCTGCGTGCCGATCGTTTGCGCCACAGGGTCGACCTCGTACACCTGGTGAGTCACCACAGCGCCGTCCGATCGGTAAAAAGTTGCATTGTCGCCCACGGCAATATTCGTTGGGTCAACCTGGTGGACAAACACCATGGAGCCGACGGGAAGCTCGGGTTCCATAGAGCCCGAAAGCACTGCAAAAGGCATGTATCCAAATGCGCGAGGAGCAAAAGAAACAACGGCAAGGGCTATGACAAGCGCGAGCGCCATGCTACTAAGAAGCGAAATAAATCGTCTGAATCCGCGCGCTGCCAACGTGATTATTTCATCCCCATCGAGGCTATATTCGATCCCATCAAGGATTAGCCACTTTTCTAAGACGCTTAATAGATGAGTTCGAAAAAGCCAATCTGAAATCTATTTATAACAATCACCGTAGCTACTTCCGCGTTTTTATCAACGTCTTTCCGCCAAATGCTACTATTTTTGCCGTAAGTGGTTATTTGTCCCCACACTTGTCTGCTTTATCCAACATCTGCGGCTAACCCCTACACAACTTCTCAATAGAGGGTCTGATATTTTGTCCGGCACAGATATGGTGGGCGAGGGCGGCGAGGGGGGTTGGGAGGGAGGGGGCGGGGAGG
>CAJMSV010000105.1 GCA_905216175.1 uncultured bacterium | reverse complement strand
ACACATCAACCGCTACGGCACGAAGCACTCCGAGGCCATCGTTGCCGAGGACACGGATGCTTGCGAGCGCTTCCTGGATGCGGTCGATGCCTCGGCCGTGTACGCCAACGTCAGCACGCGCTTCACTGACGGCGGCGAGTTTGGCCTGGGCGCCGAGATCGGCATCTCGCCCCAAAAGCTCCATGCCCGCGGCCCCTTTGCCGCCGAGGCCCTCACCACTTACAAATACAAGCTCCGCGGCACCGGTCAGGTACGCCCCTAAACCTACCAAAAAGGGACAGGTTTATTTTGGCAGGTTTTATCTGCGGTTTTGCCGGGCGACACGTTCGCCCGGCTTTTTTCTCCGCATAACTTTTTTGCCTTTCGGCTTGAGCCGCGGCGATATACGATAGTGACACCGTGTCCTAACATCGACTCACCTGGAGGTATTGCCATGTCCCAGACGCTTTCCGCCGGAATCACCCGCGACCGCGCGTGCGATCTGCTCAATGAGCACAACAAGGACCCGTTCCACATCACCCATGGCGAGACGGTCGAGGGCACTATGCGCTACTTTGCGCGCGAGTTCGACCCCGAGAACGAGGAGTTTTGGGGTATCGTCGGTCTGCTGCACGACCTGGATTGGGAGGAGCATGAGGACGACCCCATGAACCACACCATCTATGCTGCCGAGATTCTTGAGGGAGAAGGTGCGTCTCCCGAGCTCATTCGCGCCATCCAGACGCACACGTCCGACTTCAACACCTCGCTGCCTAAGCCCGAGCTGCAGATGGAAAAGATCCTGTTTGCCTGCGATGAGCTCACCGGCCTGATCGGCGCTGCCGTCATCATGCGCCCGAGCAAGAGCGTTATGGACTTTACGACTAAGTCGCTCAAGAAGAAGTTCAAGGACAAACGCTTTGCCGCCGGCTGCTCGCGCGACGTGATTTCGCAGGGCGCCGAGATGTTGGGCTGGGAGCTCCCCGAGCTCTTTGACCGCACCATCGCGGCCATGCAGTCCTTCGCCCCCGACCGAGATACCTTCCAGGCCTAACCGTCAACGCCACCTAAAACCACCACAAAGGGGACAGGCACCTTTGTGGTGGTTTTTGTTTGCGCGGGCGTTAGGGACGGACCTGGCCGGTGCCGCGGAGCTTGTATTTGTAGGTGGTGAGGGCCTCGGCGGCAAAGGGGCCACGGGCGTGGAGTTTTTGGGTCGAGATGCCGATCTCGGCACCCAGGCCAAACTCGCCGCCGTCAGTGAAGCGAGTGCTGGCGTTGGAGTACACGGCCGAGGCAGCGACAGCATCGAGGAAGCGCTCGCAAGCATCCGTATCCTCGGCAACGATGGCCTCGGAGTGCATCGTGCCGTAGCGGTTGATGTGTGCGATGGCCTCGTCCTCGTTTGCCACGACCTTCACGCTCATCTCGAGCGCCAGGTACTCGCGACCCCAGTCCTCCTCAGTCGCGGCGACGTAGTCATCGCCCTCCACAAGCCCGGCATCGGCGCATGCGGCGCAGGTTGCCTCGTCGCCGTGAATCAGCACGCCGTGGTCATGCAGCACGGTCACGACCGCGGGCAAAAACGCATCGGCCACAGCACGGTCGACCAGCAGCGACTCGGCGGCATTGCACACGCCTACGCGCTGGGTCTTGGCATTAACGATAATGTTGAGCGCCTTATCAAAGTCGGCGGATTCATGCACGTAGATGTGGCAGTTGCCCGTGCCCGTCTCGATCACCGGCACAAGCGACTCGCGCACGCAGCGCTGGATCAGGCCTGCACCTCCGCGCGGATTGAGTTCGTCGACAATACCGCGGAGCTTCATGAGCTCGCCGGTGGCCTCGCGGTCGGTGGACTCGATCATCGACACGGCCTCGCGCGGGAAGCCCTTGGCCTCGAGCGCATCGGCCAGCAGCTCGGCGATCATGGCACACGAGTAATAGGCCAGCGAGCCGCCGCGTAGAATGCAGGCGTTGCCGGTACGGATGCAGATGCCTGCGGCGTCGGCCGTCACGTTGGGGCGCGCCTCGTAGACCATGGCGACCAGGCCCAACGGCACGCTCACGCGGGTCAGGTCCACACCGCTCGCAAGCACGCGGTGGTCGAGCACGCGGCCGACGGGATCGGGCAGCTCGGCGAGCTTCTCCAAACCGGCGGCCATGCCCTCGACGCGCTCAGGCGTCAGCAGCAGACGGTCGAGCAGACCGGCCGAAGTGCCCGCATCGCGCGCGGCGGACATATCGAGCTCGTTGGCGGCGACGATGGAGTCGACACCGTTGCGCAGTGCTGCGGCCATGGCGCGCACGGCCTCCTGGCGCTGCTCATCGCTCGCCGTGGCAAGCGAGGCCGACGCTGCCTTGGCGGCAACGGCAAGATCGTGGACATACGTGGCTATATCGACCGACATGGGCGGCCCTTTCTCCTAGAAGTTCGCAACCATGGTAGCCGATTTGCGCATGGCCTCGCCCGCGGCGGTAGAATTGGTCAACCCGAAACACCGCAACGAACGGAAGACTCACATGGCCCTCATCACTTCGTACCACGTCCCCGGCCTTTATGTCGAGGACCACAGCATCGACGTCCCCCTTGACTGGCGCGGCCTGGAGCCGATGCTCCTGGCCGTCGGCAGCACCATGCGCCGCGGCGCTATGCCGGCACCAATCGCCGGCGCGCCCGAGAGCATCAAGCTCTTCTACCGCGTGGTTTGCGCGCCCGACCGCATCAACGACGATCTGCCGCTGCTCCTGTTTTTGCAGGGCGGCCCCGGCGGCGAGAGCCCGCGTCCGCTGTCGCCTACAAGCGACGGCTGGATCGAGGAGGCCGTCAAGCACTTCCGCGTGGTCCTTCCCGACCAGCGCGGCACCGGACGCAGTAGCTGCGTGGACGGACGCACGATCAAGGCACTGGGTGATCGCGCAACGGCCGCCGGCGCCGATACAGCACGCTCGCAGGCCGACTTCCTCAAGCGCCACCTCGCCAGCTCCATCGTGCGCGATTTTGAGTACTTGCGTCTGGTGGGCTTTGGCGGCAAGCCCTGGGTCACGCTCGGCCAGAGCTACGGCGGCTTTTTGACGTTGAGTTATCTGTCGCTCTTCCCCGAGGGCGTGGCGGCGAGCTTTACCTGCGGCGGCATTCCGCACGTCCCGGCGAGCGCCAGCGAGGTCTACGCGCACACCTTCCCGCGCATGGCAGCCAAGACTCAGCAGTATTATGACCGCTACCCCGCAGACGTTGAGCGGGTGGCAGCCCTGGCAGATGCCCTCGAGGAGCAAAAGCCCGTGCTGCCAGACGGCTCGCCGATGACGGTCGAGCGCCTTCAGCTCATGGGCAGCGACTTTGGCATGAAGCCGAGCTTTGAGCGTATGCATTGGATTATCGATCACGCGTTTGTTAATGGCGACGGCACGCTGAGCTGCGGTTCCTCAGTATCCGATAGCTTTTTGATGCGCGCTTTCGAGCGCACCAACACGCGTACAAACCCGCTGTACTGGACGCTGCAGGAGTTCATCTACGCCGACGGCGACACCATGCCCATTCGCTGGGCCGCGGCAGAAGAGAAAGCTCATCGTGCCGAGTTCGACACACTCGCGCGCCCGCTCATGTTTACCGGCGAGGCCATGTTCCCGTGGATGTTTGAGCAGATGCCCGAACTTAAACCCTTCAAGCCCGCGATGGACCTGCTGATGGAAGACACAAGCTGGGACAAGGTCTACGACCCGCAGCGCCTAGCTTGCAACGAGGTGCCGCTCCAGGCCGCGGTGTACTTCGATGACATGTACGAGGACTCGGGTATGCAGCTCGACCCGCTCAGCCGCGAGGGCCACTCGCCCGCCTGGGTGCCCGACGAGTTCGCGCACGCCGGCCTGCACGGCAGTGTGGTATTCAAGCACCTCTTCGACGAAGCCCTCAACCGCGGAGACCTGCGCCGGATCTTCTAGCGAAGGAGTGTCCAAAAGTGCCGGCACAAAAAGAACGTCCCCAAGTGCCGGCAGTGGGACCCCGCCGTCTCAACGAGTTGCGGTGAAATAGGGACTGCTAAAGGCTTTAAAGCCGCCAAACAGGGACTATTTCACCGCAACTTACGATATGCCGGCGTTACGGCCACCGCAGGTAGAAGGCGGAAAGCGAAAACGCCCCTAAGCGAGTGGCTTTAAATCGTAGGTCGAACAAAAGAAGCGAGCGCCGCCCAGAGCGAACAAGTTGGCATGAAAAAGGCGAGGCATAGACCTGATGGTCATGCCTCGCCTTTTGAATGACAAATTGTCGCTCTGGGCGGCGCGCAGCGTCGACCCGTTAGGCGAAGACGATCAGATTATCTCGGTGGATCGCCGGCTTCTCGGCCAGGTCTGCCAGCAGGCGGTTGCTGGCGATCTGGTCCTGGCGGCGTCCTGCCGCAAGTTCCAGCACGTCCGAATCGGCCTCGGCGATACCGCGGGCGACGACCATACCGCTCGGGTCGCACACGTCGAGCACATCGCCCTCGGCAAAAGCGCCATCGACCTCGCGAATACCCACCGCAAGCAAGGAAGAACCACGGCTGACCAGCGCCTTCGCAGCACCATCATCGACCGTCACCGAGCCATGCGCCTTGTCGCCCAGCGCGATCCACAGCTTGCGAGGCGCAATGTCCAGGCGCTCCGCCGGCGGGTCGAACAGCGTGCCCACGCTCTCGTCGCGGGCGAGGCGCGCGAGTGCATCGGGCTCCTCGCCCGAGCAAATCACGCTCTGAATGCCCGCCGTCATCAGAATGCGGCTCGCGCGGATCTTGGTGATCATGCCGCCCGTGCCCACCGATGTGGAAGAATCGCCCGCCGAGGCGATGATCTTGGCATCGATCTTATGCACGACCGGGACAAACTCGGCCGTGGGGTCCTCGTGCGGATTGGCGGTATAGAGCCCATCGATGTCCGAGAGCGTCACGCACAGATCGGCAGAAACCAGGCAGCTCACAAGCGCCGCCAGCGTGTCGTTGTCGCCAAACTTGATCTCATCGACGGTAACGGTATCGTTCTCGTTGACAACCGGCACCACGCCAAGCTCCACAAGACGCAGCAGGGCGTCGCGCGCATGCAGGTAGGACGTGCGGCGGGCCGTATCGTGGCGCGTGAGCAGCACGAGCGAGGTGAGCAGGTCGCGCGCATGGAACTCCTCGTCGTAGGCCGACGAGATGATGCACTGACCAGCCGAGGCGCAGGCCTGCAGGCTCGGAAGGTCGCCGACCGGCTTGCGGTCGAAGCCCAACACGGGATAGCCACAGGCAATAGCGCCCGAGCTCACCACGACCAGACGCCAGCCGAGCTTGCGCAGCGCTGCGGCTTGATCGGCAAGTCCGCCGATAAAGGCGCGGTTGACCTTGCCATCGGCGCCCACCACCGTGGACGAACCGATCTTTACCACCATCGTTTTATAAGAAGTCGTCATACGTCAAACCAATCAACTGTTCAGCGAACGGCCGAGCTGGCGGCCAAGGAAGCGTGACTCGCCCCTACCGCCCAAGGAATTAGTGAGCCCAGGGAAAGGCAGAGGCCGCGGCCATGTTCTTGCGCACGAGCTCGTCGCGCACCTGAGCCAGGCCCTGCTCCATGCCCACCACATAGGTCTGCGGGTACAGGAAGCGCTTGAAAGCTGCGTCCAGATGATCGAGTGCCCAAGCGCAGCGCTCGCGCGCGTCCTTGATGCTCTCACGCGGAGCAACCGCACTGCCGTCGCGCACGATCGGCACCAGCAGCTCACGATTCTCAAGCTCGGACACGTCGGTCACCAGCGCCGCATCGTTTACGGCCACGAGGGTATTGCCGCGCGCGGCGCCCTCACCTGCCAGATGG
>CAJMSV010000104.1 GCA_905216175.1 uncultured bacterium | reverse complement strand
TAACTGCGAGGCTGGCGGTTGGCATGCCGAGTTTCGGCTCGGTCAGGTCCTGCGCAAGACGAAGCGTCCACTGGACGCTTCTTTGCGTGCGGAATCTACCGAAACTCGGCATGCCAACCGCCTCTAGGATAGAGCATTCAAGTCCCTACGGCTAAGCGAGAGGAAAAAGAGCGTGCGCTTCGCGCACGTTTGAGATAGGAAAAGAGCTCGGCGGTGGACCGAGCTCTTTTGAAAGGCTGTATTCGTGTGACTGCAGGGAACTACAAAGCCATCGTCTTGGCGCGGGCGATGCGGGCCATGCAGTCTTCGCGGCCGATGAGCGCCATGGTGTCCGAAAGCGGGGGGCTCACCAGATTGCCGCAGATCGCCACGCGAACGGCCGGAAAGACGATGCGCTTCTTGAGGTCGAGCTTCTCGGGCAGCGGCTCCAGGGCGGCATCGATGGCCGCAGGCGTCCATTCAACGTCGGCGAGTGCCGCTTCGGCCTCGTCGAGAATGATACCCATGCCCTCCTTGGCAAGGCCCTTCGCCACGGACTTCTCGTCGTACTCGAGCGTCTCGGCAGTGGCGAAGATGGGGGAGGCTACCGTAACGACATCTGCCGGGAACTTGGTACGCGGCTTTGCGATGGCGGCAAGCGCATCGATCCAAGCCTCATCGTACTCAAGGTTGCCTTCGATCAAGCCGGCCTCATGTAGCTCCGGAACCATGATCTTATCGGCGAACTCCTTGTCGGTCATGGTGCGAATGTACTCCGCTTGGATCCAGTCGAGCTTCTTGGGATCGAACGTAGCCGGGTTCTTGGACACGTGATCGAGCGAGAATTTGGAGGCAAGCACGTCGCGGGGAACGATCGTCGTTTCGCCATCGAGGGACCAGCCGAGCAGAGCCAGGTAATTGACGAAGGCATCGGACAGGTAACCGGCGTCGCGGTACTCCTCCACCGAGGTGGCGCCGTGGCGCTTGGAGAGCTTCTTGCCGTCGGCGCCCAGAATCATGGAGATGTGGGCGAACGTGGGCACGGGCGCGCCGAGGGCCTCATAGACCATGACCTGGCGCGGGGTGTTGGACAGGTGGTCGTCGCCGCGAATGACGTGGGTGATCTTCATCATGGCGTCGTCGACGACGGTCGCGAAGTTGTACGTGGGCGTGCCATCGGAGCGGAAGATGACAAAGTCGTCGAGCTCCTTGGCGTCGAAGGTCACCTCGCCGTGGACGGCGTCGTGGATGACGACGTCGCCGCGGTCCTCGGGCACCTTGATGCGCAGGACGTAGGACTCGCCAGCCTCGATGCGGCGGCGGGCCTCCTCGGGATCAAGATCGCGGCAACGGCGCTGATAGCCCTGGAAGGGGTCCTTGCGCTCCTGCGCGGCCTTGCGGTCGGCGTCGAGCTGCTCCTTGGTGCAGAAGCAGGGATAGGCCTTGCCCTCGTCCCAAAGCTTCTGGGCGGCCTGCTTGTACAGGTCCAAGCGCTCGGTCTGGGCGTAGGGACCAAAGTCGCCGCCCACCTCGGGACCCTCGTCCCAGTCAAGGCCCAGCCAACGCATGGCGCGCAGGATGATCTGCGTGTTCTCGTCGGTGGAGCGGGTGGGGTCAGTGTCGTCGATGCGCAGGATGAACGTGCCGCCGTTAGCACGGGCAAAAGCCCAGTTATAGATAGCGGTGCGGGCGCCGCCAATGTGCAGCTTGCCCGTCGGTGAGGGTGCAAAGCGGACGCGAACGTCTGATGCCATGGAAATCTCCTCGATTGCAGGATGGATGTCTAACCGCACCAGTATAAAGCATCAAAGCAACCTCCGCACAAAGGGCACCGACCTACTCATCGAAGCCGGGCAGCTAATTTGGGACGGGGCTTTTTTAGCTGCCCCGGCAGGCTATCGACTAAACCAGCAAACATTCAGCCGGGGTAGCTAAAAAAGCCCCGTCCCAAATTAGCTGCCCAATGAGTAGGTGCGGAAAGGGTGTGAATGTTTGATTTACGCGCTATGATGTGCCCTTGCATAGAGAGCCCGGCGGAATGGTAACGGTCGCCGGGACACGTTTTTGAAAGGACAATCATGTCAGAAGAACTTCGTTCCATCCCACCCCAACACGGGTCCTTTGTTTTTACGTCGGAGTCGGTGACCGAAGGTCATCCCGATAAGATCGCTGACCAGATCAGCGACGCCGTCCTCGACGCAATCCTCGCCAAAGAAATAGAGCTCCAGGAGCAGGGCTACATCGCCCCCAACGGCGTGCCTGCGAACGTGGAGAACGTCCGCTGCGCCTGCGAGACCCTCGTGACGACCGGCACCGTCATCGTCGCCGGCGAGATCCGCACTCAGGCCTACGTCGACGTGCAGGAGATCGCCCGTGGCGTTATCCGCCGCATTGGCTACAACCGTGCCAAGTTCGGTTTTGACTGCGACACCTGCGGCGTTATGAGCCTCATCCACGAGCAGTCGCCCGATATCGCCCAGGGCGTTGACGAGTCCTTCGAGACCCAGACCGGCGCTACCACCGACCCGATCGACCTGATCGGTGCCGGCGACCAGGGCATGATGTTCGGTTATGCCTCCAACGAGACCAAGACCCTCATGCCCATGCCGCACTACCTGGCAAGCCGCCTGGCCGAGCGCCTGGCAGCCGTGCGTCACGACGGCACCCTGCCCAACCTGCGTCCCGCCGGCAAGACCCAAGTCACCGTGCGCTACGAGGATGGCACGCCCGTCGCGGTCACGACCCTCGTCATCTCCACGCAGCACGCCGCCGAGATCGAGGACATGGGCAAGATCAAGGCCGACCTCATCGAGCATGTCATCACCCCGGTCATGGCCGCCGAGAACATGCCGTGGGACAACGCGGACATCTACGTGAACCCCACCGGTCGCGTTGTCGTGGGCGGCCCCATGGGCGACACGGGCCTCACCGGCCGCAAGATCATCGTCGACACCTACGGCGGCTACGGCCGTCACGGCGGTGGCGCCTTTAGCGGTAAGGACTGCACCACGGTAGACCGTTCCGCCGCGTATGCCGCGCGCAGGGTCGCCAAGAACGTGGTCGCTGCCGGTCTGGCCGACCGCTGCGAAGTCGAGCTTGCCTACGCCATCGGCGTTTCCAAGCCCCTCTCAATCATGGTCGACACCTTCGGTACCGCACATGTTGCCGAGGACAAGATCGTCGAGGCCGTGGAGAAGCCCTTCGACCTGCGCCCGGGCGCAATCATCCGCGACCTGGACCTGCGTCGCCCCATCTACGAGAAGACGGCAGCCTACGGTCACTTCGGCCGCGAAGACGCCGACTTCACCTGGGAAAAGACCGACCGAATCGAAGAACTCAAAGCAGCCTGCGGCCTGTAATTGGGAACCACCAAGGTCACAACACGCATGCGCTTTCAAAAGAAGTACCGCCCCCAAGCGGTGCTTCTTTTTTATTAACCCGGTGGTGAAGATGCTTCGATATGAGCCTACGCTGCGTCACCAGCTAATGAATTTTGCAGCACACGCGCCTCTACCATGTATCCTTAGTTCCGAGGGCTTTAGTATTTGGTCGATCGCGAGTTCCGCACGAGCCGGAGGCCACTTAATGTGGCCTCCGTGCGAGCAGGACTGTCCGAGCAGGCGACCAAATACTAAAGCCCTCGGAACGGCGGGACAGAGTATGCCCCGCCGTTCGGGACGACGGGATAGAACAGGAGCGCATATGGCAGGCAAGCCGCAAACACTAGCTACGACCTCGGCATTCGAGATCTTGGGCCCCGTCATGGTCGGCCCCAGTTCATCGCACACCGCCGGCGCCCTGCGGTGCGCCCATGTTGCCGCCAGCCTGCTGGAAGGCCGCATCACCAAAGTCACCTTTGGCCTGTGGAACTCCTTCGCCCACACC
This sequence comes from uncultured bacterium, assembly GCA_905216175.1. Taxonomy (GTDB): domain Bacteria; phylum Actinomycetota; class Coriobacteriia; order Coriobacteriales; family Coriobacteriaceae; genus Collinsella. Next base: position 1,959 of record CAJMSV010000104.1, on the reverse strand, counting down.
TACCGCGGCCACGGCACCGACCGTGCGCTCGTCGCGGGCATCCTGGGCCTCGACACCGATGACGAGAACATCAAGCAGGCCTTCGACCTCGCACGTGAGCAGGGCCTCGAATATCACTTTGACATCAAGGGCGACGACGCCTCCATCCACCCCAACACCGTCGACATCGACATGGTCGACGACACGGGCGCCACGGCACAGGTCCGCGGCGAGAGCCTGGGCGGCGGCAAGATGCGCATCAGCCGCATTAACGGCGTCGGCGTCGACATCTCGGGCATGTATTCCACGCTCTTCGTGGCGCACAAGGACGTTCCTGGCGTGCTCGCCGCGCTTACGAACCTGCTCGCCTACGCCCACGTGAACATCGCGTTCTGCCGCACTTACCGCACCGAAGTGGGCGGCCAGGCCTACTCCGTCTTTGAGACCGACGGCGCGCCCGACGACACCGTTGTCCCCATGCTACGCAAACTCGACAATGTCGATTACGCGACCTTTATCGAGCTTCCCGGTTCTGCCTCGTCGCTCTCCCCCGGCGTCTCGGCAAAGGAGATCTTCGACGACGGCGAGCAGCTGCTCGATGCGTGTGAGGAACTGGGGCTCAGCATCGGCGCCGTCATGGCCGTGCGCGAGGCACGCCTGACCGGCGAGCAGCACGCCGTCGCTTCCATGCGTCGCGTGCTCGAAGTCATGAAAGACGAGACCACGGCCCCCATCGCCAATCCGCAGCGATCGCTCGGCGGACTCATTGGCGGCGAGGCCAAGCTTGTCGACGCCACCGGCCACAACGACCTGAGCTCCAGCTTAATGGGCGCCGTCCAGACCGACGCCGTGGCCCGCGCCATGGCCGTGCTCGAGCGCTCCGCCACCATGGGCGTGATCGTCGCCGCTCCGACGGCAGGATCCGCGGGTGTTGTGCCCGGCTGCGTGCTGGCGCTCGCCGATCGCCTGCAGCTCGACGACGAGCAGGTCATGGACGCGCTCTACTGCGCAGCCGCCATCGGCCTCAACCTCACCACAAGCGCCTGCGTTGCCGGCGCCGAGGGCGGCTGCCAAGCCGAGGTAGGAAGCGCCGCCGCCATGGCAGCCGCCGCGCTGGTGCAGATGCTCGGCGGCACGCCCGAGCAGGCGCTCGACGCCAGTTCCATCGCGCTGAGTAACCTGTTGGGCCTCGTTTGTGACCCCGTAGGCGGCCTCGTTGAGGTGCCCTGCCAAAACCGTAACGCCATCGGCGTGGCCGCGGCCTTTAGCTCGGCGCAGCTCGCCCTCGCCGGCATTAAGAGACTGGTACCGTTTGATCAAATGGCACTTGTCTTGCTCTTGGTGGGTCACGCGCTGCCCGCAACCCTGCGCGAAACCGCAAAGGGCGGCATTGCGCAGGCTCCGGCCGCACTTTCGGCCTGTGCAAAATGCGGTGTGTGCGGATAGCGGCAAAGAACGACTCAAAGGTGGGACAAATGTCCCACCTCTTTTGAATGCAACCGTTTCCGTACCACAAACAGCAGGGCAATCGCTATAATGCAAGCCCAGTAAAAACACGATGAACCGCAAGGCGAAAATCGAAGGATATGCATACGATGTCGCAAAACGATCGAACTCAACTGATTCCCGATCCGCAGCAGCCGAGCAGGCACACCGGCGGCGTTCAGTCGCCGCGTCCTATCGCGCCGAGCCACGGTCAGCAGCGTAGTGCAGCAAACGCTTCCCAACGCCCGAACCAACAGCGACAGCAGCGTCAACAACGTCAGCAGCGCCAGGCAAACGGCAATGCGCCCAAGCAGCCCCCCACGCACGCTCGAGGCGATCGCGGCCCCGCGCGCAAACCCGCCGAGAACAATAAGTCGGGCAAAAAGACGACGCTCTTTATCGTCCTGGGTCTTATCGTCATTGTCTATATCGTAGGCGTCGTAGCGTTTTCGCAGGTTGCCTACCCCTACACCTCCATCGCCGGCTTCGACGTCT
>CAJMSV010000103.1 GCA_905216175.1 uncultured bacterium | reverse complement strand
GGCACGAGCTGCTTGGTGAGCACCAGGCGGCCGAGCATGGCGAAGCCCATGGCCGGCAGGATGTTGGCTGCAACGCCGCAACCATCAATCACAAAGGACGGGATGAAGTCGAGCAGGCCCTGGATGGCGTCGGACCCCAAGTAGAATGCGCCGCCGCACAGCAAGAAGTACTCGACGCAGCCCCAGATTCCAAGTCCCCAATGGACGGCGTAGATGCCTTTGAGATTTCCCTTGAGGGCGAACTTATCTGCCATATCGACAAACACGGGGAACAAGGCACTGGTAATGTTGTCGAACGTCAGCGAAAGGACGGCGATGGGCATGGCAAGCGCGATGGCTGCCTCGGTGCTCTGGCCCAGCTGTATGGCAAACGCGCAGGCGAGTACGCCGCCGATGGTTTCGTTAGGCGGTACGTAGGCGCCGATGGAAACCGAACCCATGAACAGCAGCTCCAGGCTGGCGCCAACGGCAAGGCCAGTCTGCAGGTCCCCCAGCACCAGGCCCACGAGCGGGCACAGGACGATGGGGCGGAACGCGTAGAGGGTGCCGAGCTGGTAGTCGAGACATCCAAACGCTCCGACTAAGCCGACGAGGATTGCTTGGACAAGCATAATTCCTCCCAATAAGGAATATCGAACCGTCGTCACACCCGTCGCGCGCGTTGTTGATATCAATTCCGGGAGTTCGATCACACGGCTCGAAGCGTACCTGGTGTGCTGCGAACACCCATGCCAGGTACAAATGATTTGATACCAATTATAGATATGCAGGTTCTTACTATTTAATACCACTCGCTCAGCGGGGTGTTTTTTACCGTAAACGGCAGACGTATCCCATCAGGCGCGCTCTTTGTTTCGATGGCGGACAAGCGCCACCAGAAAGCCATCGCCAAAGGCATCGTATGCCAAGTTGCCTACAATCACCAAAACGATTATCGCCGCGCCCAAAAACTCGTTCCAGCGAAAGACCTCGCCAAAGAGGAGCGCCGACCAGCAGGGAGCGAGCACGACCTCGCTCATACAGACCAAGTTGGCCGCAAACGCATTGGTGCGCGCGATTCCCTTGGCATACAGCACGCTCGCAAGGCCACTGCAAAAAAGGCCATGCACCAGCATGAGCCCCCACTCAAATGGTCTTACGGAGTCTAGGGCGCCGGCAAAATAGACGATCGGCAGCATCGAGATACCGCAGGAGATGAGCGAGGACACCATGGGCGACGCATCGGGGCGAGAGTTCAAAAAGAAACACAGCCCAAAGGTGGCGCCCGAAATGACGGCAAGCAGGTTGCCGAGCATGCCCTCGGCACTCAAATCGCCTAAAAAGAACAGTCCCATACCCGTAAAAGCAACCACCACGGAGGCAATCTTCGCAGGCGAGGGCAACGTGCGAGTTGCGAGCGATTGATACACGATAACGAAAATCATCGAGGTGTACTGCAGGACGATCGCGTTGCCGACCGTCGTGAGCTGGTTGGCAAAGTTAAACGTGGTGCCCGTCACGAAGTTGCAGACGGCCACAAGGACAATAAGACGGCTGACGCGGAGGACGGGCCTGCCGACGAGCAAGATAAAGAGCGCCATAAATATTGCCGTAACGGCACCGATCAAAAGAGCTGACTGCGAATTGGCGCGAACGAGGATGCCAATAAAACTCCACAATAGCGCCGTGCCAAATAGATACATCGCCCCGCTCACGCCATTATCGGGTGGATTGTCAGATCGAATCACGAAGCACCTCCAGCTAGCTTTCGGTAATAAAAAACGGCGACCGCAATGGGTCGCCGTTTCCCTTGGGGGCAGAATAGAACGCAGGAGCCTACGCCAGCACGCCGAAGAACGCGCCGATGATGCCCACGACCATGGTGGCCACGATCAGCACCATGGGGTTGATCTTCTTGGACAGCAGCCAGTAGTACAGCCAGAAGGCGATCATGCCGAGCATGCCGGGCATGATGCCGTCCAGGATGTCCTGGAGGGTCTGGGCGTCCTCGCCCGAGCCGATGGCCACCGGGATGCTGGCCCAGAACATGTCCTTGCACATGGCGCCCACGACCATGACGCCCACGATGCCCACGCAGGTCATGATCTTCTGCATGAGGCCGGTCCTCTGGGCCTCGTCCAGGAAGCCCACGCCCAGCTCGTAGCCCTTGACGGCGCCCCAGACGCGCAGCGCGAAGCCGGGGACGTTGTAGATGAGCAGGAAGGCGATGGGGCCGAAGGGGTTGCCGGCCTGGCACAGGCTGATGCCCACCGCGGCGGCGACCACGCGCAGCGTCGACAGGAAGATGGAGTCGCCGATGCCGGACAGCGGGCCCATGAGGGCGGCCTTGACGTCGTTGACGCTCTCGGGCTCGATCTCGCCGCGGGCGACCTTCTCCTCCATGGCCATCGCGATGCCGCCGACGAACGGGGCGAACTGGACGGTGATGTTGAAGAACGCGCAGTGGCGGTGCAGGGCCTCGGCGTAGTCGTCGGGGCGGCCGGCGTAGATCTTCTTGAGCATGTTGGCGACCATCAGGCAGAAGGCGATGTTCATCTGCTTGTAGTAGGTCCAGGAGAACTCCATGCCCAGGGCGCCGACGTTGACGGCGCTCTTGACGAGGTCGGAGCGCGTGATCTTGTTCTCGGGACTAGAAGTCATCGTCCTCATCCCCTTCCGCGGAGAGCTGGGGCTGGGCTCCGCCCAGGCCGAGCAGGTCGAACTTGTCGATGCCGATGATGATGGCGATCAGGGCGACGCCCAGGACGGGCACGTTGGCGTAGGAGCACAGCAGGAAGCCCAGGAAGTAGAAGGGCACGAGCTGCTTGGTGAGCACCAGGCGGCCGAGCATGGCGAAGCCCATGGCCGGCAGGATGTTGGCTGCAACGCCAAAGCCAGCAAGGACAAAGGGCGGGATGAAGTCGAGCATGCCCTGGATGGCGTCAGCACCCAGATAGAACGACAGCGAGCACAGCAGGAACGCCATGATGATACCGGTGAAACCGATCAGGAAGTGCATCGCATAGACACCCTTAAGGTTGCCCTGGCCGGAGAAGACATCGGCGCGGTCAACCAGGATCGGCAGGGCGGCGTTGAGGATGTTCTTGATGGCAAGGCACAGCGTGGCGATGGGCATGGCAAGCGCGATGGCTGCCTCGGTGCTCTGGCCCAGCTGGATAGCGAAGGCGCAGGCGAGCACGCCGCCGATCGTCTCATCAGGCGGCACGTAGGCGCCGATGGAGATCGAGCCCATGAACAGCAGCTCCAGACTCGCACCGATCGCGAGGCCGGACTGCAGGTCCCCCAGCACCAGGCCCACGAGCGGGCACAGGACGATGGGGCGGAACGCGTAGAGCGTACCGAGCTGGAAGTCGAACTTACCAAATGCGGCGATAAGTCCGATGAGGATTGCTTGGGTAAGCATATATCCCCCTTTCCTAATAGGACACTACGAAGAGCTCAGGCTCTTCGAATTCAAACGCCTAGAGCACGCTTGCGCAGTCGACCTTGGGGTCATCGGCCAGAGGACGGATCTCGACCTCGACGCCACGACTCAGCATCTCGCGCACATCGGCTTCCTCGGCCGCGGTCAGGAAGATCTGACGAGAGACCTGACGAGCATCGGGACGCTTCTCGTCCTTGGGCTTGGTGTTGCCCAGGTTGACCGACTTGATCTGCGGGCAGCCCTCAACAAGCTGCTTTGCCTCAGCGATAGTGGCGACACAGATGATCATCTTGTACTTGTCAGTCACGCCCGAGTTGATAGCTTCGATTGCATGCTCCATATCTTTGATGACGAGTTTGCAGCCGGCAGGCTTGCCCATCTTGAGCGTCGTCTTCCACATCGGGTCGTTGGCGACCTTATCGCCCACGCAGAAGATGCAGTTGGAGCCAAGGCCCTGAACCCAGGAAACTGCGACCTGGCCATGAAGCAGGCGATGGTCAACGCGAAGTAGCTGAATCATAATGTGACCCCCCAAAGGTCTTGTGCCGTCATACGGCGTGTCAGTAGGTGCTGCAGATTAGAACTCTTCTTCCTCGTCGTCATCGACCAACAGGTCGTTGACAAACTTCACGCGCGTGTCGTCCGCAGCGACGATGGTGCGAATCGTCTCCTCAACCGGCGCTGACTCGTCAGAGAACAGCAGCTGGATGAGCAGAGGAAGGTTCATGTTGGTAACGAGGTACGTGCGGGGACGCGTCTGGACGATCTTGGTGAACTCGTTGTTGACGCTGCCGCCAAAGAGGTCGGTGCAGATAACGACATCATCGTCAGCAGACATGCCTGCCAGCAGTTTTTGGGCCTCCTCGGCCACGTCCATGCGGCCATCGACGAACATCGAAAGATCGTGGACGTTGTCGCGAGCGCCCGAGAGCAGCTCGACGCTCTCCTTGATGCCGGTAGCGAAGTGCGCATGGCTGGCGATGATGTACTGTCTCATTCTGTGTTCCTCTCAATAGCCTGGCACGTTCCCGCACCCGTTTTCTTTAGTAGTCGAACTGGTGATAGTAGCGACGATACTTGAGGTTGTGCTTGGTGACCGTCTCGTAGTAGCGAGCCAGGCGGTCGGTCACGAGCACCGTCAGAATCCACGGGGAGACGATGACGCGGAACTCGTCGTCAAGGCCGGGGATCGCGAACTCGGCGGTGTCGATGATGTTGATGTCGGTGTCGCCGGTCACGCCGCGGGTCAGGAAGGCGCGGACGCGCTCGTCGAGCTTGCGGTTCTCGTCCTCGCCCATGAACAGGAACACGGGGACGCCGGGCTCCACGAGCTCGAGGGTGCCGTGGAAGAAGTCGGCCGAGGTGATGTAGCGGGTGCGCTTCCACTGCATCTCCTCCAGGATGCACATCGAGAACAGGATCGTCTCGCCCCACAGGGCGCCCGAGCCGATGAACATGGTGTAGGGGGCCAGGGCGTACTTCTTGGCGAGCTCCTCGGCGCGCGGCTCGAAGCGCTTGCGGATGTCGACCAGGTGGGTCCAAACGTCCTTGGTCTGCTCGATGAACTTATCGAACTGCGGGAAGCAGCCACGGCGATTGAGCAGGCGCAGGCCGAAGCAGTCGGCGAGGTAGTAGCCCATCTCGCAGCCACCGTTACCATGATCGGAAGCCATCTTGACGCAATTCTCGGCGCCGACAGCCTGGCCGATGGGGCCCTCGGGCTTGGTCATGGCGTAGACGCGCACGCCCATGTCCTTCATCTTCTTGACGGCCTCGAGGACCTCGGGGGTGGTGCCGGACTCGGAGGCGGTGAGCACGACGGACTTCTCGGTCATGCGCTTGTGGCCCATGGCGTTCCACTCGGCGGCGTGGATCAGGTAGACCTCGAGGTCGCGGTCGCCGAACTTGTTCATGAGGTACTCGAGCTGCATGAGCTCGTCCCAGGTGCCGCCGACGCCCATCAGGAACACGGCGTCGTAGCCCTCGTCGGCGACCTTGTCGGCGAGCGCGGTCATCTTCTTGCCGGTCTCGTAGACGTTCTTGCCGTCCTCGACGTAGCCCTCCTGGCTAAAGTGCATGATCTCGATCTTCTCGGTTTCCTTCATGGCTTTTCCTTTCTGCCCTGCACGCAACTCTATACATCGCGTTTATTTTCGATACCAATTATAGACATACACCTAATGTGTTTTTAATACCACTTATCAATCTGCTCCAATCCTCGGTGAACGGTCGAAATTCTCTGGTAAGTGGTATTAAATTAGAATTGAATGTATAGCTAACGCCTCTGGCGCCTCCCTTGTGTGACAAAGAACAGCGTTCCTACCAGCGCAATAATGGTCGATGCCCCAAACAGTACCGTCTGGACACCCAAAGCCTCCGCCAAAAACGGAGCCGCCAGCAGCGGCAGCACGCCGGCGCTCATCAGGCCAATCTCAACCAGGCAGCCAGTGCCCACGTGATCGGCCATGTAGAAGACAGCCTCGGAATCG
>CAJMSV010000102.1 GCA_905216175.1 uncultured bacterium | reverse complement strand
TTGATAAATGAGCGGGGGCGGACGTGTCGAAACGTCCGCCCCCGCTTTGCTTTAGCCAGGCTGTTATGGATGGGTGTGACGACTACTCGTCGTGCTTCTCCTCACGGCGTGCAGCAGCGCGTGCGTCGTGGATGCCCTTGATCGCGGCATGGCGAGCCGTTCGGGCATCATGGATGGCGTCGCGAGCCTCGGCGGTCGTCGCCTTGGCAGAGCGCAACTTGGCGGCCAGATCGGGGTTGGTTTCGGCGACCGCGGTAATCGTGGGGCCGTCGAGCTCCTCTTGCGTGGGCTCGGCCAAAAAGTCGATAGCATACTGGGCGGCCACCATGGAGCCCTTTGCCAGCACGGTCTCGTCAATCTTGTAAAAGCAGGAATGCTGGGCGTACGTGGCGCCAATCTTGGGGTTGCGCGTACCTACAAAGGCGAGCACGCCCGGTACGCGGCGCAGGTACTCCGAAAAATCCTCGCCCGAAAGCGTGCCGCGGTAATGGCCTTGACCGGTGGGACCCAGGCATTTGATTACAGCCTGACGGCAGCGCTCGCTCGAGGCGACCTCGTTTTCGACCTTGTAGTTGGCGATGGTGTAGTCGGTGAGCTCTGCCTCGGCGCCCAAGGCGGCCGCGGTATGCTCCACGATGCGGCGCATGAGCTCCGGCATTTCCTCGTGGGTCGAATCGCCGTAGGTGCGCACCGTGCCGGCGAGGTAGGCCGTGCCGGCGATAACGTTGCGCGCGGTGCCGCCGTGCAGCTCGCCGACAGTGATGACAGCAGGCTCGTAGGGGCTGATTTCGCGTGAGACGATGGTCTGCAGGGCGTTGACGATCTCGGCGGCCACCATGACGGCGTCGTGGCCGCGCTGGGGCATGGCGCCGTGGCACGAGGTGCCGCGGACATCGATGCGGAACCAGTCGGTATTGGCCATGCGCGGTCCGGGCTCGCAGCTTACGGTGCCGGCGTCGACCTCACTCCAGATGTGCGCGGCGTAGGCGCCATCGACGCCGTCGAGCACGCCCGTGCCGATCATGAGCTTGGCGCCCTGGCCGTTTTCCTCGCTGGGCTGGAACACGATGCGGACCTCGCCGTGGATGTCGTCGGTCATATGGCGCAGGATTTGCAGCGTTCCGAGCATCATGGCGATATGGCAGTCGTGGCCGCAGGCGTGCATGCAGCCCTCGTTGACGCTGGCGAACTCCTCGCCGGTCTGCTCGGTGACGGGCAGGGCGTCGATGTCGGCGCGCAGCAGGATGCGGCGGCGTGGCGTGCCGTCCTCGCGATAGGCGTCGGGCGCGGTGCCGCGAAGGGTCGCCACAAGGCCCGTCTTGAGCGGACGCTCGTAGGGGATATTCATGGCGTCGAGCTGGTTGGCGATGTCGGAGGTCGTGCGCTCCTCGGCAAGGCTCAGCTCCGGGTGCTTATGGAAGTGCCGGCGCTGCTTGATGATATAGGGTTCAAACTCGGTAGCGATATCTTTGATGGCTGCGGTGACGTCGTCAGCCGCGCGAGCCTCGGTCGCCGCCATAATCTGCTGTGCCTTGGTCTTCGTCATGGTCGATTTGCTCCTTGCTGGGTTGATCGCAAAATCGTACAGGCTTTCTCCAGTATGCCACCTGCCGCTAGGGCTGGTAAAGTTGCCGTTTGCCGCTTGGGGTTTTGTTACAAGGGCGGGGGAGTACACTCGGGGGTGTTGAATTTCCTGCCAGAGATGGGGATGCCCATGCAACATATCGATCGGATTATCCGCTCCAAGAACGTTTTTACTGCCCAAGACGGCATCGATACCGCCCGCGAGCTGGCGATTGCCACTGCAGGCGACCGTATCGTCGCAGTCGGTGCGCCCGATGACGTGATCGCCGCCGCTCCCGCCGCCACGCCGGTTCTCGACTACGGCGAGCAGTTTGTCTGCCCCGGTTTCCATGACGCTCATCTGCACTTCTTCCATACCTCGGTCGGATCCTCGCCGTACATGCTCATGGATATGGGCACGTCAGAGGCGGCGCTGGAGCAGCACGCGCTCGAGTTTTCCCAGGACCTGCCTGACGACGCTTGGGTTGTGACGCAGGGCTGGCGCGACTACCGTTGGGACCCGCCCGAGCATCCTACCAAGGCGTCGCTCGATGCGGCATTCCCCAATCGTCCCTGCGTTATGTACTCGGGCGACGGCCACACGCTGTGGCTCAACAGCTGCGCACTCGAGGCGCTCGGCGTCACGCGCGACAGCGAGCCGCCAGCGGGCGGTAGCTACGACAAGGACGCAAACGGCGAGCTCACGGGCATTGCTCACGAAGCGGCTGCCATGCAGCTGTTGCCGCGCTGCCTTGAGTGGCTGGGCGAAGATCGCATCGCAGGCGCTTACGCCGATCAAATGAGGCGCATGGCCGAGCAGGGCATCACCTCGATCTGCGACATGTCGCTCATGCCCATGCCGGGATGCGACTTTATCCGCGACGATGTCTATGACAAATTGCAGACGGCCGGCAAGCTGGGCATTCGTGCCCATCTGTTCCCCACGCTGCTGGATGACCAGTCGCGTCTAGAAGAGCTCCAGGTACGTTACGCGAACAACGCGCTGCTTTCGGCGCCGGGTTTTAAGCAGTTCTTCGACGGCGTGTCGAGCGAACACACGGCATATCTCACCGAGCCCTATACCAATCCGCGCTTCCCGGGCGACCAGGGCCGTCTGACGGTCCCGGCTGAGCGCATGCGCAAACTGGTTCTGGCGGCCGCGGAGCGCGGCCACACCGTGCGCATCCACGTCATTGGTGACGGTGCAATTCATGCTGCGCTGGATATCTTTGAGGAGGCCGCCGACCTGTACGGTCTGCCCCAGCACGGTCATAACACGCTCGAGCATCTGGAGAACCTCTTGCCCGAGGACATCGACCGCCTGCGCAAGCTCAACGTGGTTGCTTCGAGCCAGCCCTGCCACATTACACTCGACCCGGGTGGACCGGAGCGCGACCTGGGCCTGGAGCGCAGCCGCATCATGTGGCCGTTTGCGACCTATAAACAGCGCGGCATTCGCCAAGCCTTCGGCACCGATAGCCCCATAACAGCTGTTACCAGCATGAACGTGCTCTACACGGCTATCACGCGCCAGGACCCCCGCAGCCACTGGCCCGAGGGCGGCTGGTTGCCGAGCGAGCGCATCGATGCAGCAACGGCTCTGCGCAACTACACCTTGGGCAGCGCCTATGCAGCGGGCGACGAACAAAACCTCGGCAGCTTGGAGCCCGGCAAATACGCCGATCTGGTAGTCCTGGACCAAAACCCGCTCACCGTTGACCCCCAAGAGCTCCAGGTCACCAAAGTTCAGGCCACCTACCTGGCAGGTAACGTAATCTACGAGCGCTAGCCCCATACCCCACCCATAAGGGGCACGTTTCAGCAGCGTGCCCCTTTCTTGTTCGCACCATCTGCATCGCCATTTTGCTGCACTGACTTTTCTGAATGCCGGGCCCGAATAAGTTACCCCAGCTCCCGGGGCGGACCGGAGGGCATGAAGTTTATCGCGAGTTCCGCACGCAAAGGAAAGCACTTAATGTGCTTTCCGTCTTGCGCAGGACTGTAGAGCAGCAAACTTAATGCCCTCCGGTCCGCCCCGGGCGCCACTGTTAAGTTATCCTCCGGCATTCAGAAAATCTAAGTGCCAAAAAATAAGATTTTTTGACTCCGTGTTGTATAACCCGCCATTCGTGGGTACCATTCAACGCGTACGCAAACAAAAAAGGGTTAATTCGCGTGGTATAACCGCGCGGCCCAAAAAGGAGGAGACAAGCATGTCGTCTTTGAAGCCGCTTGCAGATCGTGTTCTGGTCAAGCCCGACGAGGCCGAGCAGAAGACCGCTTCTGGTCTGTATATCGCCAGCAACGCCCAGGAGAAGCCGCAGCGTGGAACCATCGTTGCCGTTGGCGCCGGCAAGGTCAACGACAAGGGTGAGCGCATCCCCATGGACGTCAAGGTCGGTGACGTTGTCATCTACGGTAAGTTCGGTGGCAACGAGGTCAAGGTCGACGGCGAGAAGTATCTGCTGATGCGCGCCGACGACATCTACGCCGTCGTCGAGGCCTAGTCTCGTCAGAATCTCTGATTCGTCTTTGAACGCGCCCGCCGCATAGGACTCGGAAGCGGCGACGCGAGTCACATTTCTTTTGGAGGATTACCTACCATGGCAAAGAACATTACGTTCAACACCGATGCCCGCGCTAAGCTCGCCAAGGGCGTCAACACTCTGGCCGACGCCGTTACCGTCACCATGGGCCCCAAGGGTCGCTACGTTGCGCTGCAGCGCACGTTCGGTGCCCCGACCATCACCAACGACGGCGTTTCCGTCGCCAAGGAGATCGAGCTCGAGGACAACATCGAGAACATGGGCGCTCAGCTGGTGAAGGAGGTTGCCACCAAGACCAACGACACCGTGGGTGACGGCACCACCACCGCAACTCTGCTCGCTCAGGCCATCGTCAACGACGGTCTGCGCAACGTCGCCGCCGGCGCCAACCCGCTGGCCATCCGTCGCGGCATCGACAAGGCCGTCAACGCCGCCGTCGCCGAGATGAAGAAGCAGGCCAAGCCGGTCGAGACCAAGGAGCAGATCGCTTCCGTCGGTACCATCTCCGCCGGTGACCCCGAGGTCGGCGAGAAGATCGCCGAGGCCAGGGAGGGCGTGGGCAAGGACGGCGTCATCACCGTCGAGGATTCCCAGACGTTCGACATCACCATCGACACCGTCGAGGGCATGCAGTTCGACAAGGGCTATGTCTCCGCTTACTTCGTCACGGATAACGACCGCATGGAGGCCGTGATGAAGGATCCGTACATCCTCATCACCGACCAGAAGATCTCCAGCGTTCAGGACATCATGCCCGTTCTCGAGGCTGTCCAGCGCGCTGGCCGTGGCCTGCTCATCATCGCTGAGGACATCGACGGCGAGGCTCTGCCGACCCTGGTCCTCAACAAGATCCGTGGCGCCCTCAACGTCTGCGCCGTTAAGGCCCCGGGCTACGGCGATCGCCGCAAGCGCATCCTCGAGGACATCGCCGTCCTCACCGGTGGCCAGGCTGCCCTGGACGAGCTGGGCGTGAAGGTCGCTGACATCACCGCCGATATGCTCGGTACCGCTAAGTCCGTCACCATCTCCAAGGACAACACCGTCGTCGTCGGCGGCGCTGGCTCCAAGGAGGCCATCGACGCCCGTATCGCTCAGATCAAGGGCGAGATGGAGAACACCACCTCTGACTTCGACCGCGAGAAGCTCCAGGAGCGCCTGGCCAAGCTCTCCGGTGGCGTTGCCGTCATCAAGGTCGGCGCTGCTACCGAGTCCGAGCTCAAGGAGATCAAGCACCGCGTCGAGGATGCCCTGCAGGCTACCCGCGCTGCTGTCGAGGAGGGCATTGTCGCCGGTGGCGGCGTCGCCTTCATGGACGCTGCTCCTGCGCTCGACGCTGTCGAGATCGACGACCCCGAGGAGAAGATCGGCGTCGACATCGTCAAGAAGGCTCTGACCGCTCCGGTCGCTACCATCGCCAAGAACGCTGGCTTTGAGGGCGCTGTCGTGGTCGACAAGGTTGCCGAGCTGCCCGCCGGCCAGGGTCTCAACTCTGCCAACGGCGAGTGGGGCGACATGATTGAGATGGGCGTCCTCGACCCCGTCAAGGTCAGCCGCGTTACCCTTCAGAACGCTGCTTCTGTCGCCAGCCTGATCCTCATCACCGAGGCCACCGTCTCCGATGTGCCCAAGAACACTCAGCTTGAGGACGCTATCGCTGCTGCTACCGCTGGTCAGCAGGGCGGCGGTATGTACTAAGGCCGACAAGGTCTAGAACTCCCACCGGGAATCCGGGGGCGTGACGGGGCTTCTCTCCGGAACGTCCTCGGACATGCAAAGAGGCTCCGCATCGCGCTTCGCGCTGCGGAGCCTCTTTGCGTCCTGCGGAATGTTCCGGAGAGAAGC
>CAJMSV010000101.1 GCA_905216175.1 uncultured bacterium | reverse complement strand
GCCAGCATGGCGGCGTCAACTTCCTTGTTCTGCTCGATGAGCTCGTTCTGGAGCGCATCGAGGTAGGCACGGACGCTGGTACCAAGGGTGTCAGGGTTCTCAAAGCAGAGCGAGCTGATGTCCATGAGGACGTAGTTGATTGAGTTCTCGGGCTCCTCGTTGTACACGACGTCAGTCTGTTTGCAGTGATCGAAGGAGACGGTCTGATCGCTGAAGTACGGGCTGGCCTCAGTTATCAGAGCGGAGTACAACGGGATGGCGACGGAGTACGCGGCGCGGGAGAGCATTTCCCACTGGATGGTAGCGACCTGGGGGTCAAGGCCACGACGAATCTGGAAGAGGTTGATCTCGGTGTTGCGCTCGGTGCCGATGGCATAGACGCCGTCGGTGTTGGCGTTAAGGCCGGGGACATTTTCGCCGCGGTTGCCAAAGGCACGAATCAGCTCAAAGGTGCTCCAGCCAGACTTGCCAGGCTTGAAGAACAAGGGCTGGATCTCGCTGACGGATGCGCCGGTACCGTCCTTGTCTTTAACAATGGTGTAGTCCTCGTCCTTGATTAGTGGGTTCATGAAGTAGTCTCGGCCCTGGACATAGCGAGTCCACTGATGCCTGCCGCTTTCATTGATTCTCTCGCCATAGGTCTTGGCAACGTCGAATTTGCCGTCGGTGTACTCGGCAAAGCCCTTCTCCACGGGCATGGACTCGATGCCCTCGGAGTGCAGGCAGTTCTCGGCGTCATCAAGGTCGACATCGTAGTTGAGGCTCCCGATATTAGGGTTGAGCGACGCGACGTCATCAGCGAGCTTCATGGCGATCCACTGATGGGCGGAAAGTGTGGCGAACAGCCAGGTCTCGTTGTTGTCGGCGATGATGATCTGGTCGTTGGTGCAGACGCCTTGATCATCGATCAGGCTGCCGAGAAGCTCGACGCCCTCGCGGGCCGTGGCGCTCTCGCCCAGGATGATGCTGCCGTAACTGTACTCGCCCAGACCTACTTCCTCATCGATGGGGTCTGCTGCAGCGGCCTCCTCGTTATAGGAGGTGCTTAGCGTAGCGGAGCAGGAGACGCCCTTCTCGTTGATGCCGGCCTCGGAGTAGGCGTCGGTGCGACCCATCCAGTTGGAGGGGTGATCGCGTACATAGCTGTAGCGATAGGTAGGCTTGTTCGAAGTGTATTCAAAAGCAGATTCAATCGAGCTGTACTTAAAGCCAGGTTCGTGGGCAGGTTCGATGCCGTAGTGCTTAAGATAGCGCTTGCCAAAGTCCTCGGCGCGGCCGTAGTACGTGTTGCCGTCGGCCGTAAGGTTTTTGCCCATGTACATCTGCGTGCAGGCGAGCGCAGAGGTCGGCATGGACATGATGGTCGCAGCTCCAAAGGCGAGGCCTATGCCTAGCTTCTTGAGCGCGTTGACGGGGTGAGTTTTCCTCATTTTCCCTCCCAGCGTGCGAAAGCCCTCCGTTGCCAGAGGGCTTCAGCCAATAAAGACACCCCATTAGCGTAACGAACTGGAAACAATATTCATCTATGAAAGAAACTTACTCGATAAGCGTAATGAAATATGCGATGAGCGGTTAATTATACTCAGTTTGTAGCTTTACTTTAATAAAGACGCCCTGTAATTACTGTAGCCGAATAAAGTAGCTGGGAATGCTCGAAATGAAAATCCCCCGCTGTTTGGCGAATGCATAAACAGCGGGGGAGACGATAATTGGATGAATATCATACCAATGTGGAATTACTTCTTCCGGCGGTGGATCACGTTGATTGCATAGCCGATGAGCATGGCCAAAACGATGACGATAAAGCCGAGCAGGGGATTGTCATTCATGGGGTCCTCCTATTTACCAAGCGGTGAGAATTCGTCGACGATGAGGTCGAGGCATTGTGGAAGCGCGCGGGCTCCAAAGACGCCCGAATTGCTGGAGATGATCTCGCCATCGAACTGCATGCCCAGCGACGGCGTGCAGGTGATCTTGGCTTCCTTGGTTTGGATGATCTTGAACTGCGGACGGCCGAGCAACTTGCCGGCGGGGTCGAGCGCGGCGGTGATCACGGTCGGGAGCAGCTGGACGGTTTTTACGGGCTCGATGACCGCGATGTCGACCATGCCGTCGTTCATGCGGCAATCGGGGAACAGGTTGATGTCGTTTTGGATGACCGAGGTATTGCCCGCCATGCAGCAGATGCCGTCGAGCTCTTCGACAATGCCGTCGTGCTCAATGGTAAAGTGCGCCACCGTGGGGTTGGGCGTGGCGAGCGCGGAGAGGAAGTAGGCGATCTCGCCGATGTCGTTTTTGGTGGGAGCGGCCTTCATCATGATCTCGGCGTCGAAGCCCGAGCCGGCGATGATGATGAAGCCGTGGCGCTTCTCGTTGCCGTTCTCGTCGAGCCAAAAGAGCTCGCCCATGTCGACTTTGACCGTGCGACCGGCGCGGCAAGCCTTGGCAAGCGCCGCTGCCTCGGGGGCATTGCCGATGTTGTTGAAGAACAGGCAGGCCGTACCGGAGGGGAAGACGAGCGTGGGTACGCCGCATCCGCGCATCTGATCGAGCACGTTGGAGACGGTGCCGTCGCCGCCTGAGACCACCACGCGATCGAATTCGCGCACGTCCGCCACGGCGTCCTCGGGCTCCATGCCATCGCCGATAAAACGCATCACGACCTCGTCGCCGCCCTGCGCGAGGGCGTGCGTGAATGCGTAGATTTCATCTGAGCTGGGGCCCGATGCCGGGTTGTGGATGATAAGGCAGCGCATACTTACGTTCCCGTTCTGTGACTAACCGAGTATAGTTGTAAGACAATGCCGTTATCCTACCCGTGTTTTTCGGGCCTAACCTTATTCGATGGGTTGATATGTACATTTCCACACATCAGGCTCTACTCGACTTTTGCCAGCGCGCCCGTGAGTTCGACGCGATTGCCGTCGATACCGAGTTTTTGCGCGAGCGCACGTTCCATCCGCGTCTGTGCTTGGTTCAGATTGCCACCCCTGCCGAGAGCGTCGCGGTCGATCCCCTGGTAATCGACGACCTATCGCCGCTGGCCGAGCTTATGGCCGACGAGAGCGTGACCAAGGTCTTCCACGCGTGCTCGCAGGATATGGAGGTCATGCTCCATACCGGGGGCGTGCTGCCGCGGCCGATTTTTGACACGCAGGTGGCCGCCGCCTTTTTGGGCGAGCGCCAGCAGGTTTCGTACGGCGCACTCGTGCAGGCGTTTTGCGGCGTATCGCTGCCCAAGACCGAGTCGCTGACCGACTGGTCGCGCCGCCCGCTGACCGATAAACAGATCGAGTACGCGATCGATGACGTCAAGTACCTGATCGTCGCCTATACCGAGATGATGAGCCGCCTGCGCGAGCTGGGCCGTGTGGATTGGGTGCTCGACGAGTTGCGTCCTCTGGCAGACGAGTCGCACTACCGCGCCGACCGCCATGAGGCATTCCGCAAGGTCAAGCGCATCAACTCGTGCAGCCGCCATCAGCTGGGCATTGCGCGCGAGCTTGCCGCCTGGCGTGAGGACCGCGCCGAGCGGCGCAACATCCCGCGCAAGTGGGTCATGTCCGACGATACGCTGCTGGCGCTCGTCAAGCGCAATCCCGTGCGTGTTGAGGAGTTCCGTAGCATCCGCGGTACCGATCAGCTGGGGGAGCGCGACGTGGACGGCGCGCTCATGGCCATCAAGCGCGGCGCGAGCTGCCCGCACGATCGCCTGCCGCTCTTGGTGCGCGGGCATCGCCAGATCTCTCCGGAGTTGGAGAGCGTGACGGACCTGATGTATGCGCTCATTCGCCTAGTTGCCGAGCGCTCGGGCGTGGCGACCTCGGTCATTGCCTCGCGCGATGACCTGGCCGACTATATTGAGCACCCAGAGCAGAGCCCCCTGCGCGAAGGCTGGCGTTTTGAGCTTGTGGGCTCGCGCCTGGACGATCTGCTCTCGGGCAATATGGGGCTGACGGTGAAGGACGGTAAAATCGAATTGCTGTAGGGAAGCCTAGCCGCTTGAATGGGTAGAATGCCTCCAACGTGTAACTCGATTCGGAGGAATTCGCATGCCTTATTACTATGGATACGGCTTTGGCATCGACCCGCTGTACCTGCTGGTTGTTCTTGCCTGCACGGTGCTTGGCCTTGCGGCGCAGAGCTATATCAACTCGACGTACAAAACCTGGTCCAAGGTTCGCTCGGACGGCGACACGGGCGCCACGGTCGCGCGCCGCATGCTTGACGCCAACGGTTGTAACGCCGTGGGTATCAAGGGTGTCGCTGGCGAGCTCACCGACCATTACAACCCGCAGGACAACAACCTGTATCTGTCGGATGCCAACCGTTCGGGCGGTTCGGTCGCAAGCGTTGCCGTCGCCTGCCACGAGGCGGGCCATGCCGCCCAGCGTCAAAGCGGCTATGCCATGATGAAAGTACGTACCGCCCTCGTGCCGGTCGTCAACTTTACCCAGAACACCTGGACCATCGTGTTGCTCTTGGGCCTTTTTATGAACATTGCCGGGCTCACAACCCTCGCGTTGATCTTCTTCTCGTTTAGTGTGTTGTTCCAGCTGGTTACGCTGCCGGTCGAGATTGATGCTAGTCGGCGCGCCGTGGCGTATATTGAGCAGTCGGGTATGAGCTCCAAGCAGGTCAACGGTGCCAAGAAGGTGCTGACGGCCGCCGCGCTTACCTATGTTGCCGCTGCGCTCACCTCGATTATTCAGCTGCTCTATCTTATGGCTCGCTACAACAGAAACTCCAACCGATAACAAATTGGGTCGCTGGGCGCCGCGGGGATTCGTGTCCCCGCGGCGCTGTACTATATGTTGGACTTGAATTTGCGCAGGGCCGAAGCCCTTGTGCACGATGACGAAAGGAGGCTGCGTGGCAGGCTGGAATCTAACCGGCAATGCCGTTTCCGCCGAGTTCGACGGTTCGGACGATCAGGAACGCAAGGAGCTCAGCGTGAGCCAGGCGGTGGAGATTGCCGCCGGCGCGCTCGATGCCATTCCGCAGCTGAGTGTCCTGGGCGAGGTCACGGGTTTCCGTGGTCCCAACGCCCGAAGCGGCCACTGCTACTTCCAGATCAAGGACGACTCGGCGGCCGTCGACTGCATCATCTGGAAGGGCGCCTATCTCAAGCGCACGTTCGATCTGCGCGACGGCATGCAGGTGAGCTTTAAGGGCAGCTTCAATCTCTATAAGGCCACGGGCCGCATGAGCTTTGTCGCTCGCTCGTTTTCGCTGGCGGGGGAGGGTCTGCTGCGTCAACAAGTGGCGCAACTGGCCGAAAAGCTACGCCGCGAGGGCCTGATGGACGAAGCGCGCAAGCGCCGCATCCCGGTGTTCTGCTCCCGCGTGGCGGTCGTCACCTCGCTTTCGGGTGCCGTAATCGACGACGTCAAGCGCACATTGCGTCGTCGCAACCCGCTCGTCGAGCTCGTCTGCGTGGGCGCTAAGGTCCAAGGCGAGGGTGCGCCGGCCGAGCTTATTGAGGGCCTGCGCCGTGCCGCCGCAATCACGCCGGCGCCCGACTGCATCTTGCTGGTGCGCGGCGGCGGCTCCTTCGAGGACCTCATGACCTTCAACGACGAGGAGCTTGCCCGCGCGGTGGCGGCTTGTCCTGTGCCCGTGGTGACCGGCATTGGCCATGAGCCCGATACCTCGATTTGCGACATGGTGAGCGACCGCCGCGCCTCCACGCCCACGGCGGCGGCAGAATCGGTGGCGCCGGCTATGACGGAGTTGGCCGATGTGCTCGAGGCGCGCCATCAGCGCCTGGGAGCCGCGATGGCATCGATGATTGGGTCGGCCCAGGTCGACCTGGAGATGCTCGATCAGCGCGGTCGCCGCGCCTGGGATACCTATACGGCCCGTCTGGGCGATGCACTCGATGCAGCCGCGTGCCGCACGTGTCTCAACGCCCCCACAAATATGGTCGCGCGTCGCGAGTCTGAGCTTGCGCTGACCGCCGATCGCCTGTCGGGCGCTATAGTGCGCTCAGTCTGGGCATTACGCTCGATC
>CAJMSV010000100.1 GCA_905216175.1 uncultured bacterium | reverse complement strand
TGCTCTCCAAGCAGCGCGGCCTGGTGTGCCATCCTGCACATGGTCATGCGAGCGGTACGCTCGCGAATGCCCTGGGCTATCACTGCGGTATCGACCATCTGGGCACCGTGCAGGGCGAGGACCGCCCCGGCATCGTGCATCGTTTGGATCGCGATACCTCGGGTCTCATGCTTGCGGCAAAGGACGACGACACCCAGCGCGCGCTTCAAAATCTCATTCGCACGCGTACGCTCGCCCGCCGCAATATCGCGCTTGTCCACGGGCACATCGCCATGGACGAGGGCACCATCAATACCGGTATCGCCCGTTCTACGCGCGACCGCGTCAAGATGGCGGTTTCGGACGACCCCTTTGCCCGTCAGGCCATTACGACCTTTAAAGTCCTCGAGCGCTTTGATTCCACGCGCTTTGACGATGGTTATACGCTCGTTGAGTGCCATCTGTTTACCGGTCGCACGCACCAGATTCGCGTGCATATGCGTCATATCAACCACGCCTGCGTGGGCGATCCACTCTACGGCAAGTGCGATGCGCGCGCCGACCAGGGCCTGACCAGGCAGTTCCTTCATTCCTGGCGCGTGGCGTTCGACCATCCCGTGACGGGGGAGCGCATTGAGTGTCGCGACGAGTTGCCGTGGGATCTCGCTGCTGTTCTCGACGATCTGGCTCCGCGCGCGCTCGGTCGCACGGCCGTTGGAGATGAAATCGTTCCGCAGCTCGGTCTTCTCGAAGCCTAGCCAGTATTAGGTGGTTTCTTGAACTCGGTAAGCCTGCGGTAAGATATACGATTGTTTACGTTACGCGTTGCTGGGAGCCTGCATGCTCGCCTTTTTACAAACCAACACACCCATCGTGATCTTCAACCAGATTGTCGTCACGCTGCTCACGGTCTGCTTTCTGTACCAGGTGGTCTTCTTTGTCATTGGCGCTCTTCGTGGCGAGGTCGCGCCTCCCAAGACCAAAAAACTCCATCGCTATGCCTTTTTTATCGCGGCGCATAATGAGGAGGCCGTGATCGCCAACCTCGTTCGCTCCATCAAGGACCAGGATAAACCGTCCGAGCTCATCGAGGTTTTCGTGGTCGCCGCTGCCTGCACCGACAACACGGCGCAGCTCGCGCGCGAGGCCGGAGCCATTGAATGCGAGCGCAATGACCTGGCCCGCAAGGGCAAGAGCTGGGTCATGGACTTTGGCTTCGACCGCATTCTCAACGAGTATCCCGACACGTTTGAGGGCTACTTTATCTTCGATGCCGATAACGTTATCTCCCGCGATTACGTTTCCAAGATGAATGATGCTTTTGACCAGGGCTTCCATGTGGTCACGAGCTATCGCAATTCCAAGAACTTCGGCAGCTCGTGGATCTCGGCTGCTAATGCCACGTGGTATCTACGCGAGGCGCGCTTCCTCAACAACGCGCGTAATATCTGCAAGACGTCCTGCGCTGTTTCGGGTTCGGGTTACCTTATCTCGTCAAGCGTTATCGAGGGCATGCACGGTTGGCAGTTCCACACGCTGACCGAGGACATTCAGTTCACTACGTTCTGCGCTATTCACGGTATTCGCATTGGCTATGCGCCGGCGGAGTTCTTTGACGAGCAACCCGTGACGTTCAAGGCATCCTGGAAGCAGCGTATGCGCTGGACCAAGGGCTTTTACCAGGTGTTCTTTACCTACGGTAAGCATCTGGTCAAGTCGACGTTCCGCTATCATCGCTTTGCCGCCTACGACATGTTCATGACGATCGCCCCGGGTATGCTGCTATCGCTGATCTCGATGCTCGCTAATGCGACGTTCTTGATTGTGGGTGGCCTTTCGCATGGTTTCTTGGCTACCGAAGTCGAGATGCAGGCGTGCGCCGCTTCGCTCATTATGACCTTCGCCATGATGTATCAGACCTTCTTTATCCTGGCGCTGCTCACGACTATCTTTGAGTACAAGCACATTCACTGCGCGCAAAAGTGGCGTCTGGTGACTAACCTGTTTACCTTCCCGATCTTTATGTTCAGCTATATCCCCATCACGGTGGCCGCGCTGTTCCTGAAGGTCGACTGGGTGCCGACGCAGCACGCCGTCAACGTTACCCTTGACGAGGTCATGCAAGGCGCCAAATAACCACCACCAAAACCACCGCAAAGGGGACAGGCACCTTTGTGGTGGTTTTTGCTTTTGCGATGCAGCTCGAGGAGGAGTCCGATGGTCTATATCCCGTTTTGGATTTGCATCTTTGCCGGCGTGGCAATTGATGCCCGAGAGCGACGGTTTCCCAATGGGCTTGCCGGCGCATGTGCCGTGGCGGCGTTGGCGGGCGTTTGGCTCGACAGGGGCGTTAACACTGCACTTGATCATGCCGGTCTTGCGGTCATCGTCTACCTTGCCCTTGTGCTTACTGAGTCGCTCTGGCGGCGCCTTCGTCAAGCCCCGGGGATTGGCATGGGGGACGCCAAAGCACTCTTCGCGCTTTGCACGCTCGACCCTATGGGCGGCATCGTGGCATTTGCCGTTTCGCTCCTGGTCCTGGCCCTCTCCTGCCTCTTCACAAAATCACGCTCCCTGCCATTGCTCCCGTTTTTGGTGCCGATTTTTGCCATAATCGAGGTCGTGGGCTGCACTTTGTAACCGATTGCGCATCCTTCTTAAGGAGCATGCCATGGCAACTAATCAAGAAACGGCCGTCATTAAGGCGCGCATGGACCGTATTCCCTCGGCGTTGTCGCCCGAACTGGTCGAGCGCATTGTCGCCGATCGTGCTTCGGGCTATGTCAACCCGTATCGTTGCAACGACGATCAGGTCATTCGTCGTATTGATCGCGCCGCCGACAAAGGTACGCTTATGCGTCCGGCGTTTATGCGCGATACCGAAAAGATACTTCATCTTCCGGCGTACACCCGTTATGCAGGCAAAACGCAGGTCTTTAGCTTCCGTAGCAATGACGATCTGTCACGCCGCGGTTTGCACGTGCAGCTTGTCTCCCGCATTGCGCGCGATATCGGTCGCGCCCTGGGGCTCAATTGCGATTTGATCGAGGCGATTGGCCTGGGTCATGACTTGGGACACACGCCTTTCGGCCATGCCGGCGAGCGCTTCCTCAACGATATCTATCATGAGCGCACGGGGCGTTATTTTTTCCATAACGTGCAGTCGGTCCGCGTGCTCGACGCACTGTACGGCCGCAACGTGTCGCTCCAGACGCTCGACGGCGTGCTATGCCATAACGGCGAGTACGAGCAGCGTGTGTTTGAGCTCTCGGACATGAGCTCCTTTGACCAGTTTGACCAGACGGTTGAGGATTGCATTGCCACGGGCTATAGCGCAATTGGGCATCTGCGTCCCATGACGCTCGAAGGCTGTGTGGTCCGCATCTCGGATATCCTTGCCTACGTCGGTCGTGACCGTCAGGATGCGATCGCGGCGGGCCTGCTGTCACCCGACGCTTTTGATGATGGCCGGGGCGGTGCCTACAACAGCTGGATCCTTACGCACGCTTCCATCGATATCGTTGAGCACAGCTATGGTAAGCCGCGCATCGAGATGAGCGAGGACCTGTTTGAGGAAATCCGCCGAGCCAAGCGCGAGAACTACGAGAAGATCTATAGCAAGGGCGGTATCGAAGGCGATTCCGAGGTGGAGCTGCGCGAGGCCTTCGAAAAGCTCTACGACCGTTGCCTGCGGGATCTAAACAGTGGTGACGAGTCCTCTTACATCTTTAAGCACCATATTTCGCGCATTGAGCAGCAACTTTCCTACTACGATCGCACCTATGCCTGGCAGGACGACAAGGATCAAGCCGTGGTGGATTATATCGCGAGCATGACGGACGGTTATTTCTGCGAACTGACGAGCAAGCTGTTCCCGGGTCTAAAGTTTCCGCATCGTACCTATATTAACGAACGGTAGTTCGTATCCTTTCGGTATACTGGTTAATTGAAAACGTTTTTGATTGATGCACGGGATGGCTATGGACGACCTTTTTTCTGCCTCGACGCGCGAGCGTTCCTTTAAAAATGCGCCGCTCGCGGTGCGCATGCGACCCAATTCGCTCGACGAGTACGTGGGCCAGCAAAAGGCCGTCGGTAAGGGCTCATGGTTGCGTGCCGCGATCGAGCACGACGTGCTTTCGAGCGTGATTCTGTACGGGCCAGCCGGTACGGGCAAGACGACGCTGGCCCACATTATCGCCAACCATACCAAGAGCGAGTTTGTCGAGGTCAGCGCCGTCACGGGTACCGTGAAGGACCTGCGTCGCGTGATTGATGAGGCCAAGACGCGCCTGAATACGTACGACCGCCGCACCATTCTATTCATCGATGAGATTCACCGCTTCTCTAAGTCGCAGCAGGATGCCCTGCTGCATGCAGTTGAGAACCGTACCGTCATTATGATTGGCGCTACGACGGAGAACCCGTACTTCGAGGTCAACTCGGCACTGCTCTCACGTGGTCGCGTCGTGGAGCTTGAGCATCTGAAGGATGAGGATATCGCCACGCTTATTGAACGTGCGCTTGAGGCGCCGCAGGGCTTGAACGGTAAGTTCTCGGCCGATGAGGATACGGTCAAGACCATCTGCACGCTGGCAGCGGGTGACGCTCGCTCGGCGCTCACGACGCTCGAGCTTGCGAGCGAGATTGCCGTCACGCGTCCCGATACCGAGGGAACGCCAGCGCCCGCGGCGGGGGAGCGCTATCCCATCACCGTGGATGACGTAAAGATCGCCAACCCGCGTCGCGGCTTTACGTATGACAAAAACGGCGACATGCACTACGACATCATCAGTGCGTTCATCAAGTCCATGCGCGGTAGCGACCCCGATGCCACGATCTATTGGCTCGCGCGCATGATCGATGCTGGGGAGGATCCTAAGTTTATCGCTCGCCGCATTATGATTCACGCTTCTGAGGATGTTGGCAACGCCGACCCGCAGGCGCTTTTGGTGGCGCATGCCGCGTTTAAGTCTGCCGAGGTCATTGGCTATCCCGAGTGCCGCATTAACCTGGCTCAGGCTGCACTCTATGTGTGCTTGGCGCCAAAATCCAACGCGTGTGAGGCTTCGATCGATGCGGCGCTGGCCGATATCCATTCTAGTGGGCTTCGCGAGGTGCCGAGTTATCTGCGCGATCGCCATCGCCCAGGCAGCGACGACTACGGTGTGTATAAATACCCGCACGATTATCCCGAAGGCTGGGTCGATCAGCGCTATTTGCCCGAGGGGCTGGAGCGCGGTGCGTGCGGGCAGCCTGCCGGGCGCGGCTGGGAAGAGTGGCGCGTAGAGCAAAGCGAACGAGACCGCAGCGGGAATGCACCGAGGTAGCTGCTGATAATTTTGTCCCACGTTGCTGCTCTTGGCATGTTCGGTCCCCTTTGGGGTACCATGGAAACCGTCTGTATATCGATTCCTTTGGGAGGCTTGTATGAGTCCCATTCAAATCGCCCTGCTGCTGCTCGCCGTTGCCGGCGTGTGGGCCATCGCTGAGCTCGCGCTTACCCTGCGCAAGACCCGCAATGTTGTCGACTCGCTCGATAAGACCGTGAACGACCTCAACAACACCATCGCCGAGGCTCAGCCTGTGGTGGCAAAGCTCGACGGCGCTGTCGACGAGCTTACGCCGGCACTTGCCCAGATGGAGCCGCTGCTTAAGTCGAGCAAGACGGCAGTTGATGCCCTTACCTCCAACCTCGTAGAAGTCGAGGCGGTCGTCCGCGATATTTCTGAGGTCACCGGCAGTATGGCCGAGGCCAGCAATGCCGTGTCGAGTGTGACCGACTCCGCTGCCGGTGCCGTGCAGAAACTCTTTAACAAGGTGAAGACTCCCGCGGCCGACGCCGAGCGCAAGCTTTCCGCTTCCGAAGAAGCCGAGCAGCCGACCGAGCGTGTCCTGATTGGCGAAGCCGGGGACGATGTCGCTGCTGGTGACAATGATGCACAGAAGCCTGCCGCTAAAGCAGCCCAGTATTACACCTACACGCCCGCCGAGACCACCGAGGAGACCAGCGATGAATAGCGAAGCAACTAGCCCCAAAACGCAGCCCGATGCCGGCGCCCCCCGTCTGGCGCGCCATATGCGC
>CAJMSV010000099.1 GCA_905216175.1 uncultured bacterium | reverse complement strand
TACCAGATTCGAACTGGTGATCTCCGCCTTGAGAGGGCGGCGTCCTAAACCGCTAGACGAACGGGCCACATGACATCTGCACTGCCGTGCTGCGAGGAAATATATTACGGGACAAAAAACGTCAGCGCAAGAAGAAATTCCAAATTGCCGAAAAATTGTCGGCAGGTTATGGAACACGCAGGTAAACTAGGTAGCTAATTCAAGTTGAGATGGACCAAAAGAGCTTCGCGATCGTTGGGAATGTTGTCTTCGATCACGGCGTCGAGGGCGTCGTTGAGTAGCTGGCCTAGCTCGGGTCCCGGTTTAACGCCTGCACGGATCAAGTCGCCGCCGTTGATGGCGAGCATCTTGAGCGTATAGGGCTCCCCCGCCTCCAGTAGCTCGTGCGCCAGCGCGCGCATTTCCTCGATTGTCTCGACATAATAGAAGCACGATGGGGCCTTGCCAAGCGTGTCAGCACGCTTGAGGTCCATGAGCTCGTCAATCAGGCGGGCCGTGTCGACGCCCTCGCCCGAAAGCGCGCGCATCATATTGAGCAGGCAGGAGCGCTCGGGGCGCAGCGGCTTATCGTGATATTTAATGAGCAGGCACACGTCGTGCACCAGGTCGTGCGAGAGCGCCAGGCAATCCATAATGACGCGCGCTTTCTTGGCGCCGAGCTCGGGATGACCGTAGAAGTGTCCGCTGCCGGCGTGATCGACCGTAAAGCACTCGGGCTTGGACACATCGTGCAAAAACGCCGCCCACATAAGGCTCGACGAGGGCGCGACGCCGTCGCACAGCGCCAGCTCCCCTGCCACCGTCAGCACGCGGGCGATATGCTCGTAGACGTTAAACGCATGATAGACACTTCGTTGATCAAACCCGCGGCCCGCTGCCAACTCGGGCACGGCGGCGCAGATAAGCTCGGGGTAGCGAAGCATGGCGTCTCCCCCATGACCGGTCGAAAGAATGCCCTCGAGCTCAATACCCACACGCTCGCGCGCCACGGCATCGAGCAACGGCGCACATTCGGCCAAAGCCTGTTTGGTCGCGGGTTCAATCATAAAGTCCAGGCGGCAGGCAAAGCGCACCGCACGCAGCATGCGCAGGGCGTCCTCGTTAAAGCGACACTTGGGATCGCCGACAGCGCGAATCAGCTTGCGCTCCAAGTCACCCTGGCCGCCGTAGCGGTCGACAAGCCCGCGCTCGGGATGCCAGGCCATGGCGTTGACGGTAAAGTCGCGGCGCGCCAAATCGTCCTCGAGCGAGGCGGCACGCTCCACACTCTGGGGATGGCGACCATCGGTGTAAAAGCCATCCAGACGGTACGTGGTGACCTCGATACGCTCGCCATCGGAAATAGCCGTGATTCCGCCAAATTTAATGCCCGACTCCACGACCGCGATGCCGGCGGCCTCGAGCGCCACTTTGGACTCCTGCCACAGGCCGCTACAGCACATATCAACATCGTGGCTGGGGCATCCCATCAGGGCGTCGCGCACCCATCCGCCAACGTACCAAGCCTCAAGACCGGCTGCCTCGAGCGCACGCAGGACACGGATGGAGGCATCGGACGGTTGCGTACCGTTGAGCGAAACATTGCACCTGCCTATGGCCTCCTGCACTTGCGAGCGTTAATCGATGGTTCTCAAGAAGTCTAACAAGAAACGAGAAAGCGCGCACACGCAATCGCGCCGTCGATTCGATAAAACGAGAAAGCAGACGCCACATACGTTCAGCGCACAAAAAACACCCGCCTCGGAGATCCAAAGCGGGTGTTATGCAACGATTTTTCGATGCGGCTAGCAGACCTGGCGAACCTCGATGTGCTTCTTATATTCGTCCACCTTGGCAAAGTCGCCCAGGCCCGGGCACTCGACCACGTTGGCGCCGGTGGCCATCGACAGACGGAGGGCATCCTCGACGCGCTCGGGGGCGTCGTGCCACACGGACAGGAAGGCAGCGAGCGAGGAATCGCCGGCGCACACCGTCGACAGCAGCTTGACGTCGAAGGTGCGGTTGGCAAACCAGATGTGCTCGCCGTTGGAGAAGTACGCACCGGCGCCACCAAGGGTCAGCAGCACGTTCTTGGCGCCCTTGGCGTGCAGCTCGGCCATCGCGCCCTTGACGGACTCGTCGTCGCCACCGCTCACCTTGATGCCAAAGATGTCAAGCAGCTCGTCGTCATTGGGCTTGATCAGCAGTGGCTCCAGAGCAATGAGGTCTGCCAGCTGATGGCTCGAGATGTCGAGGACGAACTCGGCCCCCTTGGCCTTGACGCGGCGCAGGACCTCGGCCAAGAAGCCCTCGGAAGTGTTGGGAGGCAGCGAGCCGCTGATGACCAGGCAGGTCATGTCATCGAGCGAATCGATGAGCTCAAACATCTCCTGCTCGTTGGCCTCGTTGATGGCGGCACCGGCGTTGACCATGTTGTACTCGGTGTCGGGGCCGGCGTTGAGGAACACATTGACGCGCGTAATGCCTTCGGTCCACACAGGCTTGACGGGCACGCCCAGGGCCTCGGCGCCCTTAACGATAAACTCGCCCGAGAAACCGGCGAAAAAGCCCAGGATCGTGGTGTCGACGCCGTAGTGGTCAAGCGTAAACGAGACGTTGAGGCCCTTGCCGTTGGGCGTGTAGACCGCGTTGCGGGTACGCGTGACGGTGTTGGCAGCAAGACCGTCGCAGGCGATGTTGTAGTCAATGGCGGGATTTGCAGTGAGCGTGTAAATCATGAATGTTCCTTTCACGAAGCAACGTGTTAATGAAAGTATATTCCACGCATCGGTAAAAGGCTAGGACTACTCGGTGAACGGTGTGGAAGCGATGAAGTACGGCGGAACACCTCTCCCCCGTGGCGGAACAAAAAGGCGCCCCAGCCGAAACCGGGGCGCCACATGCGCACGAATATGTCGCGTTTCGATTACTGACGATCGAGCTTGCGGACAGCAACGCGCTTGCTGTACTCGTCGACGTGACCGAAGTCGCCGATGCCGACGGACTCGGCAACGTTGGCGCCGGTGGCCATAGCGAGCTTCATGGCCTCCTCGACGTTGTCGCGATCCCTGTACCACTTGTGCAGGAACGCAGCGAGGGTGCAGTCGCCGGCGCAGACGGAAGAAACCAGCTTGATGTTGAACTCAC
Organism: uncultured bacterium; assembly: GCA_905216175.1. GTDB lineage: Bacteria > Actinomycetota > Coriobacteriia > Coriobacteriales > Coriobacteriaceae > Collinsella. Next base: position 2,973 of record CAJMSV010000099.1, on the reverse strand, counting down.
GCTTGGCGTACCAAATATCCTCGCCGTTGGAGAAGTAAGCGTCGCCGCGGCTACCACGGGTGAGCAGCACGTTCTGAACGCCAGCGTCGTGAGCCATCTTCATGGCAACGCGGACCTCGTCGTCGGTGTCGACCGGCACGCCGAAGATGGCCTTCATCTCGTGATGGTTCGGCTTGATGAGCAGCGGCTTCTTGTGAGCGAGCTCCTTGAGCTTGTCGGAGGACAGGTCCAGGACGACGTCGGCGCCACGAGCCTGAGCGTGCTCCATGACCTGAGCCAGGAAGTCGGGCGTAGCTTTGGGAGGCACGGAGCCGGAAACGATCAGGCACTCAAGATCGCCCGCGGTGTCCAGGATGTTGTAGAGCTCCTCCTGGTGCTGCGGCGTGATCGGAGCACCCGGGTTCAGGATGCCGTACTCGTGCTGGCCATCGTTGACGTAGGTGTTAATGCGCGTGATACCGTCGGTCCAGACCGGGCGGCAGAGACAACCCAGGTTCATGACCTCCTCGACGATGAACTTGCCCGTGAAGCCAGCGAAGAAGCCGAGCGCGACGGTGTCGACGCCCATCTTCTTAAAGGCGAAGGACACGTCGAGGCCCTTGCCGTTAGCCGTGTAGCTGGCCGAGCCGGTGCGGACGTTCTCATCGGGCTCGAGCGGAGAGCTCGAAACCGTCATGTCGACAGCCGGGTTAGCGGTTAGCGTGTAGAACATTTACAGTACCCCCTGTATATGTGAGGGCCGCGTGGCCGGCCCATTCCAACCACGCGGTTACCTCTGATACCAAATTAGCGAGCTGCGGACTCGAGCAGTGCCTTGACCTCGGCGGCGGTGTTGCAGGCGAGTGCCTTCTCGGCGAGCTCGTCGCACTCGGCCTTGGTCCACTGGCTGATGGTCTTGCGGGCGCGCAGGATCGACGGAGCGCTCATCGAGAACTCCTCCAGGCCCCAGCTGATCAGCAGCGGCTCGAGCAGCGGATCGGCAGCGGCCTCGCCGCACATACCGACCATGATGCCGGCCTTAACGCCGCTCTCGATGATGTTCTTGAGCGAGCGGAGCACGGCGGGATAGTAAACCTGGTACAGGTTGGAGATGGTGTCGTTGCCACGGTCGGCGCACATGGTGTAGCCGATCAGGTCGTTGGTGCCGATGGAGAAGAAGTCGGCAACCTCGGCAAGACGGTCTGCGAGCAGCGAAGCGGCGGGCGTCTCGACCATGATGCCGACCTCGATGTTCTCGTTGAACTTGCGACCCTCTTCAGTCAGCTCGGCCTTGCACTGCTCGACAAGCTCCTTGACAGCCAAGACCTCCTCGACGCAAGTGACGAGCGGGATCATGATCTTTACGTCACCGAAGGCGCTAGCGCGCAGCAGAGCGCGGAGCTGGACCTTGTACTGGTCGGGATTGGCCAGGCAGTAACGCACGGCGCGGAAGCCCATGAAGGGGTTATCTTCCTTGACCATGTGCAGATACGGAATCTCCTTGTCGCCACCCACATCGAGCGTACGGATGATGACCGGAGCACCCTTGAGCGCGCTGGCGACCTTACGGTAGGCGTTGAACTGCTCCTCCTCGGAAGGAAGCTCGGCAGAGTCCATGAACAGGAACTCGGAGCGGAACAGACCGATGGCCTCGGCATCGTGATCGAGCGCGTTGGGCACGTCATCAGGGTTACCGATGTTGCAGGCGATGATCTTCTTGATGCCATCGGCAGTCACGGACGGCTTGCCACGGAAGGCCTCGAGGGCTGCCTTCTCGGCAGCGAAGGCCTCGGCCTTGGCGGTGTAGGCAGCGAGCGTCTCCTCATCGGGATCGGCCTCAACGATACCCTTGCCACCGTCGACGACAACGGTCATACCGTTGCGCAGCGCGGTGCAGCTGTTGGAAACCGAAAGGACAGCCGGGATCTCGAGGGCACGCGCGATGATCGCGGAGTGCGACGTGCGGCCACCGGTCTCGGTGACGATACCGGCAACGTGGGCCTTATCGATCGTGGCGGTCATGGACGGCGTGAGGTCGTGCACGACAACGACAGTGTTCTCGGGCAGGACGGAGAGGTCGACGACCTCCTTGCCCAGCAGCTCGGCCAGAATACCGGTGCGGATGTCGGCGATGTCGGCCGCGCGCAGACGGAACATCTCGTCGTCCATGGACAGGAACATGTTCTCGAACATGGTCGAGGTGTCCATGAGCGCCTGCTCGGCGCAGGTACCGCCGTCAATGGCGGCGTTGATGGCGTCGGTCATACCCGGATCCTGAGCCAGAACAATGTGTCCGCTCATGATCTCGGCCTCGGCCTCGCCCACCGTCTCCTTCATGTGGTCGGCCTGAGCCTGGGTCTTCTCGCAGAAGACCGAAAGAGCGGACTGATAGCGCTCCTTCTCTGCTGCCGAATCAGCAACCTCGTGCGGCTCAAACGTCAAGTCGGGATCGACGGCAACCATGACGGTGCCGATACCGATGCCCTCGGAAGCGTTGACTCCCTGATACATTCCCATTCCTCTCTCCGTGTCATGTGATAAAGCGTTTTGCCATATCCATGACAAAAGAGCGCAGCTACCTTACAACAGGTCACTGCGCCCCCAAATATGAACTTAGTTGTTCAACATGCGACCCGTTTGAGTTCTACTCGCCAAGACCGCTCTTGATGAGCTCGATGGCAGCAGCCAGAGCCTCGGCCTCGTCAGCGCCGTCGCACTTGACCTCGACCTCGGTGCCGCAGGGGATACCAGCAGCCATGAGGGCCATCGGGGACTTGCCGTTGACCTCCTTCTCGGGGGTAACGACCGTCACGTCACAGGCATACTTGCCCATGGTGGAGGCGAACAGACCAGCCGGACGCATGTGCAGACCCTGAGGATTAACGAGGGTAGCCTTCTCAGAAGCCATAATTGACTCCTTTTTGTGTTTAACCCCTGTCGGGCATGTGGCAGGAGTCAGGTTCACGGCATTGTGTATTTTAGCGGACATCAGAC
>CAJMSV010000098.1 GCA_905216175.1 uncultured bacterium | reverse complement strand
ACTTTCGGCCTCGCGCGGCACATTTCGCCAAAAGGTGCATATCGGTGTGCTCGTGGCTACTGTGGCGCTCGTCGCCTACGGTGCCATCATCATCTGGTCGGCTTCGCAGTTTAAGGCCGATGCCTCGTTCTCACGCCATCTGCTGGGAATCGGCATCGGGGCGGTGCTGGCGGTGTTGGTCTGGCGTACCGACCTGCGCGGTATTTCCAATTTCTCGACGGCGTTGCTCGTCATCGACCTGATCGTGATCTTCTCGCCCAAGATTCCGGGCCTGTCCTATACGGGCGGTCTGGGCATGACGGGCTGGATCAAGATTCCCGGTATCGGCTTGACATTCCAGCCGGTTGAGCTTGCCAAGCTCATCACCATTTTCTTTATTGCTACGCTTGGCTCGCAGTATAACGGTCGCATCGATACCGTTCGCGACTACGTCAAGCTCTGCGGCATGCTGTCCATTCCGTTTTTGGCCGTCGTTGCCATGGGCGACCTGGGCTCGGGCCTTGTCGTGCTGGTTTCGGGTGCCATCGTCATCTGCATGAGCGGTGCACGCCGCGAATGGGTGCTGTCGACCCTGGCCCTGCTCGTGGGCCTGGTGGCCCTCGTCCTGGCGCTCGATTCGGTCTTTGATTCGCTGCTCGGCCACGATGTGCTCATCAAGCAGTATCAGATGAACCGTCTGACGGTCTTTATCGACCCCGATAATGCCGATTCGGACGATGCCTACAACCTGCAGCAGTCGCTTATTGCCGTTGGCTCGGGCGGCTTCTTTGGTAAGGGTTTGGGCCATGCGACGCAGTCGGCCGGCGGCTTTCTGCCTGAGTTCCACACCGACTTCGTCTTCGCCTTCCTGTCCGAGACCTTTGGCTTTTGCGGTTCCTTTTTGCTCCTGTGCCTCTATGTGCTGCTGATCTTTTCGACGATTCGCGTGGCCTTTAAGTGTGAGTCACTGTTTTTGCGTCTTTCGTGTGTGGGCATCGTTGGCATGTGGGCGTTCCAGACCTTCGAAAATATCGGCATGTGCATCGGCATGATGCCGATTACCGGTATTCCGCTCCCATTTATTAGCTTCGGTTCGTCTTCGATGATGATTCAGCTGCTGACGGTGGGTATCGTACAATCCATATGGCGGCATCGTTCGGGCGCCGCGTAACCGCTGGAGGGGTTTGCCATGAAAATTCCCGTAGATAAGCTGACCCGCGCTTTTAAGATGGGCGCGTCCGTTAAGAAGGAATCCGATACGCCGGTGCGCGTCTCGGTCTATCTGGATTCGTCCGCCTCGCGCTTTCTGGCCGAGACGGTGCGTGACGCCTTTGTGCCGCAGACGACCTCGGGCATTGTGCGCGTCGAGCGTCTGGGGGAGGAGCGAATTGCTCCAAAGACCGATACCGATGTGGTGTTGGTGCTCTCGTGTGGTTCCGGCCGCTTGGAGAGTGCCGTGCAGGAGCTCGTGATCGCCGGCGCGCCCGTGTGCGTGCTCGCCGAGTCTGCTGTGGAGGTGCCGTTTATCGAGGAGTCCACGCCCATGCTCGGCGTGGTAGCGGCAACCGATAAGACGTATCTGCTCGAGACGCTTGCCCGCTGGATTCTCGATCGCACCGACAAGGAAACGGCTTTTGCGGCGAACTTTGCCTTTATGCGTATCGCCGCGGCCAACCGCATCATCACCTCGTGCGCGCTCACCAATATGGCGACCGGTGCGCTGGTGTTTTTGCCGGGCGCCGATTATCCCGTTATGGCGCTGGCGCAGGTGGGCATGCTCTTTGAGCTCGCTGCCGTCTTTGGACGCGGCATTAAGCCTGAGCGCGGCTACGAGGTCGCGGGCGTGCTTGCCGGCGGTCTTGTGATCCGAGCGGTCACCCGCGCACTTGTCAAGCAGACGCCGCATATTGGGTTTGCCGTCAAGGCGCTCACTGCTGCCGCGGGCACCTATGGCATGGGCCGTGCGCTCGTTTCGCTCTACGAGCGCGATGTCGACTACAGCCGTGCCAATGAGGTAGTCACTGCCACGTTTTCCCGCGTTCGCGATCTTGTGACCACGGTCGCGGGCGCTACCCGTCCTATGGCGTCCTACCAGGACGCATCAGATCTCGCTGCTTAGGGGTTTTCCGTTGCGCGTTCCGTACCAAGATTGTTTTCATTTAATTGAGCCGTTGCTCGCCAAGGTCGAGAAGCCGAGCCGCTATATCGATCACGAGTGGGGCACGCTTTCCAAGGCCGATGCCGACTACCGTTGCTGCCTGATCTACCCGGATGTGTACGAGGTTGGTTTGCCCAACCAGGGCATCGCCATCCTCTACAACATACTTAACCAGGCCGAGGGCATCTCCTGCGAGCGCGGCTATGTGCCGTGGCCCGATATGGGTGACGCCATGCGCGAGGCGGGCATTCCGCTGCTGTCGCTCGAGGGTGCAGCGCCGGTCGCTTCGTTTGATATCGTCGGCCTGCATGTGCCGCACGAGATGGCGGTGACGAACTTCCTCGAGGCTCTCGACCTCGCTGGCATTCCGCTGCTAGCGGCCGACCGAGGTGAAGACGACCCCATCATCATCGCCGGCGGCCCCTCGGTGTACAACCCCGAGCCGTACGCGGCCTTCTTCGATGCCATCCTCATCGGTGAGGGCGAGGAATCGCTGCTCGAGACCTGCCAGCTGCATCGCCGCCTGCGTGACGAAGGAGTCCCGCGCGCGCAGATTGTTGAGCAGCTTGCATCCATTGCCGGCAACTACGTGCCGTCACTCTATGAGGTTCGTCATGACGAGCCCTGCTCGCCGCATGGCTACACCGTGCCACGTGAGGGCAAGGATGCGCCGACCGTGGTCTACAAGCGCGTCGTCGAGGATTTCGGCGCCACGAATCCGCTGTCGCAGTCGTGCGTGCCCTATGCGCAGCTGGTTCACGACCGCCTGTCTATCGAGATCCTGCGCGGCTGCGCCCGCGGCTGTCGTTTTTGCCAGGCCGGCATGACGTATCGCCCGGTGCGCGAGCGCTCGGCCGACCAGATCGTCTCGTCGGTGATTCAGGGCCTGGAAAAGACTGGCTATGACGAGGTGTCGCTGACCTCGCTCTCCACGACCGACCACTCCTGCATTCGCGACGTGCTCGGCAGGCTCAACCGTCGCCTGGAGGATACGGGTATTCGCGTGTCTATTCCGTCGCAGCGCCTGGATTCGTTTGGCGTGGATATGGCTGAGTCGGTCGCCGGCGAAAAGAAGGGCGGCCTGACGTTCGCGCCCGAGGCCGGCAGCCAGCGCATGCGCGACATCATTAACAAGAACGTGACCGAGGAGGACCTGGACCGTGCGGCCAAGGCGGCCTTCGAGGCCGGCTGGAACCGCATGAAGCTCTACTTTATGATGGGCCTTCCCGGCGAGCGCGACGAGGACATCGTGGCCATCGCCAATCTGGCCGATCACGTGCTGGAGCTCGGTCGTTCCGTGGTGCCCAAGGCTCGTCGCGGCTCGATCTCGGTGTCCATCTCGGTTTCGGTCTTTATCCCCAAGGCTGCCACGCCGTTCCAGTGGTGCCCGCAGCTCGACTACGACGACGTCAAGCGTCGCCAGAAGCTGCTCATCACGAGCGTTCGCAACCGTGCCGTCCGCGTTCATTACCACGATGCCGAGACCTCGCTCATCGAGGCTGCGCTGTCCCGCGCCGGTCGTGACATGACGCCCGTCATCATCGACGCTTGGCGCTCGGGCTCTCGCTTTGACGCCTGGGTAGAGCATTTCTCGCTCGATAACTGGAAGGAAGCTGCTGCCAAAAACGGCATCGACCTCAATGAGCTCGTGCACCTGCCCTACGAGTTGGACTGGCGCCTGCCGTGGGAGCACGTGAGCCCCGGCTGCACGCGCGGCTTCCTCGAGCGCGAGTACCGTCGCTCACTCGAGGGCGTCACGACTCCCGACTGCACCCGCACGTCGTGCACCGGCTGCGGGATCTGCCCCACGCTCCACGCCAAGAATGTATTGATGGGTGATCGCGCATGAGTGAGCGCCTGACCGACAACCCCACGCTCTTTAGACTTCGTGTTCGCTATGGAAAGCGCGATCGCCTTAAGTACCTGGGGCATCTCGAAGTAATCCATACCATTGAGCGCATCGTGCGCCGTGCGGGGCTTCCCTATGCCGTCACGCAGGGCTTCTCTCCGCACATGCGCGTGGGCTTCTCTTCGGCGCTGCCTGTTGGTACGTCGTCGACCTGCGAGTGGTATGACCTGTTTATGACCGAGTTCGTGGCGCTCGACGAGGCGTTTGGGCGCCTGGCTGCGGCGTCTCCGGCCGATCTGGCGCCCATCGAGGCGGCGTACATCGACGTGCGCACGCCGGCGTTGACGGCGCAGCTCACGCGCCTGTCGTATCGCATCGACCTGCACTTGGATCCCGAGGCGCCCGTAAGCGCCGACGAGGTGCGTCGTGCGATCGACACGCTGCGCGCGGGCAATGGCATCGACTACGCGCGCGGAAAAAAGAGCAAGCGCTTGGATTTGGATCACACGCTCGTGGGCTATGAGCTCACGGCGGGGGAGCGCCCGGACCATTTGGTGCTCATGCTCGACACCCATGCCGACAACGAGGGCTCCATGCGTCCGGAAATTTTGCTTTCCGCTGCTGATGTTTTGTTGCAGGGCTTGACCCCGGGCGTGGATGCACCTATTGTTTCCACCGGTATGCAAGACCTCGTGACCATCTGCTCCTACGATGTCGAGCGTCAGAATCAAGCATGCGAGGACGACGAGGGCCGACTCGTCAGCCCCATACCTGTGCGAACTTGTGGATTTGCTTCACATACTCGTTGACGGGGGTATTTTCGCCTGCTACTATATTCGACTGTTGCACTAACTGATGCATGAAGGGCAAGTAAACATGTACGCAATCGTTAACACGGGCGGCAAGCAGTACAAGGTCGCCACCGACGATGTCATCACCGTCGAGAAGATCGAGGGCAATGAGGGCGACAAGGTCACCCTGCCGGTTATCTTCCTCAACGATGGTAAGAAGATCGTCACCGATCCCGACAAGCTGGCCAAGGCCAAGGTTACCGCTCAGATCGTTGAGCAGTTCAAGGGCGAGAAGCAGCTGGTCTTCAAGTTCCACAAGCGCAAGCGCTATCGTCGTCTGAAGGGTCACCGTCAGCAGCTCACCAAGCTGAAGATCGTGAAGGTCCAGGCTACGTCCCGCGCCAAGAAGGCTGTCAAGGCAGAGGCCGAGGCTGTTGCCGAGGCTCCCGTCGCCGAGTAGATTACACTCGTAACGAAAGAGTAGGTATACACAATGGCACACAAAAAAGGACTCGGTTCCTCCCGTAATGGCCGTGACTCCCGCGGTCAGCGCCTTGGCACGAAGCGCTATGCCGGCCAGACGGTAACCACGGGCACGATTCTCGTCCGTCAGCACGGCACGCACATCCACCCGGGTGAGAACGTTGGCCGTGGTAAGGACGACACGCTGTTCGCGCTGGTCGACGGTACCGTTGAGTTCCACAAGGGTATCAAGCACAGGGTCAGCGTACGCCCGCTCGCGAACGCGTAATTCACCCTTCATAGAGCACATATGTGGGAGGCACTTGAGTTTTAGGATTCAAGGGTCTCCCTCTTTTTTGTAGGAGGCGATTCTGTTGTCACAGTTCACCGATATCAGCCGCATTAACGTGTGCGGCGGCGACGGCGGAGCCGGATGCATGTCGTTTAGGCGCGAGGCATTTGTCCCCAAGGGCGGCCCCGATGGCGGCGACGGCGGTCGTGGCGGCAATGTCGTCATCCAGGCCGACGCTCAGCTATCCTCGCTGATCGATTACCGCTTTAAGCATCACTTTCGTGCCGAGCGCGGCACGCAAGGCCAGGGTGCCCGCCGCAACGGCAAAAGCGGTGAGGACCTGATTTTGAAAGTCCCCATGGGTACCGTAGTCCGCGAGCTCGATCCCGAGACGCAGACTCCGATGTTCGAGATTGCCGACCTGGTGCACGACGGCGAGCGCGTTGTCGTGGCCCCCGGTGGTGCCGGCGGTCTGGGCAACACGCACTTTGTGACGTCCGTGCGTCGCGCGCCCGCGTTTGCCCAGCTCGGCGAGCCTGCCGAGGAACACTGGATCGAGCTCGAGATGAAGCTTATGGCCGATGCCGCGCTTGTGGGCTTTCCTTCTGTCGGCAAGTCCTCGCTCATCGCGC
>CAJMSV010000097.1 GCA_905216175.1 uncultured bacterium | reverse complement strand
ATGGCGCGGTCGACCATCACGGCAGGGATAGGCAGATGGCTCACTTCCTCGCGCAGGGCGCGATCGTCGGAGAACTCGTCGCCCACCACCAGAAAGACGCCGTCGACGCCGCGCGTCACCAGCTGGCGCAGCAGTTCCAAATCGTCATCGGCGCTTCCACCCGAGCTGGTAATAAAGAGTGCATAGCCGTCTTCGCGGCAGCGCTTTTCCAAGCTGCCGGCGAGCGAGGCAAAAAAGCGGCTCTCGATATTGGGAACGATAAGGCCCAGTGTGCGCGACTCGCGCATGACCAAACTACGCGCAATCTGGTTAGGAACATAGTGGTTGCGCGCCGCGACCTCCTTGATGAGTTTGCGGTTTTCTTCCGAGATGCGACAAGGCCGATTATTGAGCACAAGCGAGACCGACGAGGGGGAAAGCCCCACCTCCTGGGCGATCTGCTTGAGGGTGACTTTGTTGGCCATCTCGCTCCTTCCGGGTTTACGCGCAATCTCTTGAAAGTATAGCGACTACCCCTCTACCTCGGTGATAAACACTTTACCAATCCGGTAGACGGCTGTTTTATCGCCGTCAGCGCACCAAATCCGTCCGGGTGGGGTATATTGCAATCGATTGATGACGACGACCACCAAAAGGCGGATATTCATATGCACGAGAACGACTTTTTTAACGAGGACCTGCTGTGCGCGCTCGCTGGCGTTGCCGGCGAGGACAACGTGTTGATGAGCGAGCCCATGCGCGAGCACACCACGTTTAAGATCGGCGGCCCGGCCGACGTCTTTGTCACGCCCGATACCGAGCAGAGCCTCGTCGCCACGCTCGATACCTGCTATCGCTGCGATCTGCCCCTCACCATCGTGGGCAACGGCTCCGACCTGCTCGTCGGCGACAAGGGCATCCGCGGCGTCGTCGTGGCGCTGGGCGAAGGCCTCTCCGACATTACGGTCGACGGCACGCACGTCACGGCGGCAGCCGGCGCGCTGCTTTCCGATGTCGCAGCCGCGGCAGCCGAGGCCTGTCTCACCGGCATGGAGCCCATCTCGGGCATCCCCGGATCGGTCGGCGGCGCCTGCTACATGAACGCCGGTGCCTACGGTGCCTGCATGGCCGATGTGCTGGAGTCCGTGCGCGTCTACAAACCCGCTCGCCAGCTCGACGACGGCACCCGCGGCAGCGGCAATATCATCGAGTTCGATGTCGACGAGCTCAACCTGGGTTATCGAAAGAGCCGCATCGCCGATGACGGCTTTATCGTGCTTTCGGCCACCTTCAATCTCGCCCCGGGCAACGCCGCGATGATCAAGGCCGACATGGACGACTACCGCCAGCGCCGCGAGGACAAGCAGCCGCTCGACATGCCGAGTGCCGGCTCCACCTTCAAGCGTCCCGAGGGTTACTTTGCCGGCAAGCTCATCATGGATGCCGGCCTGCGAGGACACGCCGTTGGCGGCGCGCAGGTGAGCGAAAAGCACTGCGGCTTTATCGTCAACGCCGACCACGCCACCGCCGCCGACGTCGACGAACTCATCCGCCACATCCAGGCAACCGTCAAAGACCAATTCAACGTAGACCTAGAACCCGAAGTCCACCGAGTCGGAGAATTCCTTTAACAAAGAAGGCCCCGAAAGGGGCCTTCACCATATTTATTCAGATAACCCAGTCCGGTGTGTGACGTATTGGACCCGAGAGGTCCGTGGCTGCCCGAAAGGCATTAGGTTGATCGCGAGTTCCGCACGAGCCGGAGAGCACTTAATGTGCTCTCCGTGCGAGCAGGACTGTCCGAGCAGGCAACCTAATGCCTTTCGGGCAGCCACGGACCAACTTACTTCAAACCGCAGCTACGACAGCGCAATACCGCCAAGCCAGCCCCAGCGCACGCCAGAGCCAGTGCCATAGAAGCTAATAAACGAATCAAGCGACTTCGATGTAATGGCGCCCTCATTGCTCATGACGATGCCGCCGCCAACATAGATGCCCACGTGGCCATAGATCAGACCCGGCATGCCGGTGCCGCTATGCGATGAGTCGGCCACGATCATGCCCACCTGCAGCGCCGAGCGGTCGGAGCTATAGCACCATGCGTTAAACATATCGCACGCGTTACCGCCAAAGTAGCCAACGCCGGCGTTACGGAAGACATTGGTAACCCACGCCGCGCACCAGTTCTGACCCGGCGAAGGCGTGGAGTAGCACGCGTTGACGACGGCCTGCTGTTTGCCCGAGCCGGCATTCTGTTGCGGGGTTCCGGGCGCATACGATCCGCCACCCGAGCTTGAACCACCCGAGTAGGAATTGTTCTTGTTCGCGGCAGCCGCGGCAGCGGCAGCCTTCCTAGCAGCCTCCTCGGCCTGGGCGGCAGCGAGGATCTCGGAATCGCGCTGAGCCATGAGCTCCTTGACGTCGTCGGAAAGACCGTTCAGCACAGTCTGGACTTCTTGCTGCTTGGCCTGCATATCCTGCATCTGAGCAGTCTGCTGGTCCTTGAGCTTCTCTAAGTCGGCCTTCTGCGACTCGAGCTCGGTCTTTTGCGCATCGAGCTCAGCCTGAATCGTCTGGATATCCTCAATGGCATCGCGGTCGCTCTTGTTGATCTTCTCAACGTAATGCGCGTTGGCGACGAGTTCCTCAAACGAGCCAGAGGCCAGCAGCAGCGACAGGATGTTCGTGCCGCCGGACTTGTAGCTGGCGGCCACGCGATCGGAAAGGTCGTTGCGCTTCTTCTTGAGCTCGGCCTTCTTTTCATCGATCTGGGCCTGCGTGTCGTCAATCTTGCCCTGGACATTCTCGATGTCGTTGAGGGTCTGGGCATTCTTGTTGGCCAGCGCCGCATACTCATTTGCGATGCTGTCGAGCTGGGCTTGAACCTCGTCGAGCTGGGCCTGGGCAGCATTCAGTTTATCGGTGGTTTCTTTGGAAGCCTCCGCCGCATGGGCGCGAGCGGGCAGGCCAAAAAGAACTGCCGCAGAAGCGGCGCCGAACAGGGCCTTGAGGGCAGTGCGGCGCGAGAGCTCCTGGGAAAGGATGGAATCGCTGTTTGGTGACATATGTACTCCGTTACATGCTTATTTATATGTCGCTCAACTCATACATATTAGCGTACATATGGCGCGTCCCAACGATTTCCACGAACGGCAGGAAACTACAAGGTCAGCGGCTCGTATGCAAATGCCAAAGATCAGGTTATGCGTACGCAAGCTCTTTTATGAGTACGTTAACACAGTCCTCTGCTTTTCCTACAGCGCACGATTTGGGCGTCCCTGTCTGCGCTATACTCCCCTGAAGAAGTGTTCCTGATTCGATAGGAGACTACATGTCCAAAGCACTCGACCCCAAAGACACCTGCGTCCTCGTTACCGGTGGCGCCGGCTTTATCGGCTCGCACACCGTCGTTCAGCTGCTCGAGGGTGGCTACCAGGTCGTCATCGTCGATGATCTCTCCAACTCCAGCGCCGTCGCCGTCGACCGCGTCAAGACCATCGTGGGCGACGAGGCCGCCAAGAACCTCACCTTCTACGAGGCCAACGTGCTCGACCGCGATGCGATGAACAAGATCTTTGATACCCATCAGATCGACCGCGTCATCCACTTTGCCGGCTTTAAGGCCGTCGGCGAGTCGGTGAGCAAGCCCGTCGAGTACTACCACAACAACATCGAGAACACCCTGGTGCTCATCGACGTCATGCGCAACCATGGCTGCAAGTCCATCATCTTCTCGAGCTCCTCGACCGTCTATGGCGACCCGGACAACCCGCCCGTCACCGAGGAGGATCCTAAGAAGCCCGCGACCAACCCCTATGGTTGGACCAAGTGGATGATCGAGCAGATCCTTATGGACGTCCACACCGCCGACCCCGAGTGGGACGTCGAGCTGCACCGTTACTTCACCCCCATCGGCGGTCAGCGGTCGGGCCTGATCGGCGAGGACCCCAAGGGCATCCCCAACAACTTGGTGCCCTATGTCGCCCAGGTCGCCGTGGGCAAGCTCGAGGCCGTTCAGGTCTTTGGCAACGACTACCCCACCCCCGACGGCACCGGCGTGCGCGACTACATCCACGTGTGCGATCTGGCCTCTGGTCACGTTGCCGCCCTTAACTGGATGAACGGCAAGACCGGCGTCGAGATCTTTAACTTGGGCACCGGCACCGGCACCTCGGTACTCGAGGTCGTCGCCGCCTTCTCCAAGGCTTGTGGCAAGGAGCTGCCCTACGTGATCCGCGAGCGCCGCGCCGGCGACATCGCTGCCAACTGGTGCGATGCCTCCAAGGCCGAGCGCATGATGGGCTGGAAGGCCCAGTACGACATCGCGGACATGTGCCGCGATAGCTGGAACTGGCAGAGCCACAACCCCAACGGCTTCGCCGACGCCGAGTAGCAAAAACCTACATACCGCTCTTGCCCCGATCTCACGTTGTGAGGTCGGGGCTTTTTCATGGTGTGTAGCCATTCGCCGAAAATCGACCAACTTTTTTATCTTGCCTGTACATGTTTAAACAACATGTTTTACAATAGGCGTATCGAATCAGAACATCGGAGGCGGACTGCACACCCATCGGCAGGCCGACCCCACAACAAGAAGGTTGGTGAGCGCACTCATGGAGCGTGCAAGCGGCGTCCTCATGCCCGTCTCATCTCTGCCCGGACCATACGGAATCGGCGGCTTTGGCTGGAATGCCTACGACTTCGTCGATTTTCTCGCCTCGTGCAAACAACATTACTGGCAGATTCTGCCCCTTACGACGACCAGCTATGGCGATTCGCCCTATCAGTCGTTCTCGGCCCGCGCAGGCAACCCCAACTTTATCGACTTTGCCGAGCTTATCGAGGCAGGGTATCTGGAGCAGCGCGATATCGATGGCGTGTATCTGGGATCCGACCCCAGCAATGTCGACTACGGTGCTATCTTTGGCGGCCGCCGTCAGATTCTCGACCGCGCCGCCGAGCGCTTTGCTGCCGACAAGCCGGCCGATTTCGATGACTTTATCCAGGCCAACGAGGACTGGCTCATCCCCTACTGTGAGTTCATGACCGTCAAAGAGGAGTGCGGTCTCAAGACGTTTTGGGAGTGGCCCGCGGAACTCCGCACCCGTGGCGAAGCTTCCGCCAAGGTCTGCGCCGACCATCCGGCGCGTATGCTCTACCACCAGATGACGCAGTACTTCTTCGATCGCCAGTGGAACCGCCTCAAGGCCTATGCCAACGAGCGCGACATTCTCATCATCGGCGACCTGCCCATCTATGTCTCGCGTGACTCCGTCGAGATGTGGGCGACGCCTGAGCTCTTTAAGATCGATGCCGCCGGCAATCCCGTGAGCGTCGCCGGCACGCCGCCCGACCAGTTCTCGGCCACCGGCCAGTACTGGGGCAACCCCATCTACGACTGGGACGCCATGGAGTCCGACGGCTTTTCCTGGTGGGAGGGCCGCATTCGCGCCGCCCTCGACATGTACGACGTCATCCGCCTGGATCACTTCCGCGGCTTCGAAGCCTATTGGGAGGTGCCGTTCTCCTCGCCCGATTCGTCCTACGGTTCGTGGACGCAGGGTCCCGGCCTCAAGTTCTTCAAGACGCTCGAGGAAAAGCTCGGCACGCTGCCCATCATCGCCGAGGACCTGGGCTTCCTCACCCCCGGCGTCATCGACATGCGCGACAACTCGGGCTTCCCCGGCATGAAGATCCTGCAGTTTGCCTTTGAGGGCACCAACTCGTACTACCTGCCGCATAACTACATCGCCAACACCGTCGCCTATGTAGGCACCCACGACAACGAGACGGCGCGCGGTTGGTTTGAGGGAACGGCCACCCCGCGTCAGCGCGAGCAGGCAGCCCTCATAGCGAAGCCGCGACGGGCCGGAGCAGCTCAGGTCGCCCGCGATGACGCCGATGCGCCGGTGGCCGCTTTCCAGCAGGTATTCCATGGCGCATTCCGCCGCCTCCACGTCGTCCGTGGTCACGGAGGAGAGATTGTCGAAGCCGAGGCGGGCGGCGTCGGTCGTCAGCACGACGGACGGCAGCGTGATCTCGCCGAAGCTTTTGGCGTACATCCGCCGGTCGCCGCCGAGAAACAGCAGCCCGGCGGGCTTTTTCTCGCGGCTCAGGTGCAGAGCGCGCTCGACGGGGTCCTCGTTTTCGTCGACGTAGTCCACGGTCAGCGGGTAGCGGTCCGTGGGGAGCGTCTGCTGGATGCGGTCGATCATCTGGGCAAACAGCTCGTTCGACGTGCCGGTCACCACGGCGACGATGCCGCTGCTGTGGATCTGCTTGAGGTACTTCGCGTTGGTATTG
>CAJMSV010000096.1 GCA_905216175.1 uncultured bacterium | reverse complement strand
CCGTTCCAGTTCTCCGATGTTGGTGGCACCCTGACGCTGGGTGATCAGGTTATTGCCGGCGCCTATCCCATCCGTGTTGCCGAGATGGCAATGACGGGTCAGCCCTTCTCCGATAGTACGTATATCAACAGCTACACCTTCAACAACCTGTGGCCCTACATCGGTATCGGTCTCGCCTTTATCGTCACCGCTTACAAGGGGAACAAGGATAAGACCAAGGCCGTTATTATCCCGCTGATCATCACCGCCGTGCTCTCCTGCGTGACCGAGCCCATGGACTTCCTCTTTGTCTTTGCCGCTCCCGTGCTCTTTGTCGTTCACTCGGTTCTTTCCGGCATCTTCCTGGTCCTGCTCAAGGTCCTCTCCGTGCCCGCTTCGACTGCAGGCGGCATCATCAACATCGTGGTTTCCAACCTGGTCCTCGGTGTCGATAAGACCAACTGGCCGGTTATGCTGGTGCTTGGAGTCGTCAACGCCGCTCTGTACTTCTTCCTCTTCACCTTCCTTATCAAGAAGCTCAACCTCCACACGCCTGGTCGCGAGGAAGAGTCCGAGCTTGCCGAGTCCGTTGCCGAGGGCGCGGCCGCCGCGTCTGTCGCGGTGAAGCAGGGCGCTGTTGCCGCGGCTCCCGCAGAGGGCGTCGATGCAGGTATTGCCGACCTGGTCGCAGGTCTTGGTGGCAAGGACAACATCGAGGAGCTCGAGAACTGCTTTACGCGTCTCCGCGTGAACGTTAAGAACCCGGACCTCATCAATGAGGACCTCATCAACCACGTGCCCAACAGCGGCATCAACCGCAACGGCAATAATATCCAGATCATCTTTGGCATGAAGGTCGCCGAGATGCGCGACAAGGTCGAAAACGCAATTGAGAAGGAGCAGTAAACAATGATCATTACTCTGTGTGGTGGCGGATCCACCTTTACCCCCGGCATCGTCAAGTCCATCGCCCTGCGCAAGGACGAGCTCGACGTTGACGAGATTCGTCTGTACGACATCAACGAGGAGCGCCAGCGCAAGATCGGCGTGCTCGTGGACTGGATTTCGCACGAGGACCGCTGCCTTGACATCAAGCTCACGGTGACCACCGACAAAAAGACGGCTTTTACCGACGCGAGCTTCGTGTTTGCCCAGATGCGCGTGGGCGGCTACGCCATGCGCGAGCAGGACGAGAAGATTCCGCTGCGTCACGGCTGCGTGGGTCAGGAGACTTGCGGTTGCGGCGGCCTTGCCTACGGCATGCGCACCATCTTCCCCATGGTCGAGCTGATCGATGACGTTGAGAAGTACGCCAAGAAGGACTACTGGATTCTCAACTACTCCAACCCTGCCGCCATCGTCTCCGAGGGCTGCCGCGTGCTGCGTCCCAACGCTCGTATCATCAACATCTGCGACATGCCGATCGCGATCATCGACGTGGTTTGCGCCGCGCTCGATATCGACAAGAAGGATGTCGAGTACGATTACTTTGGCCTCAACCACTTTGGTTGGTTCACCTCGATCCGCCACAAGGGCGAGGAGGTGCTCCCGCAGCTGCGCGAGTACATCAAGGAGCATGAGATTCTGCTGCCCGACTCTTACCTCAAGGGCATGGGCTCGCTCATGGCAAAGAAGCCCGAGGAGGCCGTCGACGAGCACCCCGAGCAGAACCGCCACACCAAGGGCAGCTGGTACTACGTCTGGAAGGGCGAGTACGAGATCATGGAGTGCTTCCCGGAGTACCTGCCCAACACGTATCTGAACTACTACCTGCAGCAGAAGGAGTTCGTCGAGCACTCCAACCCCGCGCGCACCCGTGCTAACGAGGTTGAGGAGACGCGTGAGAAGAACCTCTTTGATGGAATCGACCAATACGAGAAGACGGGCGAGATCGACGAGAGCACGTTCTATGCGGGCAGCCACGGCGACTGGATTGCCGATCTGGCTATCGCTCTGAAGAACGACACCAAGCAGCGCTTCCTGGTCATTTGCGAGAACAAGGGCGCCATCCCCAACATGCCCTACGACGCTATGGTCGAGCTGCCTGCCTACATTGGCAAGAACGGCCCCGAGGTCATCAGCCGCGACAACATTCCGCTGTTCCAGCAGGGCCTCATGATGCAGCAGCTGAACTCCGAGAAGCTCATTGTCGAGGCTACGATCGAGGGTTCGTACGAGAAGGCGCTTAAGGCCTTTACGCTCAACAAGACCGTGCCGTCGATGAAGGTCGCCAAGGAGGTTCTCGACGACATGATCGAGGCCAACAAGGGTTACTGGCCCGAGCTTAAGTAAAAGCAACAGGGTCGCTGGCCGCATGCCTGAAGCAATGCCCCGCCCACGTGATTGCGTGGGCGGGGCATTGTCGTTTGGTAACGCGTTTTATCAAATATGGCATTTATCTGCGATAATGTTCATTTTCACCGCTGATGGTGACATTTCATACCGCCTGCCGAACTGCGTGGAGACCTAACAACTTTTTAGGTCAGTGTTGTGCGTGTAGCAATTTCGCCCGGCCTCGCCTCCGGGCTGCCATGTGAGAGGGGATCTTATGGCTCGACTGCACGTAATGGAACGCAGCCACGCTCAGGCCGTCATGGACGACCTGCACGATGCACTCGGACGTCGTCTGGCGGTGAGTTCACTCGCCCCGTGCCCCGTCGAGTTTACGGCGGCGCTCGTCAACCTGTGCTCCACCCAGAGCTGCGGCAAGTGCACGCCCTGCCGCGTGGGCCTGAGCGCGCTGAGCGACCTGCTCGCCGATGTGCTCGAGGGCCGCGCCGACGAGTCCACGCTCAACTTGATTGAGCGCACGGCCCGCACCATCTACCTTTCGAGCGACTGCGCCATCGGCTACGAAGCTGGCGCCATGGCACTCACGGCCATTCGCGGCTTCCGCGACGATTTTGAGCACCACATCCGCGAGCACTCCTGCGGCTTTGACCGCGAGGCCCGCGTCCCGTGCGTCTCGGGCTGTCCGGCGCATGTCGACATTCCCGGTTACATTTCGCTCGTCGAGGCCGGCCGCTATGCCGATGCCGTCAAGGTCATCCGCTAGAACAACCCGCTGCCGCTCGGCTGCGGTTTGGTGTGCGAGCATCCCTGCGAGATGCACTGCCGCCGTAGCATGGTCGATGATCCCATGAACATTCTCGCCCTCAAGCGTTTTGCCGTTGAGCACAGTGCCCTCAACGACCACAAGCCGCATGTAGTGGACAACACCGGCAAGCGCATCGCCGTGATCGGCGGCGGCCCGGCCGGCCTTTCCTGTGCCTACTACCTGGCCGTGATGGGCCACAAGGTGACCATTTTTGAGCAGCGCCACCACTTGGGCGGCATGCTGCGCTACGGCATCCCCAGCTATCGTCTGCCGCGCGAGCGCCTGCAGGCCGAGATCGATTGGATCTTGAGCGCCGGCATCGACGTTGAGCTCGATCACTCCGTCAACGGCGAGGAGCTTGCCCGCCTGCGCGACGAGTTCGATGCCGTCTACCTAGCCATTGGCGCCCACAGCGATAAGAAGCTCGGCCTTCCGGGCGAAGAGGCGCCCGGCGTGGAGTCGGCCGTCAAGATGCTGCGAGCCATTGGAGACGACGACCTGCCCGACCTGAGCGGCCAGCGCGTGAGCGTCATCGGCGGCGGCGACGTGGCCATGGACGTGGCGCGCTCTGCCGTGCGCTGCGGCGCCGAAAAGGTAAGCATCGTCTACCGCCGTCGCATCTGCGATATGACGGCTCAGGACGCCGAAATCGCCGGCGCCCAGGCCGAGGGTTGCGAGGTTCTGGAGCTTACGGCCCCGCTCGCTATCGAGACGGGCGAAGATGGTCGCGTGAGCGGCCTGCGCGTGCAACCGCAGATTATCGGCGAGCCCCGCCGCGGTCGTCCGGCTCCGCGTGCCGCCGCTACGCCCGAGCGCGTCATCCCCTGCGAGCGCGTGTTTGTCGCCATTGGCCAGGACATCGATTCCAAGCCGTTTGAGGACATGGGCATCGCCTGCAAGTGGGGTTGCGTGGTCACCGACTCGGACGGTGCCGTGCCCAACTTCGATGGCCTCTTTAGCGGCGGCGACTGCCAGACCGGCCCCGCCACCGTCATCCGTGCCATCAACGCCGGCCGCGTGGCTTCGGCAAACATCGACCGCTATCTGGGCTTCGACCACAAGATCAAGCTCGACGTGGAGCTGCCGACCGTTCAGTTTAAGGGCAAGCACGAGTGCGGCCGCTGCGAGCTGGGTGAGCGCGAGGCCGGCGAGCGTATTCACGATTGGAATCTGGTCGAGCAGGGCCTTACCGAGGAGGAGGCGCGCCAGGAGGCAAGCCGCTGCCTGCGTTGCGACCACTTTGGTTTTGGCGCGTTCCGCGGAGGGAGGAACCTGGAATGGTAGAGCTCAACAAAACCACCGTCGGCGATAACACCGAAAGCGGAGCACTCAATATGGTCAAGCTCACTATCGATAATTGCGAGGTCGTGGTGCCCGAGCACACCACGATCCTGGACGCGGCCAAGTCCGTCGGCATCCAGATTCCCACCCTGTGCTACCTGCGCGATCTGAACGAGATCGGCGGCTGCCGCGTGTGCGTGGTCGAGGTTGAGGGCTGCGACCAGCTGGTTGCCGCCTGCAACAACTACGTGCTCGATGGCATGGTGGTCCACACCAACAGCCCCAAGGCCCGCGAGGCGCGCCGCACCAACGTGCAGCTGCTGCTTTCGCAGCACGATTCACGCTGCACGAGCTGTGTGCGCAGCGGTAACTGCAACCTGCAGACCATTGCCAACGACCTGGGCATTTTCTATCTGCCGTATCAAAGGCATTTGGCGGGCGAGGGCTGGGATTTCGATTTCCCCATCATCCGCGAAAACGACAAGTGCATTAAATGCATGCGCTGCATCAAGGTGTGCGAGAGCGTACAGGGCTTAGGGATTTGGGACCTGACCAACCGCGCCACGCATACCGCCGTGGGCACCCGCGGGCGCGTGCCGATCGGCAAGACCGATTGCGTCGCGTGCGGCCAGTGCATCACGCATTGCCCGACGGGCGCGCTGCGCGAGCGCGACGACACCGAGACCGTGTTTGACGCGCTCGCTAATCCCGACAAGATCGTGCTGGTGCAGATCGCGCCGGCCGTGCGTAGTGCTTGGGGCGAGGAGCTCGGCATTCCGCGCGAGGAGGCAACCGTCGAGCGTCTGGCTTGCGCGCTGCGCCGCGTAGGCTTTGAGTATGTGTTCGATACCGATTTCTCGGCCGACCTCACCATTATGGAGGAGGGCTCCGAGCTGCTCGAGCGCCTGGGCGCCGCCGCTAAGGGTGAGGGCGACAGCCGCGGCTGGCCCATGTTTACGAGCTGCTGCCCGGGCTGGGTGCGCTTTGTGAAGGCACGTTGCCCCGAGTTTGTCGACAGCCTGTCCACGTCAAAGTCGCCGCAGCAGATGTTCGGCGCTATCGCCAAGACCTACTACGCCAAGGTGCTGGGCGTGGAGCCCGAGCGTCTGTTCGTGGTGTCCGTGATGCCATGCACGGCCAAGAAGGCCGAGTGTGCGCTGCCGAGCATGATGGGCGAGGGCGGCGCGCCCGACGTGGACGTTGCGCTGACGGTGCGCGAGATGGTGCGCATGATCCGCGCGAGCCACGTGAGCGTTGACACGCTGGTCGAGGAGCCGCTCGATACGCCGTTGGGCTTTGGCACGGGCGCGGGTGTGATCTTTGGCGCCACGGGCGGCGTGATGGAGGCCGCCGTGCGCTCGGCATATTACCTGGTGACGGGCAAGAACCCGGATGCCGACTTCTTCACTGACGTGCGCGGACTCGAGGGCTGGAAGGAGGCCGTGGCCGATATCGACGGTACCAAGGTGCGCGTCGCCGTGGCGCACGGGCTGGGCAACGCCGCCCGTCTGCTCGACGCGATTCGCGACGGCCGTGTGAGATATGACTTTGTTGAGGTCATGGCGTGCCCGGGCGGCTGCGTCGGTGGCGGCGGTCAGCCCATCCACGACGGCTGCGAGCTGGCGGCTGAGCGTGGCCAGGTGCTGTGGAGCCTGGATGCGAAGGCGGACATTCGTTTCTCGCACGAGAATCCCGATGTCCAGGCGTGCTACCGCGAGTTTTTGGGCGCGCCGCTCTCGCCGCTGGCCGAGGAGTTGCTGCATACCGACCATCATGCCTGGTCGATGCCTAACGAGGGGACGTGCTAGCGATGCGCGCGTTTGATTTTGAGATGTCGCGCCGGGGGTTTGCCTCGGCGCTCGCCGCGGGCGCCCTGTCGCTTGCGCTCGCGGGCTGTGGCGGCGGGGCTGCCGGTACCGGGTCTGACGAGGGCTCGTCTGCAGGAGGTGAGGCGACCGCCG
>CAJMSV010000095.1 GCA_905216175.1 uncultured bacterium | reverse complement strand
CCAACTTTTTGAATAATTTTCGAGCCGAGCCGACATAACCGGTGTAGCCTTCACGCAGCGAAGCTGTTGGAATAAATACGACTTTTTTATTTTCAATTTCTTCCTTTATCAGACTTCCTACACTTGAAAAGTGCGAACATAAAAACATTTTCATCTATATTCTCCTTTATATATAAATTCGTATTTGTTGAACTAAGCCGTGTATACCATACGCTCCAATGAAAGAACGCCCTGATATAGCGTAATTTGCTGTTTTCCTGCGTACGTGCGTACACACTCCACAGGAATTCTAAGGGCCCTGCCCCCTTAGCACACGGACTTTGGAACAAAGTCTAGTGTGTTACGCCTTGCCAGAGGTGTACAGGCTCCCGGCACGCACGTGCGCAGCAATTGCCATCAATGCGCCATATAAGTGGCGATCAAGTTCGCATAAAGCGACCTTGGTTCCGCAAAGCAAAAGGCAGGATACCATCGCCACGATGATACCCTGCCTCTGTTCGTTCCTGTTTACCGTTCCGAGTAGTCCTTACGCAGAATTACCGATAAACAAAAAACGTACCCGAACCCTTTCTCGTATAGAATCGGGTTCGAGTGCGAACTGAATGTTGGAGCAATAAAAAACCACCACAAAGGTGCCTGTCCCCTTTGTGGTGGTTTTGAGTTAGGCCTAGAGCGTGCGGCCGTAGGCGTTGGCGGCCTTGATGGCGGCGGCGAACTTCTCGTCGGTGAAGGGCTCCGGGTTGCCTTGCTTCCACTCGTTGGTGGCGTGCGCGTACTCGCACAGGGCCGGGATATCGGACTCGGAAAGCCCGACCTGCTCTAGCGTCACGGGCTGCCGCTTCTGCTTGTTATTGGCGGCGTTGCGCGCATGGTTCTCGGTGTCGCCCGTTTAGGCTAACAGCACGAGCACGCCCAGGCTCACGACCTCGCCGTGCAGGTAAGTGCCCTCACGCGGAATGCTGCAGGTGGCGTTGTAGAACGCGTGCGCCACGCTCGAGTTGTAGTAGTAATCGTTCTGGTTGGTCAGGTTGGAGACGTAGCCCGTGTTGACCACGATGTCGAGCGCGATCTGCTTGACGGCCTCGCTCGACAGGTTCTGGCGCACGTCCTCAAGACCCTGGACGCCATAGGTAAACAGTGACTCGGAACAGGTGTGGGCGAGCGCCCGGCCAAGACCGGCGGTGTGCTCCAGGTTGCCGGCGCTCGTGGCGTACTCGACCTCGGGCTGTTTGGACAGGGCATCGCCCACGCCGGCCCAGAAGTACTCTGCCGGTGCCTTGGCGATGATCTTGGGGTTGATGAAGATGTGCGCCGGTCGGTTGGGGTACGAATAGCCCTCGAGCGAGCCGTCGTCGTTGTACACGACGGCAATGGCGGTCGCGGCGGAGCAGTTGGAACAGATCGTCGGGACCGTAAAGACGATCTTCTTGAGCTCGATAGCTGCGGTCTTCACGGTGTCGAGCGCCTTGCCGCCGCCGCATGCGATAAGCACGTCAGCTTCCTGGCAGGCAGGGGAGTTCACGACCTTGGCGATATTGGCACGCGTACTGTTGGTGCCGTAGACGCGCGTCTCTAGAATCTCGACGTCGGTACCCGCCAGCGCAGCTTCGATACCGGGAAGTGCTGCGGCCAGTGCCCGCTTGCCACCGATGATCGCGACCTTCTTCGCGCCGTACTCGGCCAGCGCGCCGGACAGCTCGTCAAAGCAATCCTCGCCAACGGTGTAGTCGCTCATTCCAATCGTGCGCATAGCAACCTTCTTTCGTTCGATAAAGTGCTTTCAGGTATTTTGCTCCAAGAGAAGGTCCACAGCCGCGAGAAATTTCGAACGTATAAAACCAGTGTTGAGGGTTTTTCGTCGGCGCGGAACGTGCTAGCATACTCCGCATAAGCGTTGATGGGGACGAGTAGTCGGCCGTCCGCATGTTACAGAGAGCGGGGAGCGCTGAGAACCCGTGCATGCGACCGATGAAAATCACCCCGGAGCTGCGATCCCAACGGACGTGCCGCGCAGGTTCGTCTTAGTAGACATCGCCGAGATGGCCGTCGATACAGGCCAGCCGAGTAACGGATGCGAGCGCGCGAATACGCGGGCGAGGGCATCTAAGCTGGGTGGTTAAACGAAGAGCTTTTACGGGCAGGCTGCCCGTTTTGTGGCGCTTCGTCCCAGCTTGTAGGGACGGGCGCTTTTTTGGTGCCCAACGGGCGTGCGCGCCCACGACATGAAAGGGGTACCGTGGCAAACGAGTACAAGCAGACGATGAATCTGCCCAAGACCGGTTTTCCCATGCGTGCCGGTCTTTCCAAGTCCGAGCCCAAGCGACTCAAGGACTGGCAGGACAACAAGGTCTACGAGCAGGTTCTGAAGAAGAACGAGGGTCACAAGAAGTTCGTGCTGCACGACGGCCCTCCGTACGCCAACGGCCCGATCCACATCGGCCACGCCATGAACAAGATCTCCAAGGACATGATCAACCGTTACTGGATGATGCAGGGCTATGAGGTTCCCTATGTCCCCGGTTGGGACTGCCACGGCCAGCCGATCGAGCATAAGGTCGAGGAGAAGCTCGGCACCGAGAAGTTCAACCAGACTTCAACGGCTAAGATCCGCGAGCTTTGCAACAAGTTCGCTGTCGAGAACATCGAGCTGCAGAAGGCCGGCTTCCGTCGCCTGGGCGTGCTCGGCGACTGGGATAACCCCTATCTGACGCTCTATCACCAGCACGACGCCGCCGACATCGAGGTCTTCAAGGCCATGTTCGACAAGGGCATGATCTATCGCGGTCACAAGCCGGTTCACTGGTGTAAGCACTGCCACACCGCGCTGGCCGAGGCCGAGATCGAGTACTCCGACGAGACGAGCCCGTCCATCTTCGTGCGCTTTGAGATGACCTCCAAGCCCGCCGGCCTCGTGAACTTCGACGGCCCGGTCGACTTTATCATCTGGACGACCACCCCGTGGACCATCCCCTCCGACCAGGCCGTTTCTCTCAAGCCCGGCGCCGCCTATGTCGCCGTTGAGCACGATGGCCGTGCCGAGGTCATGCTCGAGGACCTGGCTCCCAAGTGCTGTGAGGAGTTTGGCTGGGAGTACACCCCGGTCATGGTCGACGGCAAACCCTATGTGGTTCCCGCCGAGACCTTCCACCACATCCACTACAAGCAGCCGATCTTTGACGGTGTTGAGGGCGTGGCGCTGTTGGCCGATTACGTCGGTGTCGATGACGGTACCGGTATCGTCCACACCTCGCCCGGTCACGGCGTCGACGACTACTTCGCCTGCCTCAAGGAGGGTATCACCGACATTTGCATGCCGGTCGATGACGACGGCAAGTTCTACACCGGCGAGGAGTTTGGCACCGGTGGTCCCTTCAGCGGTATGGATACCGATGAGGCCAACCCGCACATCATTGAGTTCCTGCGCGAGCGCGGCACCCTGGTCCTCGAGAAGAAGATCACGCACAGCTATCCGCACTGCTGGCGCTGCAAGCACCCGGTGCTCTTCCGTGCTACTGACCAGTGGTTCGTCTCGATGGACAAGACCGGCTTGCGTGAGCAGGCTGGCAAGGAGGTTCGCGAGAACGTCAAGTGGTATCCGGCTCACGCCGCCAACCGCATCGGCGCCATGGTCGAGCAACGTCCCGACTGGTGCATCAGCCGTCAGCGCAACTGGGGCGTGCCTATCCCCAGCTACACCTGCGCCGACTGCGGCGAGAAGGTCATGAACGACGCTACGCTCGACGCCGTCATCAAGCTCTTCCACGAGAAGGGCTCCGACGCCTGGTTCACCGACGCTCCCGAGAGTTACCTGGGCGAGGCCTGCGTCTGCCCCAAGTGCGGCGGCCATCACCTCAAGGCCGATAAGGACATCCTCGACGTGTGGTGGGATTCCGGCGTCTCCTGGAAGGCCGTCTGCGAGTACCGTCCCGAGCTGGAGTACCCGGCGGACGTGTATCTCGAGGGTTCCGACCAGCACCGCGGTTGGTTCCAGAGCTCGCTGCTCACCTCGGTGGGTGCCAACGGCCATGCTCCGTACAAGGCGGTCGTTTCGCAGGGCTACACCCTCGATGGCCAAAGCCGCACGAAGTCCAAGTCGCTCGGTAACGTCATCGACCCCAACAAGGTCTGCGACGAGATGGGCGCCGACATCATCCGCCTGTGGGTTGCCTCCGTCGACACCAGCTCCGACGTTTCCATCGACCACGAGATTCTCGCTCGTACGTCCGATGCCTATCGCCGTTTCCGCAACACGCTGCGTTTCTTGCTCTCCGAGCTCGAGGGTCAGTTTGAGCCCGAGACCGACGGCGTCGCCTTTGCCGACTTGCTGCCGCTCGACAAGCTCATGGTTGCCCGCCTGACCCAGGTCCAGGCCGAGGTCGACGACGCCTACGCCAGCTACGAGTTCCCGCGCGCCTACCGTGCGCTCTACGACTTCGTGGTGACCGAGCTTTCCAACGTGTACCTCGACGCCCTGAAGGACCGTCTGTACTGCGACAAGCCCGGCTCGCTCGAGCGCCGCAGCGCACAGACCGTGCTCGCCGAGCTCTTCTCGATGCTCATGCGCGATCTGCAGCCGATCCTGTCCTACACGGTCGATGAGGCCATGGCCTATGCGCCCGCCGGCTGCGTCGATCACCAGAAGTACGCCGCGCTGCTCGATTGGTACAAGTCGCCCATCACGGTCGATGAGGCCAATGAGTTTGAGGGCGTGCTCGAGGCTTCGCTCGAACTCCGTAGCGCCGTGACCAAGGCCCTTGAGGATGCCCGTTCTGCCGGCACTTTCACAAAGAGCCAGCAGGTTCGCGTCAAGGCGGTCGTTCCCGCAGAGATGTACGCGCTGCTGACCGGTGATAAGGCCGTCGATCTGGCCGAGTTCTACATCGTTTCCGATGTTGAGCTTACCCAGGGCGAGGAGCTCTCCGTTGCCATCGAGGCAGCCGAGGGCGAGTGCTGCGATCGTTGCTGGAACTATCGCACCACCGTCGGCGAGTACAATGGCCACGCGCATATCTGCGAGAGGTGTGCGAATGCCCTTTAAGGCACGGTAACTCGGCATTTTAGTTATAGGGAGAATTTGGGTGCCTTCGGCCCATTTGCTCCGCTGAATAAAAGCGGCATTCTGTTTTTCGGAATGCCGCTTTCTTTTTATGCTGGTTATTTATCTGGCGTTAGCGAATATGTCATGCGCTCTGCGTGTGGCAATATAAGATGGTTAATTGCATGAAACGTTATTTGAGCTTTTGAGGGTAGGGGATTGATTTGGGTCGTGCTAGGGATGTGACGCCGCCTTTGCGTTGGCGGTTGGGTGTTGCTGGCGGGGTGGCGCTCGTTGTGCTGCTTGTTGACCAGTTGACCAAGCTTGCGGTTCGTGCCGTGGGCTATGCACTGCATGTGACCGTCATCCCCGGCGTGATCGACTTCCTGTTTGTCCGCAATATCGGCGCTGCCTTTAGCATGGGCGAGGGGCATGGCATCGCGTTTGCCGTGCTGGCGCTGGCGGTCATTGTCGCTATTGCCGTGTACCTCGTTCGTGCACCCCAGCTCGCCCATCTTGAGGTTGTGGGCATGGCGATGGTTGCGGGCGGTGCTATCGGCAACGCTATCGATCGTTTGGCCTTTGGCGTCGTGACCGATTTTATTGCTACCACCTTCATTGACTTTCCCGTCTTTAACGTGGCCGATATCGGCATCACCGTAGGCGTCGTGCTTGCCCTCATCGGCTACATGTTCTTGAGCCCTGCGGCCCGCGATGTCGATGCGACTGCCGAGCTTAACGCCCGTGATGAGGCCCGCGCTAAGCGCAAAGCCAAGCAGCGTGGGGAGCGTGCCCGCAAGATTCGCGAAAGGAATGAGCGCTAATGGCTGACATCCATATCCTTGTTGCCGACGATGCCGCAGGCCAGCGTCTCGACGCCTTTCTGGGTGCCAACGACGGCTGCCCCACGCGCTCTGCCTGCGCGCATCTGATCGAGGGCGGCGCCGTAATCGTGAACGGCGAGACCTGTCTGTCAAAAAAGTATGCCGTACGCGCCGGTGACCGCATCTCGGTCGACCTGCCCGAGCCGCACGATCCCACCGATGTGATTCCCGAGGCCATCCCGCTCGACATTCGCTATGAGGACGACTATCTCATTGTGCTCTCCAAGCAGCGCGGGCTGGTGTGCCATCCCGCCCACGGCCACGAGAGCGGCACGCTTGCGAACGCCTTGGACTACCACTGCGGTATCGATCATCTTGGTACAGTGCAGGGAGAGGACCGCCCCGGCATCGTGCATAGCCTGGATCGCCATCCCTCGGGCCATAAGCACGCGGCATAAGACGACGACACCCAGGCAGCGCT
>CAJMSV010000094.1 GCA_905216175.1 uncultured bacterium | reverse complement strand
GCTCCCCCACCTCCTCGTCCCCGGCTACCCTCCCGACGCGGCCCACTCCCTTCACGTGCCGCTTTGCCTCTACCTTGCCCGCGTTCTTGTTTATTTTTATGATTAGGCGACCAACGAGACCGTAACCGAGGAATCCGACCGCACCGTCACGACCACCGACCACTACGATGCCTATCGCAAGGGCAATATCTCGTTTAAGCGCGTGCCCGTCGACGGATCGTCCAAGATGCCCGACGGCCACATGGACGCCATCGAGCCGTTTGACTACGACGCACTGCGTCCGTTCTCGGTCGCATATATGCCCGGCTACATCGCCAACCGTTACGACGAGGACTGCGAGACCTGCAAGGCGCGTGCCGAGCGCCGTATGGAAGAAAGCACGATCTCGGCCCTGCGCGAGACCGTCGTCGACGAATACGACGATGCCACGGTCGAAAGCAAGCAGCTCGACTACACCTGGGAAGACAGCGACTACGCCCTGTTCCCCGTCTGGATGCTCTCCACCTCGTGGAACGGCAAGAGCTACCTGTTTGCCATGAACGGCCAGACCGGCCGCTTGGTCGGCGAGCTCCCCTGCTCCAAGCCCAAGCTCGCCATCGCCTCAGTGCTGTTCTTTGTGATCGGATTTATCCTCTCCCAGATTCTCTTTATGGGGGAATACGCCTTCGATCCGGATTACCTCACCTTTGATATCGAGGGCATCCTCATCAACATCATCGCGCCGCTGATCATCGTAATCATCGGAGACGTGCTACTGGTAGGCCAGCTCAAGACGGCCAACGAAGCAGCCCATGCCGATGAGTATTGTGGCGAGCTCGACCTAACCGAAAAGCACGACACCTTCAGCCACACCGAGACCACCGTTGTCATGAAAGACGACAAGGACGACTAAGCAATCCAACCAATACCACCCGGCCTTTGACGAGAAAGGAAGATCACCATGGGACTCTTGAAAGCTGGATTGGGAGCTGCCGGCGGCGTCATGGCCGACCAGTGGAAGGAATTTATCTACTGCGAATCGATGCCTGCTGACGTCTTGGCCTGCAAGGGCAGCAAACGCACCGGCGGCCGCAGCTCCAACACGCGCGGCGAGGACAACGTCATCTCCAACGGCTCGGTCATCGCCGTCAACGACGGCCAGGGCATGCTCGTGGTGCAAAACGGCAAGATCATCGAAGTCGCGCTGGAGCCCGGTGAGTTCGTCTTCGATACCGGCAGCGAGCCGAGCGTCTTTAGCGGCAACCTGGGCGATTCCATCAAGGAGACCTTCGCCAATATCGGCAGCCGCTTTACCTTTGGCGGCGACGCGGGCAAGGACCAACGCGTCTACTTCATCAACACCAAGGAGATCATCGGCAACAAGTACGGCACCGCCTCGCCCGTGCCCTTCCGCGTGGTCGATAACAACATTGGCCTGGACGTCGACATTTCCGTGCGCTGCAACGGCGAGTATTCGTACCGCATCACCAACCCGCTGCTGTTCTACACCAACGTATGCGGCAACGTGACCGATAGCTACACGCGCGACAAGATCGACAGTCAGCTTAAGTCCGAGCTGCTCACCGCCCTGCAGCCCGCCTTTGCCAAGATCTCGGAGATGGGCATTCGTTACAGCGCCATCCCCGGTCACACCACCGAGCTCGCCCGCGCGCTCAACGAGGTCCTCTCGGCCGACTGGCGCGACCTGCGCGGCGTCGAGATCGTGAGCTTTGGCGTCAACTCCATCGCCGCCTCGCAAGAAGACGAGCAGATGATCAAGGACCTGCAGAAGGCCGCGGTCATGCGCGATCCCACCATGGCAGCCGCCAACATCGCCAGCGCCCAGAGCGATGCGATGCGCGCCGCGGCGGCCAACCCCAACGGCGCGATGGCCGGCATTATGGGCAAGGGCATGGCGGGCGGCCTGGGCGGCATGACCGCCAGCCAGCTGTTCGCCGCCGGCCAGGCACAGCAGCAGGCTGCCCCACAGCCAGCGCCGGCACCCGCCCCCGCACCGGCTCCTGCCGCTGCCCCCGCGGCCGGCACGTGGACCTGCAGCTGCGGTGCCACCAACACCGGCAAGATCAGCCCCGAGTGCGGCAGCCCCGCACCTGCCCCGGCGCCGGCCAAGTGGTTCTGCCCCAACTGCGGCAGCGAAAACGGCGGCAAGTTCTGCAGCAACTGCGGAACGCCCAGGCCCTAACCCCTCTATCTGGTAATTGGCGGGGAGGTCCGCCACCCCCGCATTTGCTTCTATGGGTTTCGTTCGATAAAGGAGGACACCATGAAGACAACGTTCAAAAAGTCCGTACTCGCATTTCTGACATGCGTCCTGGCGCTCGCCTTTGCCCTGACGGGCTGCAGCAGCGGCGGCAAAGACCCCAAGGCCAACTTCGTCGGCAGCTGGCAGTACACGGGTGGAACCTTGGATGGCGAAGAGCTCACCGATGAGTACATGGATATGCTCGAAGAGTGGGGCGTCAACTGCATCCTGATCCTCGATGAGGACGGTACAGGCACCCTCAACCTGTTCCTTGAGGTTGTCGACCTTAAGTGGGAGGCCAAGGACGCCACCACCGCAACCGTCACCGCCGAAGATGAATCGCACGATCTGAAGCTCAAGGACGACAAGCTCGTCCTGGAGGTGGACGGCGACAAGTTTATCTTCACCAAGTCCGACAAGGACCTGTCCGGTACGGTGAAGAAGGATCGCGAGGCGGCCGAGAAGGAAGATGAGATCGATGAGGCCGTCGAAGACGACGATGTCCAGAGCGTCGAAATCTCCCCCGCCGTCACCGTCGCCGATGACGATCTGTGCACCATCACCATCACCGAGAAGTTCAAGGACGACTGGGGCGACATCGGCTTTGTCGTCAACATCACCAACAAAAGCGACAAGGACCTGACCTTCTACGCTCCTTCCGGCAAGACCAACGTCAACGACACCATGAAGGAACCCTGGTTCTCGGCTCACCTGATGCCCGGCACCAACGCCACCGAGGAATTCACGTTCTCGAACGGCGAGCTTGACAGCCTTGACGACCTGGTCAATACGACCATCGGCATCGACGCCTACCTGACCGATTCCTACGAGGACGTCGCCTCTTACAGCGCAACCATCGCGTAACGGCAGACACCGATAGCCGCGGATTGGCGGACACATCCGCGCACATGTCAGGCGGGACCGCAGGAGATAATCCTGCGGCCCCGCCGCTTTATGCCGACAGCACTGCCCATACAAGCAGGCCGCCCGCCGTTTTTAGATGCGAAACGGCGGGCGGCCTATCTTTGGCGTTGGAGCACGGGTGGCGCACCGACTACGGGCGCTCCATATTGGGGACGATACTGCCTTCGGTCACCGCATGCACGGCAAGACGCATGATGTTGTCGTAGCCAGTCTTGCTCAGGATCTCCGAAATGCGGCGCTTGATGGTGCCCTCGCTCATAAACAGCTCGGCCGCGATCTCGCGACGACTTTTGCCCTCGCAGGCAAGGCGCAAAATCGATAGCTCAACATCGTCGAGTGCCGCCGTGCCCGAAAATATGCTCTCGGGCGGCTTGGGAAACGTGCAATAGCCCGCCAGCGTGGAGCGCATCACGGCGAACAGCTCGTCGATACCGACGTTCTTGTACACAAAGCTATCGACGCCCGCCTCGCGGGCCTGATCGACAAAGGTGATCTCGGGCATGCCGGTCATGATAATGATGCGACACTCGGGCAGCCGCTCCTTGATGCGCGTCGCCGCCACGATGCCGTTTGAATCGTGTTCGGTGCACACGTCCATCAGTATCATGTCCGGGCGCTCCTTGAGTGCGACGCCCAAGGCCTCGGAGGCATCGGCAATCGCGGCGACGACGGTCATATCGGGCTGGTCACCAACGGAGCGTGCCAGGCTCTCGCGCAGAATGGCCTGGTCTTCGACTATAAGGACGCGGATCATGAGTTTCTCCTTTGGGACGTGTCGTTGGCGTTAAGCGGAATGGACACCGCAAGCGTAAAGGGCGGGGCGGCGTGGACCTCTAGGCTGCCACCCAGATCTTGTGCGACATGCCTCATACCTGGGATACCCGTTCCCTCGCGATACGATACGGGGGCCGGGGACCCGTCGTTAGAAATCGTCATGCGCGCGACGGCTCCAGCATCCGCCCCCTCCTGCCACAGACGCACGTGGACCCGATGCGCCTGCGCATGCTTGGTGGCATTGGTCGAGGCCTCGCGGATAATCTGCAAAAATGCGGCGGCGACACGCGCGTCCTCGGGCAGCACACCCTCAACATCGATCTGCACACTCACCAGGCCAAAAGCATGGACGATATCACCCAGCTGCTCTGCAGGCTCGCTGGCACCGCCACTGCGCAAATCGGCGGCGATTGAGCGCAGCAACGGGTCAATCTGCTCGAGCGACTCATCGTCCAGACGTCCCTCCTCCAAATAGCGATGGAGAATGGACAGGCGCTGCCCGATCACGTCGTGCACGCGGGCACGCATACGTAGGTAGGCCGCATTGTCGGCAACCTTTTTAACTTCTTCGATCTGGGCCTGGAGCTCTTGGCCCGCAAGCTCAAGCAGGTGGTTGGCTTGCGCCAGGCGGTCGTAGGCGTGTGCGTATTCCGTCACGTCCAGGCCGACGACGCGCTCGAACGGACGGCCCGAGACCGTAACGGAGTCACGCACGAACAGACGAATCTCGGAAGGAGAGATCTCGACCACGGCGCGATCCCTACCAAAGCGATCAAGGTCGATATGGGCGCGATTAGTGCTGCTTTCGGGCATTTGCATGCTAAGTTTGCGCAGGTCGTTCCACGTGCTGCTCATGTCGCCCAGATCGGTGGGCATATGGAGCTCTACGAGGTTTTTGCGCATGCAGCGGTTCATGAGCAGCGGACGGCCCCTCGGGTCTAGATACAGGATGCCCACGGGAATCACGTTGATGGTCTCGATCGTCGAGAACATGGTGATATCCTCCTGGCGGTTACGGACGTCCATCAAGAGCGCCGCGATGGAGCGGAACAGGAAGAACGCCCCCTCCGTGATAAGGACAACGGTCCACGCCGAGCCCATGGCAAAAACCACCGGTGGTGTAACGGCGACAACAAGCAACAGTTCGGCCAGCATGACGAGGCGACGATAGTGCACCATAAGTACCACGCCATAGGCAAAGATCGCGACATTGAGCCACAGCACTCCGCCCATTGCCCTAGCGCAAACGTCAAGCGGCGCCACCAGATACGAGCCAGACGACGCGAATAAGATGAGCGCCGAAATCATCAGGTGAAGCACAAGGCTCGCCTCGTAGGCGCAAACCACCTTACGGTTATAGGACGAGCGGCGCGATGCGATGAGCGGGACGTGGACCGTCTGCAGACACGCAGCCAGGGCAAAGACAACATCGAGCGCAACGATTTGGGGAAGGATGAGCGAAATCGTCATCGTCACTCACCCGCCCTCGGCATCAAGACGATCATGCGCAGCTGGCCGGGCTCGCCCTCAAGGCGGTATGCCACGTTGCGCCCTTGCAGAGCGCTTTCGAGCTCTTGCGCAGCGGGCGTCTGCGAAAGATCTTCTTCGTCGTCGGAAAAAAGCGTGGCGCGCAGCTCGACACTGCATCGGTCATGGTCGCCCAAGTGATACATAAGCGCCGGATGGTCGGTGGTGTAGGCAAAAAACGCAAAGTCATACACGCAGTCGTACAGGGCGCTTACCGTACTGGCGTGCATCGGGCGCCGTATGGCGATAATCGAGGCGCAATCGACATCGATGGTGCGCAGGTCGCTTGCAAGCTCGTTGGCAATGAGCTGAATGCGGTCGCGATCAAAACCGCTCTCCCCATGCTGTGCCAACGTGAGCGACCCCTTGCGCTTGCAATAGGCGACGAGCATCTTTGCGCGCTGCAGCATGCGGTAACGCTCGTGCGAAGACGCCTCGCCGGTCAACGGCGGCAGCGAGCTCAGCAGGCCGTACATCCCTTCGAGCGCGCGGGCAATCGCCTGGTCCACGTCTTGGACCAGCAAGGTCTCGGCCTCTTGATCTGCCAAATGCGTCTTAAGGTCGTAGTCGGCGGCGAGCAGCTCATTTTGACGCTGCAGCTCCATGCGACGATGTGCCAGCTCACGGTTAAGCTCGTTGAGCTCCGACACGTCTTGGGCAAGCAGGGCCGATCCGCCCAGCAGTGGAAAGGCACGGTACATCACATCGGGATCGGACGCCACGGCAAAGGCATGGGCGCGGCCGTGCTCCTGGGTCCGCAACTCCTCGCGCACGCCTACCGGCATTGGCTTTGACACCGGCGTGGCATAGACCTCCTGCAGGTCGCGCGTTAGAACTTTGAGGTCGAGCGGCAAGGTGTCGAAAATGCCGGCGATGTCGTGATACGACGGAATGACACCACAATCGAGACAGATTTCCATCGCCACCACGCACAGGACGCAATAGACGAGCGAGAAGTTGA
>CAJMSV010000093.1 GCA_905216175.1 uncultured bacterium | reverse complement strand
TTTGGCGAGCATATGCATTGGGCGGGGTGCGCCTTGCTCGTGCTTCCTGAGGGGGGACGACGCTTTTTCGTCGTGTTGCTGATACGCGTTGGCGAGTCGATCATTCCCATCGGCGATACGCAATTGCTGCCGGGAGACGACGTGGTCATAGCCACTCAGGGATAGAAAAACGGAGGCGGCGGGCGATTGAATTATGCCCGCCGCCTCCGTTGCGTTAGCGCACATTCATGCCCAGCTCTTGCGCGATACGCAAGAGCTCCTGGGAGTCCGCATGCTCAATGCGCGCAAGGTCTATGAGCGCCGGCCCCGCCCCTGCCGCGAACGCCGTGCCGCAGCAGTCCATCAAAAAGGCCCGCAGGCCCTCGAAGTCGGGGGTATCGTCATCGGTATATAACATGGCTGGAAGTCTCTTCCTACGCGCGGGCGTTGGTTAACATTTTAGTCTTTGGTCGTTCGGACCTACAGGAGTCGAATGCAGATGTCGCATAG
Source organism: uncultured bacterium (assembly GCA_905216175.1). Taxonomy (GTDB): domain Bacteria; phylum Actinomycetota; class Coriobacteriia; order Coriobacteriales; family Coriobacteriaceae; genus Collinsella. The sequence goes on along the minus strand of CAJMSV010000093.1, from coordinate 5,948 downwards.
GTTGCGCTGTGTCGCCACTGCGACACAGCGCCGCATGTTCACACGGGCACGTAGGGCTGGACATGGAAACCGAACAGCAAGAATCGCAGAAAACTCCAGAAATCCAAATTACCTGCTAGATTGACGAACATATGTTTGGTGTCTATAATTATTGCTTGAATAGACGTCCCGCCTCGTGGTATAAAGAGATTGGTACCCTCGAATAAAGGGACCTCCAAGAGCCGGGGGATGTCCCCCGGCATTTTTTATGCGAGTCAAGACTAAATACTTCTCGGGAAAACGCCGGCCCATTGCGTCAGCAATTTACGAGCCGCCCTACCCCACCTCTTAACGGCTAAGGACTTTTCGCAGGTAGTTTGACGAACATATGTTTGCATACTATAATTTTACTTGAAAGCGCCCCTCATCTCGTGGTATAAAGAAGTCGGTTCCCTCCAAGAGAGGGGCCTCCAAGAGCCGGGGTCTTACCCCCGGCATTTTTTTGCAAAAATGGAGGCCCACCATGAGCGAACTCTCCGTCTTTGTTGACGAATCTGGCGACCTCGGAGGCGTCTCCAACTACTACCTCGTCACCCTCGTTTTTCACGATCAAAACGCTGCAATCGCTGAACGCATTGACCGCTACGAGCGCGCCCTGTCTCAGTCCTCGCTTCCCAATACGCCTTTTCATGCAGGACCCCTACTGAATGGAAACGGCGACTACAAAGATCTTCCCAAGGAGCAGCGAAGGCACATGTTGAGCGCATTTCGCGCGTTCATTCAGCATCTCCCCATACGCTACCTCTGTCTGCAATACCGAATGAGCGAATTCGCCGGCAATCAAAACGGTCTCGCGGAGAGAATGAGGCGAGACCTCACGGTTGAACTTTTTGACCATCTGGAATTCTTCCAGCGATACGACACCGTTAAGATTTACTACGACAACGGCCAACCGATTGTAACGGAGGTCATTCATTCTGCGCTTGAGTACGTTCTAGCAAGGGATGTCATCGTATACCGAGAAGCCACACCACGAGCCTACCGGCTATTCCAAGTTGCTGACTACATCTGTACGATCGAGCTAACGGCTATCAAGTTTGACAACAAGGAAGATACAAAGACTGATCGGCTATTTTTTGGAACCCGAAGGACATTCAAAAAGGGATTTCTCTTATATCTCAGGAAGAAAAGGATGAACTGACCCGGGGTCACCAGTCGTCAGACGCTTCGCAGTCGTCATCGACGGCAAAGTCGCGGAGGTCGAGGCCTTCGCGTTCGGCTCGGGCTAGGAGCTCTTGGGGCGACTCGGCCTCGATATCTACTACGTCGAGCATGGCGGCCGGAAAGCCTACGCCAGCCGCACTCCCCGCACGGTCGAGCAGGCTCTCGCGCAGCTGATCTACATCAACGTCGATTTTCATGGTGAAACCTCCCGCCAAACCAGGCCCTTACTCGTCAGTGCCAAGCTCATTCACGGCAGCAACAAAAGCCGCCACCTGCTTGTTGTCCATCTGCATGGCCAAGCGCCCCACGGGCTCATCGTAGGCGAACTGCACCTTATCGATAAAGCAATCCCAAGCACGCTCATCCACACGCACGGCGGCCTCGCAATACTGGCCGAGCCTTGTGAGCCCAAACCAACACGCATTCACATGGCGCGCAGGATCCTCATCCAGCACGTCATCGTAGCGACGCCCGGTAAACTCGCGCATGCGCGCTACAGCAACCTCGAGCGAGTCGCCGCCCTCGGCCGAAGCCTCATCCACAAGCTCGGGAATCGGCACCACACGGCGAATATCATGTCTGGTAGCGCCATCGTACTCGCCCTCCTGCACGTCTTCGGCAAGCCGAGAATCGTAGTCGAAATAGCTCGAGCCCGTGCAAATCCCATGCGGCGAGCCCGTGCCAAACGCACAGAACAACCCTCCGTCGGCAACAACACGACGGTAGGTCTCAAATGACTTCGTAACCTGAGCGAGCAACTCAGAAAGCTCCCCGGCATCGCACGTCGTCTCGCACGCAACGCACGCAGGCTCGGGCAACGATACCGGCTCCACCGTGCTTCCCGCAACGCGGGCGGCGCGCTCGGCCCGATACGCCTGCGCCGCCAAGCGCGCTCGCTGCGCTGCGCCGCGCACGTTCGTAAGCTCGCGCTCCAACGCCACGTCACCAGCTACATCGCCAGCTAAATCGCCCGTAAACCCGTCAGCGCGCTGCGGGCCTGTCGCACTCAGCTCAGACTCAAACGTCGCTGTGATCATGCCCGCAAGGTCCGTCGCATCGGCGGCACAACGCAACTGCTCCAGCTGCGTACACAGCAGGTCGGCATCCAAAGGCACGGCATCCACAACGCGCACGTCACTCAGACGCGCCACGTCCTGCAGCACCATAGCCCCCGCGGCATCGTACGCCGCACGAACCCTGTCCACCGTATTGGCGCGCAGCTTTACCTCGATAAACGCAAGCGTCTGCTCCAAACGGGCCAGCAGCTCGGCCTTGTCCTCCATACGCAAAAAGGCAGCATAGCGACGCTCCATCCGCAGCGGACCAACAATGCCCGCCTGCTTCCGAGCGCGTGCAAGCACAGCGCCCTCAACACGACGGACATACCCGTCAACAGCCCGCACGGCAGACTCGCGCGCAGCGCGCTCGGCGGCCTCGACGCCCCTAAGCACGCCCAGCAGCTCGCGGGAGCGCGCCTTTCGCACCAACTCCCCGCGATCGTACCGTTCAAGCGCGGCCTGGCGCTTGGCCACCGACTCAAAGCCAAACAGCTCGTCGAGCAACTCGCTAACAGAACGCTCGCCCGCCATGGCAAAGCCTCCCTACTCGAACACGCCAACACGCCCGCGGGCCCACGCGCACGCAAGCCCGCACGCCCGCACTCCTACAGATCTAGCGCCTTCTTCGCGGCGTCGACCGGGTCGCCATCCATGTAGAACACCGGGCTCAAGCCCGAGATAATCTCGGACGACACGCTCTGCAGGCCCGCGATGGCGCTCAGCGGCAAAATCACACGCTTGGCGCCGGCGTTTTTGGCCACGCGCATAATGTCCTCGAGCCCGCGGATCTCGTCCATAGAGCCCGACATGCGCAAGATTCCCGGAATCGCCAGCGCGGGCATCACCGGGCGGTTGCACGCCGCGGAGCAAAGTCCCACAAACTCGGCGAGCGAAACTTCCTCGGACAGCCCCTTGCTCTGCAGGTCGTTATAGAACAGCAGGTAATCCTTGGAGCCAATGTGCATGCCCGGCGCCACGCGGTTCGCCAGGTTCACAAAGTTGTCGAACGCGGCCTCCAGCGTATCGCGCACCGGCTTGTTAAAGGCCACGCCCTCGTGCTTAAACTTGCACTCGCCGGCAACGGCCTTGTTCTCCAGCTTGTACACGGCAACCTCACCGCCCTGCGACCTGCCCACGCCAAACACGTGACCGGACAGCAGCGGCCCGTCGGGAATCAGTGTGTCCTCGCTCTGCTCGGGCACGCGCACCACATGCACGTCCTGCGGGTTGTCGGCATCCATAAAGCCCAGGTTAACGTCGATAAACTCAACGCCCGCCATAATCTTGAGCTGCTCCTTTACGCGGCGACGGCCCTCGATGGCGTAGTCCAGCAGCCAGCGCACGTCGTCCTTGTCCATGGCCTCGTCGGGGAACAGCAGCTTTGCAAGGCCGCTAAAGGTCTTGCGTACGGCGATCTCGTCACGCTTGTTAAAGTCGCTGTTAAAGCGGAAATACCGGTCGATATGGTGCGTAAAGTCCTTTCGGCGCATCTCTTTGCAAAACTCCGACAGGCAGTCGGTGATCAGGCCGTAATGCCCAGTCAGCAGGCTCGAGCGCATCTTGGGAATCTCCCAGCCCGGCAGGTAATAGTGGATACGGTCGAAGAAGGCCGAATCGTTGTTAAACTCCGGCGGGGACGGATCAAACAGGTGTGTGGTCTTAAGGACGTTTTGCACGGTGTCGTTGATGTTGCCCTCAAAGACCATGGAGGCATCGGCGTTAATCTGGTCGCGGCCGCGCGCGTAGCTGCCACTCGCCATGTAGTCCTTCATGATCTGCACGGCATTGGTGTCCTTAAAGCGCATGCCGGCGACCTCGTCAAACGTCACGCAGTCCCAATGGCCCACCAAGCCCACGCGATCGGCACGCATGGAGTTCATGCGGCCGAACAGATTGGCCGTGGTGGTCTGACCGCCCGAAAGCAAGATAGCGTAAGGCGAGACCTCTTTGTAGATATGGCTCTTGCCGGTGCCGCGGGGGCCCAGCTCGCACAGGTTGTAGTTGCGCTCGATGAGCGGCACCATACGCTCGATAAAGTGCAGGCGCTCTTTCTCGGAAAGCTCGCTGGGTTCGTAGCCAGCCGAGCGCAGCAGCATATTGAGCCACTCATCGCGCGTAAAGTACTGGCGCTCGTCGACCATGGCATCCAGGTCCAGGTTGGGCATCTGGATGGGCGTGAGCGACGCCACGCTAAACGGAGAGTCCTCGGGTCCGCGCTTTTTGCGCTTGGCCTTGGAGCGGCGCGGTGCATCGTCGCCAAAGACCTCCATGCCAAACTCGTCTTCCTCATCCAAGGGATGACGATACTCGATGCTCATAATGCACCAAATACCACCTTGCAGAATTTTGGAATAGTCGCGCACGTACTCGGCCGGCATCACAAACGGCTCGATGGTCAGATTGGCAAACGATGCCACGTAGATATCTTTGTACTCGTCGAGCTTGGCCGTCACCTTATCGATGATGGTAAAGCGGCCCAGTTCGCGGATCTTGGACTTAATGCGCTCGGACTCGTCGGGGCGCACATAGTTATCGGTGAGGATCCTGCGAATGCGCTCCAAACCCTCTGCCACGGCATCCTCGTCGTCAGTTGAGCAGTACATGCCCAGCAGATACTCCAGTACAAAGGTGGGCACGTTTGCGCCGCGCTTCATAAGGGCCGTCAGGTCCTTGCGCACGATCTTGCCAGCAAAGTGCTCGAGCAGCTTGCCGTCCAGCCCATCCATGTCGTAGCCGTCGTCCTCGGGGGCCTCGGCCGCAGCCTGGTCATAGCCATCGGTCGAGGATTCGTCCTCGGCAGGCGCGGCGGCCTCAACGGGCGCAGCAGCCGCCGGCTCCGGGGCAGGCGCAACGGCCTCAGCCGCCGGGGCCTCCGCAGCAGGCACGGCCACCCCTGCAGGCACCGCAGCCTGCTCGGGCGCACTCACATCAATCGAGGGGACTTCCCACAGATCGTCGTCACGGCTATCAAACATAGGGCACACTCCTAAAAACCAAAATCAGCAACGGGGGCAAATGAAACAGCGATGGTGTACGTCTCGCGCCAAACGATCTTGCCCGTCTCGCGCTCGCGGCAGACCAGATAGTACGGACCCTTGGCCGAGAATCCATCCGCTGCATGCAACGCAAACTTGGCATGCACCACGCGCTCCTGCGAGTTAACAGAAGTCTTGTTGGCATGCGCCTTGACCGTATCGCTCACCTCGTTGCCACTTGCATCGGTAAACACCAGCTCGTACTCGCACGGCAAGACCTTACCTTGGGCAGGTTCTTCCTGGATCAAGTTGACCGAGAAGAGCGAGTTGGTCACTCGGCGTCCCTCACTTAGTACGCGCAGCGTCGCCGCGCGCGTGTCGACAAAGTCCTTGGAACCCGAGCGCGCACGCCAAAAACCGATAACGGGCACGCAGAGCTCCTGCAGGCTCATGCCGCCGTGGACGTAGTTGTTAGTGCCGCCGGGACGCTTGAAGTGCACATTCTCGCGCGGGGCAAACCCCTCAAAACCGGCGCCCAAACGTCTCATGTTAACATTAACAAACACCCCACGCACCTCGTCCGAAAGCTCGCCCACGGCCTCGTTGGGCACCACCAGATGACGCTTGCCGTACATGACGGGAGCGTCAAGGACGGGAAGGTCCGGTTTGCCGAGCATCTGGCACTCGCTGAGCTCCCGACGCGTGTAGATCA
>CAJMSV010000092.1 GCA_905216175.1 uncultured bacterium | reverse complement strand
GCCCACCAGCAGCGGGCGCTTGACCAGCATGCCGTCGGTCGCCAGCAGCTCGCAGCACTCCTGATCCGTCATGCCCGCATCCAGACGCGCCTTCAGGCCCAGCTCTCGATATTTCATGCCCGACGAATTAAAGAAGCGCCGCACCGGCAGCCCCGAACGAGCAATCCAGGTCGCAAGCTCATCAGCCGTGGGATTGTCCAAAACGATATCGCGGTCGATATACTCTACCCCATGTTCGTCCAGCCATACCTTGGCCTTCTTACAGGTCGAGCACTTGGGATATTCAACAAACAGTACCGCCATGGGATTTCCTTTCTTAGAGAAAACAGGTGTCTGGAAAACTGCACATCGACGACCACTCGCGATTGCAGCCGTTATTGTAGTCAATGTCGAAGCATAGGCAGTCGCGATGTCTCGTCTTAAGGCTAGCGCCTCGCATGGGCGCCGATCGGCCGAGTCACATGGCGCACCAACGCCGCTGCCAGCAATACCAACAGCATGGCGGTGACATAGCCCGCAGCATCGAATCCTAAATCGATAACGTCGAAATGCCTGCCGGGAACAAAGATCTTATGCACCTGGTCGCCAACGGAGCAGGCAGCGCAAAAGAGAAACACAGGCACGCAACGGGAACACACACTCCATGGACGCCTGGAAAAGCAGACCACGATCACCGAGGCGAACAATCCGACGAAGAAAAACTCTACGGTATGGGCGACGCGACGGACGTTTGCGCCTACCCACATGCGAATGGAAGCAAGTCGACCAGGCTGGACCGTCGAGGCAGCCGGATTGGTACTCTCAGTCATGCCGTCCCCCGCCTGAGTTTCACCCGTGATGCCGGTAGCCTGAACGCCCGTAGCCTGACCCTCCACCACACGCGCGGTGGACTCGCTCAGCAACGACGTCTCCACCGCATTTTGCTCCGTCAGCACCCAGATACCCGCCAGCGTTGCAGCGAACAGAACAATCGCGGTCCATCCGATTATTTGTTTTACGCGCGCCAAGGGCCAACCTCCTTTTTTTGAATATCAGCGAGTGTAGCCCCAAATGGCATCGTCACCGTATCAAAATTTGAATCGCAACAGGAAGCGACAAAGCGACGCAAACCCCTACCCCGCCTCGCGCATCCAGCGATCGAACGTCCCCACGCACACGCCCAGGCACTTTGCTGCTTGGCTGCGGGTAATATCGCCTGCCTCATAGCTATCGCGCACCAGCTCAAACTGAGGAGGGCACGGCTTGCGAGGTCGACCGAAACGGACCCCTCGCGCCCGCGCCGCTGCAATTCCCTCCGCCTGGCGCCGATGGATATTCTCGCGCTCCACCTGCGCCACGTAGCTCAGCAGTTGCAGCACAATATCGGCAATCAGGGTGTTGGTCACATCCGGCGCGCCGCTGGCCCTGACGCGCGTGTCAAGCAATGGCATGTCCAACACCACAATGGCAACCCCGAGCTCCTTGGTAATGCGTCGCCATTCCTCAAGAATCTCGGAGTAATTACGACCAAGTCGGTCGATAGAAAGCACCACCAGCACGTCCCCGTCTCCCAGGACGTGCAACAGCTCGCGATAATGCGGTCGATCGAAGTCCTTGCCGCTCGCATGGTCGGCATAAATATTCGCCGAGCCCACGCCATAGGCGCCCAGCGCATCCAGCTGCCGATTAAGGTTCTGATCGCGCGAACTCACCCGCGCATAACCGTACACCGTCGCCATCTCATCCCCGCTTTCTTGTATACCTGCCAAAAAGGGACAGGTTTATTTTGGTAGGTTTTACCTCTCAAATAGCAGGTAAGCGGGCGGCCGAGCAGACGGCAAGGTAGCCACGATTCAAATGCGGAGGGCGGTCCCGAAAGCCCGCCCTCCACTCTCCCGCCACGAGTCGGGATTTGGCTAATGGATAAGCTTAAAGTCCAAGTGCCCACGCGTGGTATTGACGCGCGAGACCTCGATAATCACGCGCTGGCCCAGTTCATAGCGATTCCCCGTGTCGGCGCCCGTCAGCGTAAGCGCGTCCTCGTCGAACTCGAACCACTCGTTGCCCAGGCTCTTAATTGAAACCAGGCCCTCGACCTGTGTTAGGTCCAAGCGCACAAAGAGGCCCATGCTGCTAACCCACGAGACGGTTCCGGCATAGCGCTCGCCCAGACGGTCCTCAAAGTACTGGGCAATCTTGATCTTTTGCGTCGCATGGCTGGCGGCATCTGCTGCGCGCTCGGCATCGCTGCATGCGCGGCAGATCTGCGGCAGAATGCGCGGCAGCGACTCGCGCCCCTTGCCGATCAGCCGCGGCGTACGGACCAAGGCGTCCTTGCCGCCGAGCTGCTCATAGGCCAACTGCAGTTTGAGCACGCGGTGCACCACCAGATCGGGGTAGCGACGGATGGGACTCGTAAAGTGACAGTAGCACGGCGCGGCGAGCGCAAAGTGGCCCTCGTTGCGCGGCTTGTACAGCGCGCGCTGCATACTGCGCAGAAGCAGCGTGTTGACGAGCGGCGCGTTGGCCGTACCGGCGGCAGCATCGACTGCAGCCTGCAGCTCATCGGGACTCCCCAGGGCAATACCGGCAGCACGGCGATCGTCGATGATGCCTAGCTGCGCCAGCGCAACAGCGGCACCGTGCAGGCTATCGGGACTCGGATCCTCATGCACGCGATAGCAGGCCTCGATATCACGGTCTGCCAGCCACTCTGCAACGCACTCGTTGGCGAGCAGCATGGCTTCCTCGATAAGCGACGTGGCACACGAACGCTCGCGCGCCACAATCTGCACGGGTACTCCGTCCTCATCCAACAGAGCACGAATCTCGGCCGTGTCAAAATCGACTGAGCCGCGGGCGCGACGAATACGACGGCGAAGTTCGGCGAGTTCGTTAGCGGCGACAAGGAAATCGCCGAGGTCGATGTTGTAGCCGCGGGCGGCCTCCTCGCACGCAAGACCGTGCTCAAGCGCTTCCTCGCGCAAGGCCTCAGCAGCCTCAACATCCTCAGCCGCGCCCTCCAGCACCGAATACTCAACCGCACCGGCACGCACCAGCAGCGCCTCGGCGCCGTCATAGTCCATACGCACACGCGAGCGAATCACGCTGGGGTACGGATCGTAATGCCGCACGCGACCCTGCGCATCGAGCTCGATATCGACGGTAAACGCAAGACGGTCCTCGTCAGGGCGAAGCGAGCACAGGTCACAGGACAGGCGTTCGGGCAGCATGGGAAGCACGCGATCGGCCAGATACACCGATGTCGTGCGATGGCGAGCCTCAAGATCGATATGCCCGTCCCAAGCCACATAGTGTGAAACGTCGGCGATATGCACACCCAGCTTGTAGCCACCCTCGGGCGTACGCTCCAGCGAAATGGCATCGTCAAAGTCGCGCGCGTCGACCGGGTCGATCGTGATGACAAAGCGGTCGCGCAGATCGCGGCGGAGCGGGTCCTTAAGCGCCGCGGACACATCGAGCGAAAGCTCCTCGGCCTCGTCCAGCGCGGCCTCGGGATAGCTATCGGTATAGCCGTAACGCGCCATCACATATTGAACGCCCAAATCGGGCGCGTCATCTCCGCCAATGCGGCGTTCAATCGTCACGGTGCCCGATTCCAGGCGCGTCGGGTAGGTCAAAATGTGCGCGACAACAGCATCACCCGGGTGGACGCCCAGACGATCCGCCGAGGTATCCTCGGGCAGAATGAAGAAGTCGGCCTTCAGACGCGAATCGAGCGGCTCAATCACACCGAGCGGACCGGCGGTCTGGTACGTGCCCACCACGCTTATGGCTGCACGCTCAACCACGCCCTCGATCACGGCGCGCCGCTCACCGTGCGGGCTGTTCTTAATGCTCACGGCAACGGTATCGCCATCCATGATCTCGCGCTTACCGCGGCCCATAACCTTGTAGTCGCCATTCTCGGTTATGACATAGGCACTGTGCTCATGGAGCTGCACGCGCCCGGTCAGACTCGGACGGCGTTCGCTGCGCACCGGCCCGCGCTTATTGCGAGCTCCACGCTTATGCTTGTTATTGCGCCCCATGGCGCCTCCTAACTATCGATTGCGAACTCCAAAGAGTCTACCCAAATGATTCGCTTTCCTGCCGTCCCCTAGGGATCAAAAAAAACGGGCCGCCCCATAAGAGACGACCCGTTGGAAGGGATGAATTCCAGGCATGCCTACACGCGCAGGTAGCGGCGCATGGCGATGGCAGAACCAAAGAGACCGATAATCACGCCGACCAGAATCAGCGCAGCATAGGTCACCAGGTAGTACTGCATCGGCAGGGCAAACGACATCCAGCCGATGCTCTCCTGCAGACGCGGAATCATCAGGTTGCGCAGCAGCTCCAGAACGCCGATGGAAAGCAGCGAGCCCAAAATGGCCTGCAGTACGCCCTCGGTGATAAACGGGCCGCGAATGAAACCGTTGCTGGCGCCGACCAGACGCATAATCGCAATCTCACGACGACGCGCCGTGATGGACAGGCGAATCGTGTTGTTGATGAAGATGAATGCGATAAAGGTCAGAAGGCCAACGAGCACCACGGCGGCGATGCGGATGTAGTTGGTCACCTGGAACAGGCGGCTCACTTCCTCCTGGCCGTACAGCACGCTCGCGTTGACGTCGCCGTCATCCGCGATCTTCTGGAAATCGGCATCCTTCTTGAGCTTCTCTGCCGTGCTCTCAACCTTGGACGGATCGTCCATCTCAATTGCAAACGAAGCCGGCAGCGGGTTCTGGCCGTCGAGTGCGCTCATGGTGGCGTCGGCGTTGCCCGACATCTTGCTCGTATACTCGGCCAGCGCGTCGTCCTTGTCCTTATAGGTCACGGACTTGACGTTATTCCACGTCTTAAGCTCGGCCTCAAAAGCCTGAACATCGGCCTGATCGGCGTCATCGCTAATGAACGCGTTGATGACAACCTGATCCTCGACGGTGCCGATCACGGAGTTCAGCATCGCGGAGCCCATGATGAACAGGCCGATGATAAACAGCGAAAGGAAGATCGTGATGACGGCGCCGAGCGAGGTAGTCCAGTTACGGAAGAAGTGGCTGATTGCCTCTTTGAAGGAGTAGCCCACGTTAGTTGGTGCCATAGTTGCCGTAACCTCCCCTCTCCTGGTCGCGGATAACGTGGCCGCCCTCGAGGGCGATCACGCGACGGTGCATGCTATCGACCATCTCGCGGTCGTGCGTGGCGACGATCACGGTGGTGCCGGTGCGGTTAATACGCTCGAGCAGCTTCATGATGCCCAGTGAGATCGCCGGGTCGAGGTTGCCCGTGGGCTCGTCGCAGATCAGCAGCGGCGGACGGTTGACCATAGCGCGGGCGACGGCAACGCGCTGCTGCTCGCCACCGGAAAGCTGGTCGGGCAGCGAGTCCATCTGATCGGCCAGACCGACCAGACGCAGCACCTCGGGCACCTGGCTGCGAATGACGCCCTTGGGCTTGCCGATGCACTGAAGGGCAAACGCCACGTTTTCGTAGGCGGTCTTTTGCGGCAGAAGCTTAAAGTCCTGGAACACGGCGCCAATCTGGCGGCGCAGGAACGGAACCTTGCGGTTCTTGATCTTCATGAGATCCTGACCGGCAACCAGGATGCGGCCGCTCGTCGGCTTGACGTCGCGGTTGAGCGTCGACAGCAGCGTGGTCTTACCCGAACCGGAGTGACCGACCAGGAAGACGAACTCGCCCGGATAGATCTCGATGTTGATGTCGTCGAGTGCGGGCTTGTTGGGCTGTGCCGGATAGATCTTGGTGACATGCTCCATAAGGATAACGGGCTCGACACCGGCCTGCTTGGCCATCTTCTTGCGGCTGGCCTGCGGATCGATGGGCGCAAACACCGTCGTGAAATCGGGGTTGTTGAGCGCGTTATCGAGGCTTGCGACCTCGGCGGCCTGATCGCTCTCGACCACCGGGGCAGCAGGCTGCGTGGGGTCGGGAATAGCGGCAAAGAGACCGGACTGCGCAGGCTGAGGAGCCGGCGTCGCAGGGGCCATGGGGTCAGGAATGCCGGCCATGGTAGGCTGCGGCGTGGCGGCACCAGCCTGAGGCTGCTCCACGCGAGCGGTCACGGCCTGAACGGGCTCAAAACCCGCCGTGCCGGAAAGCGCGACATCGCTGGTTGGATTGTAGGCAAAGGGATCGGATGCCGGCTGTGCCTGATCTGCCGGCTGAGCGGGGGCCTGAGCAACAGGCTGGCCCTCTGAATCCGGAGTGGCGAAACGACTGCCCTGGACGCCTGCCTGCGTCTTGGGGGCATCATCGCCCGCACCGGAGGTACGGAAGTGGTTACCCACTGGTGCTCCTTATCGTCGTGCGTTTAAACTACATGAGCACTTTATATTTTAGCAGCATTAGCTTTGCTGCACATAAGAAGCATGGCGTGCTTAGGGATCCCGTCGGGCGGGGAAAGGGATAAAATACAAAAAGTAAAAGGGCAAGTAGGAGAACCCGGAGCGGGCGAAAGCCGGCGGGGGGGACAACGGAGAAAAGGAGTGTTAGG
>CAJMSV010000091.1 GCA_905216175.1 uncultured bacterium | reverse complement strand
ATGCAAGCTCTCTGATTGCTGAGCTATGGCCCAGTGACTAGGAGATATTAAAGGGGTTGTTGGCGCGGGGTGCAAGGACTTTTTTAGGTCAGATTCTAAATGCCTATTGATATAGGTAAGCGATGGCTGTGCCGGTGTGGACTTGGATCGTGGCTGTTGACCTTACAACGTTGCTGATACCCGTGTCGGCCAACAAGCCCAGTGGGCTGTGATCTAGTTCCCACTCTAGACCGTGTTCGCTTACCTCGGTGTTAGGGGCTATGGCGATGATGGAAAAGGTTTTGCCAGTTGCATTCTCAATGGTCCAGGATTCACGTTCGTGCAGAATGCGGGCCATGGTCTCGTCCTCGGCAATCCAGACTGGGGCGTCATCGTAGCCTGCGAGCAGGCCCAGTACGGAAAGCGCCATATCCGGACGGCCGCCGGTGGCGCAGGTCGCAACTACTTCGGCACCCGGCCAGCGACGACGGACGGAATCGAGCGCTAGCGCCAGATCGGTATAGTCCTTGTACGGGTCATGGCGCTCAACTTCAAAGTCGGTGGCGGCATCAACCAGCACGCGACCCGCGTCGCTCACCGTGTCGGCATCCCCCACATACACGTCGCAGCCCAGTCCCGCGCCCAACAGCGCGTCGAGTCCGCGGTCAACGGCGACAACGTGGTCGCACTCCCCCGCTAGCCTACGCAACAAATCAGCGCTCGCCACCACGGGCGAGCCGCAGACCACTAATACCTTGCAAGCCACAGCCCTCGCCTATCCCTCAAACGAAAGCACGCGGGCCAGGTCAAGCTCCACGTAGCTGTCGATAAAGATATCGCAGTTGGCGCGTACGTCGTCGCGCTTCATGCGGCCGTGCGGGTCATAAATACCCACACGCTTAAAGCCGGCTACCCCAGAGCTCTTTAGGCCAAACACGGCGTCCTCAAACACCCATGCGTGCTCAAACTTGTGCCCATGGCGCTCCTCTAGGCGGCGCAGCGCCAGCTCGTACACATCGGGGAACTGCTTGGAGCGTCCTGCCTCGCCCGTCGTGGTAACAAACTCCATGTAAGCGTCGAGCCCAGCACCAGCGAGCGCGGACTGCACTAGCTCGGCCGGCGTGGACGTGGCAACGCACATGGCAATACCGGCCTCCTTCGCCTGCTTCAAAAATGCAAGCAGGCCCTCGCGCGGCGGCACCTTGGAGTAGCCATCGATCAGGATGTCGCTCAGCTCGCGGTAGAGCTCCTCGCCATTTTCGCCAATGCCCCACGTGTCGTGGTAGGCCTGGCACTCGTCCTCGAGCGACAAATGCTCAAACTGGGCAAAATCGTCGACCGTCACGTCGACACCGTGGCGGTGCAATAACTCGGGCTGGGCATAGGCCCAAACGGGGGTGCTATTAACCAGTGTGCCGTCGCAATCGAAAATAAAAGCAACCATGGGAGCGGCGGTATGGGACATAAACGAACCTTTCGATGTCAAATGGTAAACATCCTGCTAAAAACGTTTTACCAAACGTCAGCCAAACAATTTTGAAACCCAAATTGGTAAAACTGTCAAGAGTTTTACCACGGCAATTCTGCCAGTGGTATAAACATGTCGCTTACCGATTAAACGCTCCCGCAAATCCGCTTTCGTCCATAAAACTAACGCACAGGTGTTATCGTAGTTTCTGCCGAAAGTTCCACCGAGCACGCGAGGTGGAACGAATCACAGAAACTTCGCCGTCCCTTCGATTCGTGCAGCCTTGGACCTTTCGCATCTAGTCACCAAGGCAACACGCTGCCGCGTCATGATGGGATCAAACGTGAGCGATACAAAGCTAAAGCCAGCAACCAAAAAGCCTGCTACCCGTAAAGCCGCCCCGCACGCACCGGAGCTCTCTAAGGACGATGTCTATCTGTTTGGCATTGGTATGTGGGAGCGCAGCTGGGAAAAGATGGGCGCGCATCCCGACACGCAGCAGCGCACGCGAGGCTGGCGCTTTTGCGTTTGGGCGCCCGATGTAAAGAGCGTCCATGTCATTGGTGAATTTAACGACTGGGATGAACAAGCCAACCCGCTGGTGCCCGTGCATACGAGCGCTATTTGGGAAGGTTTTATTCCTGGCGCCGAGCAGGGCCAGCTCTATAAATATCTCATCGAGACTAACGAGGGCGAGAGGCTCTACAAGGCCGATCCGTATGCCTTTAAGGCCGAGTGCCCTCCGGGTACCGCGAGCGTGCTGTGGACCCTCGATGGCTACAAGTGGAACGACGCCGCGTGGCTCAAACGCCGCGCCGGCCACAACCATATGTCGCAGCCGCTTAACATCTACGAGGTGCATATTGGCTCGTGGAAGCGCCACGGTGACGCGCCGCAGGGCGAGCCCGACGAGTACGGCAACTACCCCGGCCCCATGGATCCCTTCCCCGCGCAGCGCGGTGAGTTTTACACCTACGACGACCTGTCGGTAGAGCTCGTAGACTACGTGCGCGACATGGGATATACGCATATCGAGGTCATGCCGCTTATGGAGCATCCCTTCGACGGCTCCTGGGGCTACCAGACGACCGGCTACTTTGCCGCCACGTCGCGCTACGGCAACCCCCAGCAGCTCATGCACTTTATCGATGCGTGCCACGAGGCGGGCATCGGCGTGATCATGGACTGGGTGCCCGGCGGTTTTTGCGCCGACTCTCACGGCCTTGCCACCTTTAACGGCCACATGCTGTTTGAGCACGAGATTCACCCCAACTGGGGCACGCACAAGTTTGACTTCGCCCGCGGCGAGGTCCGCTCCTTCCTGGTCTCCAACGTGCTGTACTGGCTCGAGAACTTCCACGTGGACGGCATCCGCATGGACGGCGTATCCAGCATGCTGTACCTTAACTTTGGCATCGACGATCCGGGCCAAAAGAAGTTCAACAAGTACGGAACCGAGGAGGACCTGGACGCCAGCGCGTTTATCCGCCAGGTCAACTGCGCCGTGGAGGCGCACTGCCCCGACGTGATGATGATGGCCGAGGAGTCCACCGCGTGGCCGCTCGTGACCTATCCGCCGCAGGACGGCGGCCTGGGCTTCCACTACACGTGGGACATTGGCTGGATGAACGACACCCTGCACTACATGCAGACCGATTTTCCGTGGCGCCCCGGCAACCACGGTCTGCTGACGTTCTCCATCATGTACGCCTTTACCGAGAACTTTATTTGCCCGCTGAGCCACGACGAGGTCGTGCACGGCAAGTGTTCGCTCATTGGCCGCATGCCGGGCGACTGGTGGCGTCAGTTTGCCGGCCTGCGTACGCTGGCTTTCTACCAGATGACGCACCCCGGTGCCAAGCTCAACTTTATGGGCAACGAGATCGGCCAGTTTATTGAATGGCGCTACTACGAGTCTATCCAGTGGTTCCTGACCGAGGAGTACGAGACCCACCGTCATCATCAGGCATTTATCAAGGCGCTCAACCACCTGTACACCGCCGAGCCCGCCCTGTACGAGCGCGGCTACACCGACGACGGCTTTACCTGGATCGACGCGGACAACTCCAAGCAGTCCATCGTGAGCTTTGTGCGTCAGGGCGAGGACGTCGATGACGACCTGGTGATACTGATCAACTTTGACCCGGCGAGCTACGAGAGCTTCCGCGTGGGCGTACCGCGCGAGGGTGACTGGGAGGTCATCTTCGATTCCGACCGTCCCGAGTTTGGCGGAAGCGGCTATGCCGGCGAAGAGCCTTACACCTGCTCGAGCGAGCCCTATCCCTGGAACGGGCAGATGGACTCCATCGAGATTAAGATGCCCGGCCTGGCAGGCGTGGTGCTTAAGCGTCGCGGTCCCAGTAGCTACAAGCCGCCCGTGGTCGAGGCTCCCAAGAAGGCGACGCGCAAGCGTGCATCCTCGGTGAAGCCCAAGGCCGCGGCTGCTAAGAAGGCTCCGGTTAAGGGGAAGGCAACCAAGTCCACCGCCAAGCCCGCTTCCAAGGCCACGGCCAAGCAGGCAGCCCCCAAAAAGGCTGCTCCCAAGGCCAAGGCAACTGCTGATAAGGCTCCCGCCAAGAAAGCGTAACAAAGACGTTACCGCTGTAATCACCCGCCCCGCGTGGGCGTAGGATACATGTCATAACCGTTCCGGGAGAAACATCCCCGGGGGAAAGGAACGTATGAATAAGATCTTCGACAACAAGCAGGAGTTTACCGAGCTCTATCGCGATGCCGTCATGAGCATCAGCGGCAAGAGCATCGAGGCCGCCAGCGACCTCGACCGCTTTAACGCCCTGGCCAAGCTCGTGGCCGAGAAGGCACGCACCGTTGCCACCAAGAGCGACGCCCGCGCCACCGCCGAGGGCAAGAAGCGCGTGTACTACTTCTCGATCGAGTTTTTGATCGGCCGCCTGCTCGACAACTACCTGCTCAACTTTGGCGTGCGCGACATGGTCGCCGAGGCGCTCGACGACATGGGCTTCGATCTGTCCGTCATTGAGAACCAGGAGCCCGATCCGGCTCTGGGCAACGGTGGTCTGGGCCGTCTTGCCGCATGCTTCCTGGATTCCATGGCAGCCGAGGGCATCGCCGGCTACGGCAACGGCATGCGCTACCGCTACGGCCTGTTTAAGCAGGAGATCGTCAACGGCAGCCAGGTCGAGGCTACCGACGAGTGGCTCACCCATGGCTATCCCTGGGAGGTCCGCCGTCAGGACAAGGCCGTTACCATCAAGTTTGGTGGCCGCGTCGAGGGCTTTGAGGAGAACGGCCGCACGTTCTACCGCACGGTGGACACGCAGGACATCCTTGCCGTTCCCTATGACATCCCCGTTGTGGGCTATGCTGGCGAGACCGTCAACAAGCTGCGCGTCTGGGCCGCTGAGCCGGTCGAGGAGCACTTCGATCTGGAGGCTTTCAACCGCGGCGACTACGCCCTGGCCGACGCCGAGCGCGCCGAGGCCGAGGCCATCAGCGCCATCCTCTACCCCAACGACGCCGGCGAGCACGGCCGTCTGCTGCGCCTGAAGCAGGAGTACCTGTTTGTCTCGGCCGGCATCTACAGCCTGCTCGACACCTTTGAGAAGGAGCACGGCGAAAACTGGGAGCTGCTGCCGCAGTTTGTGGCCATCCATACCTACGATACCCACCCTGCCATGTGCGGCCCTGAGCTCATGCGTATCCTCATCGACGAGAAGAAGCTCGAGTGGGATGACGCCTGGAACATCGTGACGCAGGTTGTGAGCTACACCAACCACACCATCCTGCCCGAGGCTCTGGAGAAGTGGCCCATCGGCACGTTCTCCAAGCTCCTCCCCCGCGTGTACCAGATCATCGACGAGATCAGCCGTCGTTGGCATGAGTCGTTCGACACCACGCAGGAGGGTTGGCAGGAGCGCCTGCGCCAGACCGCCATTCTGTGGGACGGCGAGATTCGCATGGCCAACCTGTCCGTGATCTGCAGCCATAGCGTCAACGGCGTGGCAAAGATTCACTCCGACATCATCAAGAACATCGTGCTCAAGGACTTCTATGCCTTAACGCCCGAGAAGTTCAACAACAAGACCAACGGCATCTCGCACCGTCGCTTCTTTGCCGAGGCCAACCCCACCTACGCCAAGCTCGTGACCGAGGCCATTGGCGACGGCTGGCTCAAGGACGCCTTTGAGCTGGAGAAGCTCAAGGAGTTCCAGAACGACACCGAGTTTCTGAAGGCCGTGGGTGCCTCCAAGCGCGCCAACAAGGAGCGCCTGGCCGCCTACGTTAAGGCCGAGACCGGTCTGGTCATCGACCCCAACACCGTCTTCGATGTTCAGGTAAAGCGCTTCCACGCCTACAAGCGCCAGCTCATGAACATCATGAAGGTGATGGACATCTACAACCGTCGCATCGCCGATCCCAACTTCCACGTGACGCCGACGACCTTCATCTTTAGCGGCAAGGCTGCCTCGAGCTACACCTTCGCCAAGGAGACCATCCGCCTCATTAACTCGGTGGCCGAGGTCATCAACAACGACCCCCGCGTCAACGAGGTTATGAAGGTCTGTTTTATTCCCAACTTCCGTGTGAGCAACGCCCAGCTCATCTACCCCGCCGCCGAGATCTCGGAGCAGATCTCCACGGCCGGCAAGGAGGCCTCGGGCACGTCCAACATGAAGCTCATGATGAACGGCGCCAATACGCTGGGCACCCTCGACGGCGCCAACATCGAGATCGCCGACCTGGCCGGCCGCGAGAACGAGGCCATCTTTGGCCTGACCGCTCCCGAGGTCGAGCAGCTCTGGGCATCCAACAGCTACTTTGCATGGGATACCCTCAACGGCGACCGCGAGCGCCTGGGCCGCGTGATGGACGAGCTCAAGGACAACACCTTTGCGGGTCTTTCGGGCAACTTCGAGAGCATCTACAACGAGCTCATGAACAACAACGACCCCGACCTGGTTATGGCCGACTTCCGCAGCTACGTCGACGCCTGGGAGAAGCTCACGAACAGCTACGGCGACCAGGAGACCTGGAACCGCAAGGCGCTGCTCAACACCGCCTCGAGCGGCTGGTTCTCGCGCGACCGCACCAATCGCGAGTACCGTGACGCGAACTGGCACAGATCGGAAGAGCACACGTCTGAACTCCAGTCACACCGGAGAATCTCAAAAACCGACATAAGC
>CAJMSV010000090.1 GCA_905216175.1 uncultured bacterium | reverse complement strand
CCCCGACTGCCGGTAGATGTTCGGGACATGCCTTAAAATCCACCTTTCCGCGCTTTGCAGCAAAAAATAGATTTCTAGGCATGTCCCAAATGTCTACTCGGCGAGCAGGCGGCGCAGTTCTTCTTCGACCGTGCGCACGTAGCGAACGCGGTCGTTAATGCCACGCATAGAGGGATTGCAGCTCTCCATGAGATAAGGATGGCCCACGACGTTGAGCATGCCGCGGTCTTTTTCGTTATCGCCAAACGCCATCATCTCATCGGGCGAAATATCCAGGGCGCGACCGTAATCGGCAAGCGCGGAGCCCTTGCCCGAACCGAAACCGATAAAGTCCGTCCATTCGGTTCCCGACGTCATCACGTCAACACGGTCGCTAAAGAGGCGCTCGAAATACTCCAGGGCCGCCGGCTGATCCACCTCGGGCGTCTGGAAGGCAATCTTAATGACGTCCTCGTCGATGTCCTCGGGGCGGGCGACCACCGCCACATCGCAGTGGACCTCATAGCGCAAATGATCGACGAACGCATCGTTGCCGCTCATGGTGTAGAGGTGTCCCTCACACGAAAGGGTCACGTCGGCATGGGGATACGCAACCACGGCATTCGCGATATCCATAGCAAGGCTACGCTCCATGGAACGCTTGACAACGGCACGTCCCTCGCTCATCACCAGGGCTCCGTTTTCGCATACATAGGCGAGCTCATCGGCCACCGGGGCAAACAGATAGCGCAAGCTCGCATATTGACGGCCGCTCGCCGGCATAAACACGATACCGCGACGATGCAGCTCATCGATGAGCTCAAAGGCCTCGGAACGCGGCTCGCGCTCCCCCGGATGCAGCAACGTGCCGTCCAAATCGCATGCAATCAGCTTGATTCCTTCAAGACCCATATGCTCCCCCACAGCATCTCATCAACAGAAAGGCGGACTTTGAATAGTTGTCTCTCAAAGTCCGCCTTACTTATACGCACGTTAACCGCGCGCCTTCTTTACGATCGTAAAGTCTGGTGCCATACTCACAACGGCATCCGCCGCACTCGACGCAAAGCGCCGGTCCGAATCGAGTTCACGGGTAACCGTCGAGAGCCGAACGCCCTCGACGCCCCGGAGCATGCGGCCCAAAACAGGCTGCACCGGCGTATACATGCGCACGGTATACTCGTCCGAATCGCCTCGAAAAAGCGGCGCATGCATATTGCCGATCTCCCAGCACGCATGCGCGAGCGCAATCGGGTCCATGCGGTCAACTTCGACCAAATAAACCTCGGCGCTGCGCAGGCGCACGACAACCGCCACGGGCACCACGCCCGAACGGTCGACGGCGAGCACGTCGCCGTCGACAAAACGACCGCCGTCGGCAGTATCCAGCCGAACATCGACCGTGCGCCCCAGCTCCGTCACGCCCACAAACGCGCATACATCAGCCTGGTCCCAATCGAGCAGTAGCTCGTCAACTTCAAAGACGCCGCCCAGCTTCCGGCGAAGCAGAAGTTCATAGGACGGATCGTTGAGATTTCCCAAGCATGTCGTCGAAACCAAGCGCTCAGGCATGCTCTAACCCTCGACCTCGACGAGCTCGATATCAAAGTTGAGGTCCTTGCCGGCAAGCTCGTGGTTGGCATCGAGCGTCACAGCCTCGGGCGTTACGTCGATGACGACGGCGGGGACAGGCATGCCGCTCGGCGTGGACAGGAAGAGCTTCATGCCCTTCTCGATCTGCTCGATGTTGGGAACCTGCTCGGCCGGGAAGGTAATAACCATCTCGGGATTGTGCTCGCCGTAGGCATCGGCAGCCGGGATGTGCACGGTCTTCTTCTCGCCCATCTGCATGTCGACAACAGCGGCGTCGAAGCCCTTGATCATCTGACCGGCGCCGCAGGTGAACTCCAGCGGCTCGCCGCGATCGTAGGAGCTATCGAACTGCGTGCCGTCGTCGAGCGTGCCGCGATAATGAGTCTTGACCTTCTTGCCCTGGTTGGACATGGTAACCTCCGTGATAAGGGCGGCGCACAACGCGGGCCGCCGTGAACATATGGCGCTAACTATACCCTAGTCATACAATTCAATGACAGTTTGCAAAGAAACGCTGCAACCGGAGGAACCATGGCATATCCCGTATTTGACCTACACTGCGACACCGCCGACCGCATCGGCTGGGCCACGCTCGATCTCGACCTGCGCTTTACCGCCGGCACCGACGGTTATTTCCCCGGCGACGAAACGCATCCGCAAGATTTCGACCTCATCGAGGGCAACGCCTGCGCCATCTCGCTCGCAAAGATCGGCAACACGCCATGGGCACAGTGCTTCGCCACGTTTGTCCCCGATGAGATTCCCACCGCCCACGCCGCGCGCTTCCAGGCGCAGATCATGGCGCATATGAGCGGCCAGGCAATGCTCAACCACGACCGCATGGTCAACGTACGCAGCGCGGCAGACATTCGCCCCGCGCTCAAAGACGGCAAGGTCGCCTGCATCCACACCATCGAAAACGCCACGTTCTTTGCCGAGGACCCCGCGCTGATCGAGGTGCTCAAGAGCTTGGGCGTACTCATGTCATCGCTCAGCTGGAATGCGCAGGGACCGCTCGCGAGCGGACACGATACCCACGCCGGCCTCACCGCCGCCGGCATCGAGGCACTTACGCAGATGGAGCACGCCGGCATGGTGCTTGACGTCTCCCACCTCAACGATGAGTGCTTTGACGAGGTTGTCGCCCACGCCACACGTCCCTTCGTCGCCAGCCACTCCAACTCTCGTGCAGTTTGCGGCGTTAAGCGCAACCTCACCGACGACCAGTTCCGCACCATTCGCGACATGGGTGGCATCGTCGGCCTCAACTACTGCAGCGAGTTCCTTTCCAACGACGCAACCGACAAGACAGCCGCAGACGTCACCTTCGACCAGCTGGCGGCACATATCGAGCACTGGCTCGACCTGGGCGGCGAGGACGTCATCGCGCTCGGCGGCGACTGGGACGGTGCCACGGTGCCCGCCTTCCTCTCCGATGCCAGCAAGATGCCCGAGTTCCAGAACATGCTCTCCAAGCACTTTGGCAAGACCGTGATGCAGAAGCTCTGCAGCGATAATGCCCTTGCCTTCTTTGAGCGTTATTAATTTCACATCCCCTGAGCGGGCCGGCATGCCGAACGGTCGACATGCCGGCCCGTCCCCAATCTGAAGGACCACTTTTGACGCAGCAATTTACGCTTTTCCTACCCCAACCGGATGGGACTCCCATCCCCGTCGTCGTTACCAAAAAGCGCGTCAAAAACTTCAACCTGCGCGTCACATCGAGCGGTGAGGTCCACGCCAGCGCACCGCTCGGCGCCAGCCGCGAGCGTATCGAAGCGTTTGTGAAGCGCAACAGCGCCTGGATTATCAGCCGGCTTGCCCAGCGCGAGCAACGTCAGGCGACGGCGCGAGAGCCGCTCAGCCCCTCGTCCATCATTGCACTTTGGGGCAAGCCCATCACGGTACAAGATGCGCTCGATCACAACTTTAAGTCACCCGCACCGCGGCCCAAACAAGCCACGTTCGCAAGCTTTATGGGTACCGACGAGCCAGACGAACGTCCGCAGGCCAAGTGGAACGCGCCCCTCGACGGCTTAACGCCCAGTGAGATCCAAGCCCATATTGACCAGCTCTATACGTCCGAAGTCACATCGGCGCTGCGTGATATGGTGCACGCATACGAAATCGCAATGGGTGTCGCCGTTTCCCGCGTTTCCGTGCGCAGCATGAAAACGCGCTGGGGATCATGCACGCCCAAAACCGGCGCCATTCGCATCGCACGAGAACTTGCCGCCTACCCCGTCGAGTGCCTTGACATGGTTGTCGCCCACGAGCTCGTCCACCTGCTCGAGCCAAGCCACAATCAGCGGTTTCACGCCCTGCTCGACACGTACTGCCCCAACAATAGAGCACTGTCCCAGCGGCTCAAGCAGCCACCCATAGAGACGTATTAGAACCGGTTAGCGCACGCGCTCGATCTCGACACCGCAGCTTGCCAGGGGAAGACCGACGGGCGCCCAAGGCTTATCGAGCTTAACGCGCACGCCAAGCAGCAAGGGGTAACGACGCAGCAGCATCGAGGCCACACCCTCAGCTGCAGCCTCGATGAGCTTAAACGTATGCTCGCGCAGATAGCCATCGACATCGTGGCACACCGAGCCATAGTCAATCGAGGCGTCCAGGTTATCGTGCTCCCCCGCTGCACGCAGGTCGGCATAGAGTACCAAGGACACGATGAACTTCTGGCCCAGCGCGTTCTCTTCGGGATACACGCCATGGTTAGCAAAAACCTCAAGACCTTCAACGGTGATGCGGTCGGCATGGCGAAGGTCGTCATAGCTCACGTGGGGCACCGCCGTTGCGGTGGATATTTCGCCCCTTCCACGGCGGGCGAGCTCGGCGCCTTCAGTCTTGGTTGCATTCTCGGGCAGTTTCTTGTTGCTCATCGCGATCGTCTCCTTCGTTTAGAACCCCGACCGCGCAAACTAACTACACGCGAATCGACAGGTTCTTTTTATCATCGCTCCAGTTGCAAGCATTGCGCGCGGGGCATGCAAAGCAGGCGCGCGACGCTTTGTCGGCTGCATAGAGCAGACGCTCAAGCGGTTGGCTGTTCACGCGCAGCTTTCGATGGCCCAGAATGGCCGTCTTAATGGCTGCGGCATCGGCCGGCTCAAACGCCACGTCATCGGGCATGCCGCCGAGAATCGCATCAGCGACGCGTTCGCTTGCAACATCATGGGATATACCCGATTCATACTGTTCATCTTTGCCGATATCGTGAAGAAGTGCCGTGGCGTAGATGACCTCGCGGTCAAATTCGAGCTGCTCCTCGAGATTCTTGATCCACATAATGCGAGAGACATCGAGCAGATGGTCAATACCGTGGCGGCAGAAGATGCGCCCCGATTCCAACTGCGCAATGTTGCCCAGATGCCGCCGGAACAGCCCGTTGGCACAAATGTAATCAATGCGAGGCATGGCACCAAAGGGGGCCAAGCCCGAAGCCATAAAGCCGCGACGCGACGTCCCCTCATCGGTCTTCGATGCAAAGTCGTTGACGACTCTCATAGTTAGCGTCCCAGCATCCTAAAGAAACGCTCCTCGAGCGCGGGATCGGTCTCAAAGACGCCGCGGCGAGCGAGCGTCACGGTCTTGGTGCCAGGCTTTTGCACGCCGCGCATGGTCATACACATATGCTCGGCTTCCATGAGCACAATCGCTCCCTGGGGAGCGAGATAATCCATGAGAGCGTCGGCAACCTGCGCACACAGCTGCTCCTGCAGCTGTAGACGGCGGGCATAAACCTCAACCGTGCGGGCGAGCTTGGAAAGCCCTGCGACACGGCCGTTGGGGATATAGCCAATGGCAGCCTTGCCGTAAAACGGCAGCAGATGATGCTCGCACAGCGAGTAAAACGTGATGTCGCGCTCGATAACCAAATCGTTCGAAGCGACGGCAAAGGTTTTGGACAGGTGCTCCTCGGCACTCTGGTCCATACCACCGGCGATCTCACCATACATACGGGCAACGCGCGCCGGGGTCTCCAGCAGGCCCTCACGAGTTGGGTCCTCGCCTATGCCCTCAAGCAACAGCTTAATGGCGGCCTCGACTTTTTCCTGATCGACCATCTGGGCCTCACTTTTCCGATTTTGCGTTCGCGCTATGGTACCACGCCCTTTGGCATCGGCCACAAGCTACATAGTATGGGTCGAATAGACCGGATCGTCCCGCCAAAGCTCCACAGCGTCGCAAAGCACAACACCCTCGCGCTCAGCACGGTCGCGCGTAGCGTTCATATCGATCACACGCTGGTTACTCGAGCCTCTAAAACGCAATGAGATATCGTACAGATCCTGAACAAACGGGCCATCCACCAACATATCGAGGCAGGCAAGGATACGGTCCGTCGCCTCGGTATGATGGCGACCGCCCGGCATAAGCTCCTCGAGCACGTCGCCGGTAAAGCACCAAATGGTCTTGCCCGACCCCGCGGGATAGGCCGCACGCACGCGTTCGATAAAGTCAACAAGTCCCGCCTGATTCTCGGGCTCCATAGGCTCGCCGCCCAGAATCGTCAGGCCATCGATAAAGGGATGGTCGAGACTCTCGATAATCTTGTCCTCGACGGCACGGTCGAACGGCTCACCCGCAGCAAAGTCCCACGCGACAGAGTTAAAGCAGTTCTTGCACCCACGACGGCACCCGCTCACAAACAGAGAAGTACGAACGCCTTCCCCATCAGCAATGTCGAAATACTTAATGTTCGCGTAATTCATAGGTAACTCTCCCGGGAGGCCGGGACATATCATCCCGTCCTCAAACATTCTCGGCCTTCGGCCTGCGAAACTGCGGGCGGGACGATATGTCCCGGCCTCATGCAAAGGGTAACTCAATGAACAAAGCGAACATCGAGTATAGGGTTCGAGGTCCAATAAAAACTTTGTTGCAGCTCAACCGCCATCGCAAGTAAATCGCAGCTGCAGCTCAAATTATTTCCGCTAAGAACTTCGAGGAGTGAGCAGGCCTCATGCTGCATCTCAGCTACGTCAACTTGGCTGAACCGAGAGGGCCGCTTGGGCTTTTGCTCGATATGAGTTCCGCACGCAAAGAAGGCCACTTAATGTGGCCTTCGTCTTGCGCAGGACTGT